>NZ_JACLIC010000007.1:0-427966 GCF_019748695.1 Paenibacillus cucumis (ex Kampfer et al. 2016) | reverse complement strand
GGTTCGAATCCCCTACGGGTCATAGTTATTTTTAATAACTAAAGAGTGGGATGAGAATCCCAAAGGTTCGTCGGAGGATTAGCATCGATAGGAACTGCTTCGCAGTCTCGAACGAAGTGAGAGTATCCCTTACGGGTCATATTATGGAGGCTTAGCTCAGCTGGGAGAGCATCTGCCTTACAAGCAGAGGGTCGGGGGTTCGATCCCCTCAGCCTCCACCATATATGTTTTCTAATGACGCGGGGTGGAGCAGCCCGGTAGCTCGTCGGGCTCATAACCCGAAGGCCGCAGGTTCAAATCCTGCCCCCGCAATTGTAGCTTTCCTAACCGAAAGTGATCTGGAACCGTGGTGTAGTTGGCCTAACATGCCTGCCTGTCACGCAGGAGATCGCGGGTTCGAATCCCGTCGGTTCCGCCATATTTACATTTTTATCATGCGGAAGTGGCTCAGCGGTAGAGCATCGCCTTGCCAAGGCGAGGGTCGCGGGTTCGATTCCCGTCTTCCGCTCCAATATTTTGCGCCCTTAGCTCAGCTGGATAGAGCGTTTGACTACGAATCAAAAGGCCGGGAGTTCGAATCTCTCAGGGCGCGCCATTATTTTCATAGTTTGCCGGCGTGGCGGAATGGCAGACGCGCTCGACTCAAAATCGAGTGGGAAACCGTGGAGGTTCGAGTCCTCTCGCCGGTATATATAACGGGATGTAGCTCAGCTTGGTAGAGCACCTGGTTTGGGACCAGGGGGTCGCATGTTCAAATCGTGTCATCCCGATTTCTAAAAATCACTATCTAATCAGATGGTGATTTTTTTGATTTTAGTAGATATTCACTTCATAAATTTGGATCTCTTGATCTCTCGATTACCGCAACTTGTCAAGGTCAAGGCTTTCAAGAGTTTAAAGAGGTGGGTTTGCATAAAGGTTTCTCCATTAGGTCACAATAGGTTTAAAAAAGTGATTGAAGGGGTTTATGTGAACAGGTTCACCTTACGAAAACAATTAAAGAGACGCTGGCGACGATGGAAACGAACCTTGTGGATGGTTGCCGCTATATGTGCGGTTACAATATTAGCGTACCGTGGTTTATCTATATCAGCAGCAGTTGAGCGTTTACTAACAACCGATTTTGGTGAAGCCGTAAATGTTATGGGCCCAGTTAAACAGGATCAACGATCGGCACATGAGATTCAGGTGATTGTAGAGCAACTTGAAACGGGTGCAGACCAATTAATACGTGTTGTTTTACAAACCAAATATATTTGTGGTGTTGAAACTGAACAGCTGGGGAGAATGGATATCCCTCAATTAAAAATGCTGCTTGCTCAACATCCAGAGTGGGAAGCGAAGGTTACTTCCTCGGATACGTTACATTTGAATCAAAGCGTGGATGATCTTTCACCTGTTTGTAAACAAGAAGCCTACATCAGTATCGATGCTACAGGTCATCTCAATCTGTATGAGGGCAAACCCGCTGAAGAGAATGTTATTCGTACGTTTTTTCAACTCGATGTAGGTACATTGGAAAGTTCATTGCCTGAAGGAGTGCTGGAGCAATTGCAAGAAGGCATCCGAATACAGGATAAAGATGAATATGACAGTGTAATTTCGACGTTTAGTGACTTTGCTGTGGATGAAACGCATCATTTACTTCGGAATGGCGGATAAGCCAACCCGTATAAGGAATACAACCTTTAAGTCAAAGGTGTAGAGTTACCTTCGGGAAACGTGTATGAAGATAAGTGGATAGAAGAGATGGCTACGGAAGGACATCGTGCGGATGTCCTTTTTGTCGTTTTTATAAGTTAACTCTTCTATAAAAATGAAAATTTTGAAGAAAAGTCACGAATTACGATAGGCTTTGGCATAGACAAAGTTTTTCCTGCCGCAAGGCCTATCTTTTGTTATAATGAAATGAACGATACATATGTTCGCTTTTGTAAGGGAGAGATGGTTTTGCGTTTTTTGGGAATTGACCCGGGTATTGCGATTGTGGGGTTTGGTTTTGTAGATAAAATCGGGAACAAGGTTGTGCCCGTACAATATGGATGTATTCAGACGGAGGCACATACACCAGATGAGGATCGGCTTCTTCACGTATATGAAGGCATGGTGCAACTGATTGATAAGTATAAGCCAGATGCGGTCGCACTGGAGAAACTCTTTTTTAACCGTAACGTAACAACAGCGATGTCTGTCAGCCAGGCCCGAGGGGTCATGATTCTTGCTGCTGCTCAGAAAGGTCTGCCTATTGCGGAATATACCCCGATGCAGATCAAACAGGCGATTGTAGGCTATGGCAAGGCGGAGAAGAAACAAGTGCAGGAGATGGTCAAAATGTTCCTTCGTCTGCAGGTTGTGCCTAAACCCGATGACGTTGCAGATGCGCTGGCTGTTGCTGTTTGTCATGCACATTCTTATACATTAAATTCCAAGTTGAATGAGGTACTGCGAAAATGATTGATTTTCTAAGAGGACAGTTTATACATGTCGAGAGTGATTATATTGTTTTAGATGTGCATGGGGTGGGTTATCGTGTGTTCTGTCCGAACCCCTATGCGTTTGCCAAGCAGGAAGGCGAGATCATCGTGTACACCCATCATCATGTGCGTGAAGATGCGATGCTGTTATTTGGATTTGTGACGAGAGAGGAACAGCGTTTGTTCCGTAAATTGATTGAAGTATCTGGAATTGGGCCAAAAGTGGCGTTAGGTATTCTTGCCGGTGGCACACCTGATCATGTGGTTACAGCCATTTATCAGGAGAATCTGACATTCTTGACGAAACTACCAGGTATCGGAAAAAAAACAGCGCAACGTATGATTCTGGACTTGAAGGACAAATTGGATGGTTTTGGTACAGCAGCCTATGAAACGGGTCTCTTTGCACCACCATCCGAGGAGGTTGGAAGTGGGTCCTCATGGGATGAGGCGCGTGAAGGTCTGAAGGCGCTTGGATATACGGATAGTGAACTGGACAAAGTATGGCTCAAGCTGAAAAAAGATGTGACGACCGCAGATTCTGTAGATGTGTTGATGAAACGGGCACTGCAAATGTTATTTACGGGTTAATTTATATTCATTTGTATCGTCGTACTAGAGTTGTAACCTGCAAGAAAAGGGTGGGAAGAACATGGATGAACGGATTATATCCGCTAACCTGATGATGGAAGATCAGAACGTCGAATTAAGCCTTCGTCCCCGATATCTAAATGAATACATCGGGCAGAATCAGGTGAAGGAAAATCTTAAAATATATATTGAAGCCGCTAAATTGCGGAATGAAGCATTGGATCATGTGCTATTATACGGACCTCCGGGTCTAGGTAAAACAACACTCGCTAATATTATTGCAAATGAACTTGGCGTAAACCTGAGAACCACTTCAGGCCCTGCAATTGAACGTCCAGGTGATCTGGCAGCGCTGCTGACGAATTTGCAAGAGGGAGACGTGTTATTCATTGACGAGATCCATCGACTTCATCGTACCGTTGAAGAGGTGATGTATCCGGCGATGGAGGATTCTGCTCTGGATATTATGATTGGCAAAGGGCCAAGTGCACGTTCCGTTCGCTTGGACTTGCCTCCATTCACGTTAATAGGAGCTACGACACGTGCAGGACTTTTGTCAGCTCCGCTTCGAGACCGTTTTGGTGTGATTAGTCGTTTGGAGTTCTATACGGTTGATGAACTTGCGTATATCGTTTCACGATCCACTGATATTCTGGGTGTAGAGATTGTTGGGGATGCTGCGGAGGAGATTGCTTTGCGTTCACGAGGGACACCGCGGATTGCAAACCGATTATTGAAAAGAGTACGTGATTTTGCACAAGTACGCGGTGATGGCATTATTACACAAGCCCTGGCGGAAGAGGCGTTGCAACGCCTGCAGATTGATCCGCGTGGGTTAGACGATATCGACCACAAGATGCTCAAGTCTATGATTAACAGCTTCCGGGGAGGTCCTGTTGGACTGGATACGATAGCGGCTACAATTGGGGAAGAATCTCAGACGATTGAGGATGTGTATGAACCTTATCTGCTGCAGATCGGTATGATTCAGCGTACGCCAAGGGGGCGTGTAGTTACTGATCTAGCCTATCATCATCTTGGTTTGCCTGTTCCGCCAAGAGACGGTAAGTAAGACTCGGCTTTTGCACGTCGTCTATGCGAAAACCTTGAGAGAATAGATGAAGAAGACGACATTACCCGTTTATAAACAGTGAACGGAATTCCTAGATATTAAACAGGAAGTTGAAATTCCCGTGAAAACTGACCGATATAAAGTGAAGAACATGTATGGAGAGGAGCCTGATTGTGGGAAAAGCAATACGCACGAAGAAGTGGAGTCGTCGATTGAAGGTACTGGCGGCTGCTCTGTTGACAGTAGGGTGCTTGCATGTGCCAGCTTATGCGGCTGGTGATAATGAGCAATTGATTCGAGTAGCTATGTTTGCGAATTTAGGGAGCACATATAAATCAACAACACCTCTAATTACACTTGAATCAGCAGGTTCATGGAGTATTCAGTCTGGTGGTGGTACCAATGTGACTCTTCCATCGGGGCAAACCCGTTTTAGTGCGGATGGATTCCGCGTAAAAGTATTGGAGACTGCTGATTTCACAACAGCCGCAGCGGCAGCAAAATTGCTTCAGGCTACGGCTGATAAACCTTTGCTGTATACGGTGACATTTAATGGAAAAACACTGTATCAGCTATACACCGGCAATTACGGTACAGCAGCACTTGCAGGACAAGCCGTTGCTCGGGTTCAAAAGACAGCTGCGACTCAATTAGCGGGACAGAAACCGGTTGTAACCGGAAGCGAACGTCTGTCTTCGGGGAACTACACTTCTCTTCAGGAAGCAGAAGCAGCACAGTCAAGTTTGCTTGCAGCGGGATTTACAGCTTATCCTGTATTGCAACTAGATGGAAGCAATCAAACCTATACCGTATGGGTCGGTGAAGCGATATCTGCGACGGAGTTATCTACGTTGAAGCAACGTGTAGAATCCAGTGTATCTGGCATTAGCCTCTCTCCTGTAGGTAACAGTCCAGGTTTGATTATTCGTCAGGACGCAGGATTGAGTATGGATGCCTTTAAAACGGCCCCACATTACACGATTGCAGGCAATGATTCCAAGGTAATGATACAAGGAAGTGGCAACGGTATAAAAGTTGTAGAGCGCTCCCAGCGTACATATCGCGGAGATATGGAGATCAGCATCGTTAATGGGGATCTAGCTTTAGTTAACGTCGTGCCACTGGAACAGTACTTGTACTCGGTTGTTGGCGCAGAAGTGTATTCTTCTTGGCCAACTGAAGCACTTAAAGTGCAGGCAGTGGCTGCCCGTTCCTATGCGCTCCAGCAGGGCGAGCGTTTCAAGATCGCCAATGTTGTGGATACCACACTGAGTCAGGCATACAATGGAATGAACTCTGAGAATGACAAAGTAACGAGTGCGGTGGATGCAACGGCTGGAGAAGTGCTCAAAAGCGAAGGCAAAATTGTAGAAGCTGTATTTTCATCTAATGCTGGAGGGCAAACGGCTCATCCTTCTGAAGTGTGGAACGGTGGGGCAGGCGTATTTACAAATGTGGACAGTCGTGGCGATCTGTCTGCGCAGGCTGGACTGCATACATGGTATCATGTGCTGATGAGTTCAGGTGTGAGCGGATATATTCGTGAGGACAATGTAAAAGAATTAACAACGAAGACGGATGCTGGACTCTCCAAAGCAACCGTAACGGCTCAAAATACAAATCTTAGACCGATCCCGCTCATTCAATCCAATGTTGAGCCAGTTGCCAAAATCAATCCTGGAACGGAAGTTGTTGTATTGGCAAAAGTGGCTCAATCCAATGATTATGCATGGGTGAGAGGGCCGTTTACTTCGGCACAACTGGTCAAGACATTGCAAGGTAAGACAACTGTAGCCGCCCCAGCTTCCATATCAACGTTGGAAGTAACCAAGCGAGGACCTTCCGGACGAGCACTGGAAGTTACGGCCAACGGGCAACCGTTGACTGTTAAATATGCGGATACGTATCGTTCTGCACTCGGCGGATTACCAAGCACTTTATTTGATATTGCAGGGACCGGAAGTTATACTGTATTAGGCGCTGACGGTCAAAAAGTCAGCAAAACCGGATCACAGGGCGCTTCAATATTGTCTGCCTCAGGCACAGGCACCTCATCCAGCAACGCACTTGTTGTGATGAGTGCAGATGGTCAAGCGAGAGCCGTGACACAAGGCCAGACCTTTATGTTTATTGGTCAAGGGAATGGACATGGACTTGGCTTATCTCAATGGGGCGCCAAGGGTATGGCTGACGAAGGGTATGATTACCAGACGATATTGAAACACTATTATCAAAACGCAACTATTGTTAAGGAATAAAAGACAATGATTTATATAAGCTCAACTATATTTATTTACACATAAACGGAGAAGACAGAAAAAACCTGAGAAAGCGAAGCGGTCGCCTTTATCACTGGATTTTCCCCTTGGGAAAGGGAGATAAAAAAATCCGGGGATAACAGCGATGGGAAGGTTGTTCTGTCATCGTAGTGTTCCGTGTGAAAATCTTTAGTTTAGCTTATATTAAAGTGAAAAAGAATATCAAAGCCTTAAGGAATGAATAGAACATGAATGTGAACTTATATGATTTTGAGTTACCAGAGGAATTAATCGCTCAGACACCGTTGCTGGATCGTACCGCTTCTCGTCTGCTGACTTTAAACAAAGAGACAGGGGAAGTTGCCCATCACCATTTCCCTCATATTATCGATGTACTGCAGCCTGGAGATACACTGATTCTGAATGATACACGTGTATTGCCTGCCCGCCTGTTTGGTACTAAAGCGGACACAGGGGCAAAAGCCGAGGTGCTTTTGCTTAAAAACGTCGAAGGTGATAAGTGGGAGGCACTCGTCAAGCCGGGCAAAAAGCTGAGAGCTGGCTCTGTCATTGTGTTTAGCGATGAATTAAAGGCTGTCATTAATGAAGTAGGCGAGATGGGCGCACGTACGTTAACGTTTGAGTACAATGGTATTTTCCAAGAGATTTTGGATCGCCTTGGTGAGATGCCACTACCACCCTATATCAAGGAAACGCTGGATGATCGAGAGCGTTACCAGACGGTATATGCCAAACACGAAGGTTCTGCAGCTGCACCGACAGCAGGTTTACACTTTACGGATGAGTTGCTGGAACAGATTCGGGCTAAAGATGTGAATGTTGGATTTATTACCCTACATGTTGGGCTTGGTACATTTAGACCGATGTCTGTTGATATGGTTGAGGATCATGTTATGCATGAGGAGTATTATTCTTTATCACAGGAAACGGCTGAACTGATTAATCAGACGAAAGAGCGTGGTAATAAGGTTTTTGCAGTGGGCACCACCAGTTGCAGAACGCTGGAGACGGTAGGAAGTAAATTTGAAGATGGTGTATTGCAGGAAAGTAGCGGCTGGACGAGCATTTTCATTTATCCTGGCTACTCCTTCAAGGTGATTGACGGAATGCTAACGAATTTTCATTTGCCCAAATCAACACTGGTGATGCTTGTTAGTGCTCTTGCAGGCCGAGAACACATTATGCATGCTTATGAGGAAGCCATCAAGGAGAAATATCGTTTCTTTAGCTTTGGCGATGCAATGTTGATTTATTAATAAACCGATTAACTTTTAGAGGATGATTATAACCAATGGCAGCAATTACGTACGAACATATCAAAACGTGTAAACAATCAGGTGCGCGTCTGGGACGTGTGCATACACCTCATGGTGTTATTGAGACTCCAACGTTCATGCCGGTCGGCACTCAAGCAACGGTAAAAACGATGAGTCCCGAAGAACTGAAGGAAATGGATGCTCAGATTATTCTGAGTAATACGTATCATTTGTTCCTGAGACCGGGTCATGAAATTATCCGTCAAGCTGGCGGTCTGCACAAGTTCATGAACTGGGATCGGCCTATTTTGACAGATAGCGGTGGTTTTCAGGTGTTCTCCCTTAGTGAGATGCGTAAAATTACCGAAGAGGGCGTACATTTCCGCTCCCATCTGAACGGTGACAAAAAGTTCCTTTCCCCGGAAGTGGCTATGGAAATCCAGAATGCTCTGGGCTCAGATATTATGATGGCATTTGATGAATGTCCTCCATATCCAGCTGAATACGAATACGTTAAGAAATCACTCGAAAGAACAACTCGCTGGGCGGAGCGTTGTATTGAAAGTCATGCCCGTCCGCATGATCAAGGATTGTTTGCTATCGTACAGGGTGGCATGCACGAGGATCTCCGTCGTCAAAGCGCGGCTGATTTGACTTCCATGGATTTCCCGGGGTATGCTATTGGTGGACTGAGTGTTGGAGAACCGAAACATTTGATGTATGGCGTATTGGATTACACGGTGCCTTTGCTACCTTCCAATAAACCAAGGTATTTGATGGGGGTAGGTTCACCCGATGCATTGATTGAGGGATCGATTCGTGGAGTGGACATGTTTGACTGCGTGTTGCCAACCCGGATTGCCCGTAACGGAACAACGATGACAAGTCAGGGACGTCTGGTCGTTCGCAATGCCAAGTTTGCAACCGATTTTGGGCCGCTTGACCCGGAATGTGATTGCTACACTTGCAGCAACTATTCCAGAGCGTACTTGCGCCATCTGATCAAAGCAGATGAAACGTTTGGCTTGCGTCTCACAACGATCCATAATCTTCATTTCCTACAGAACTTGATGCGCAATGTGCGTAAAGCCATAATGGAAGATCGTTTGCTTGATTTCCGGGATGAATTTTTCGATCAATATGGTCTGCATGACAATGACAAAGGTTTCTAATTGAGGTTTTTGCGGAGCCTATGCAACAAGCAGTAACTGTACGTATAGTCGATAAGGGGGAGTTTTGATGTTTCAAGCAATGACTGCTCAAGCTGCAAATCCTGGTGGTGGAATTTTTTCGTTGATCGTACCTTTGGTATTGATGGTCGCGATTTTCTACTTCCTGATGATTCGCCCACAGAACAAAAAGCAAAAAGCACGCAATGCGATGTTGGGCCAGTTGAAAAAAGGCGATAAAATTGTAACGATCGGTGGTCTTCACGGTACGATTGCTGAAATTACAGACGACGTGGTGGTATTGCGTGTAAATGACGTTACCAAGCTTACGTTTGACCGTAATGCGATTAGCAGCGCTGTAAGTCGTGAAACGGCTGAATAATGGTATACATGATGAGAAGATGAGAATATGCGCGGGCATATTCCCGAACAGAGAATCGGATCTGAAGTAGATCCGGTTCTCTTTTTTTTGTGAGTTGATTATGAGCGTTGTGTGTTGACTCCAAAGATGCCGCCAAGAGCCGATATAAAGAATGCGCTAAGGAGTTGCAAGCTGTCTTTCCAGTTAAATGAAGCGTCCAGTGCCAAGAATCCGATGAGCAACACGAGAAGCCCATAAACGATCCCTGTGAAGCCACCGTAATACCATCCTTTCTCACCCGAACGTTTCCCCGCAATGAAACCACCGATGAGCAATGACAAAACGTGAACAACATAGGTATAGGTGGAAAGATCCTGTTCTCGCATGCCGCTCATCCACAGGAAGAAAGAAAGTATTAATGCTCCGATAAACATCCAGACAAAAGCGTGACAGAGGCCAGACAGAATTGGGTTGGACATCCGAAATGAGAATAAGCGGCGAATCAATTGCATAAAGCAACCCCCTTGTACAAGTTTGAAATTATTACAGTGTATGGTCAAGCCTTCTGACTTATGAACCGATTTCCATTAAATGAACGGATTATTTCTGCATGAGCATGTGAGGTTCAGGTCAAAATAGGGATTGCACTTCAGATCTCTGTACAATGCTGAAATTCGAAGGAGGTTCCTGTTATGAATTTCACTGATTTTGGCCCTCACATATATCGAACCATACTCATGTATTTCCTGGTGTATTGCGCTATTCGTGTGATGGGTAAACGTGAGATCGGCAAGTTATCTATGTTTGATCTGGTCGTGTCCATCATGCTTGCCGAGATGGCTGCTTTTGTGATTGAGGATATCAAAAAACCGCTATCTCATGGTATTGCTCCGATGCTGACCGTCATTGTTATGCAAATCGGGATGGCTTATGTCGGGTTGAAAAGCCGCAAGCTTCGTCTGATGATCGATGGAAAACCTACGGTTTTAATCTCCAAAGGCAAGCTTCATCGTGATGAAATGCGCAAGCAACGTTACAATCTGGATGATCTGTTACTGCAGCTTCGGGAACAAAATATTGACAGCATCGGTGATGTAGATTTTGCGCTCCTTGAAACAACCGGGAAATTGACTGTATTTCCGAAAGATCAGAGCTCTGATGGCTCTACTTCCAGTTCCGGTTCTTCCAATTCATCTGCACGGCAAAAAGAAAATGTTAAGCTGAAAGGTTTCCCCAACATTAAATATGAGGGTTTACCCGTGCCCCTGATTATGGATGGGAAAGTACAGGATGAGAATTTGGAAATGATCGAGAAAACACGTTTCTGGTTAAAAAATCAAATTCAACAAAAAGGCATTAACGATTTTAAAGATGTGTTTATATGCTCAATTGATCACAATGGCAAGTTATATATAAGTGCTCGTGAAGACAAAAAATAAAACTATTTTTTTTCAGATCGACGTTTGAACCATGAGCCAATGAGGGGAGCACGTGATAGGTCATGAAAGTCGATCATTTTGGTTAAACCCATGACCATAAAGTAAACAAGCAGACCGGCGGAAGTCGCAAGGATCATTCGAAACCAGAACGGAAATAGCGCAGCTGTGTGTTCATAGATAAGCAAGGTTGCAGCACCCATGATGAACATGCCAGCTCCGGTTTTGACCCAATCCATCAGCTTGAAACGAAAATTTAATAACCGGCGCACACTGCCCGCGTGTAGCAAAGTTACAACCATCGAATTAATACAGATGGCAATAACGGCACCGAATATACCGTATTCGGGCTGCGAAGCCAGCATCAGAATTAATGAAATTTTGATGACAGCACCGATAAACGTGTTTAATAATGCTTTACCCGGACGGTCGAGCGCCTGCAGCGCAGCCTGTAGTGGAGCTTGAATATAGATAAACAAGGCAAAAGGAGCCATCAGCTTTAGCATGCTTCCAATCGATGCATCATCATAGAGCAGCAGACACATCGGTTCGGCAAGCACATACATAAAAACAGAAAAGGGTGCACCAGTGACTAGAGCTAGCCGCAGAGCCTGGTGCATTCTTTTATGAATGAGCGCACGGTCACCATTGGCTGAAGCTTCTGACAGAGAGGGCACGAGTGATGTTGCGAGAGAAGAAGTCAGTGCTCCCGGAAGTAGCAACAGTGGGATTACCATTCCTTGTAATGCACCATATTGAGCTGTAGCTAGCCCTTTAGCAATACCGGCAATGGCGAGGCTCTGGGCTGTCACGATCGTTTCAGCGAGATAGGATAAAGAACCGACAAGACGACCTGCTGTAACAGGGACAGATATAGCCAGTAAACGGCGGATCAATCCTCTCTGGGAAGAGGCAGACGCTGTAGAAAACTCATCTTTCTCTAGCACTTTGGAATGGTCATCTTGTAAAGACTCTGATGAAGGAGAAGGAACCTGCTTTATACGACTACGACGAGAAAGAGGCAATTCTTTTTTAAACTTTGCATAATTCCACAGCAGAACCAGCATACCGGCGAGTTCCCCAACCATAGCACCGAGCATTGCCCCAGCGGCTGCATGTTCAATCCCTTTAGGTAACAAAAGCCATGCAAACCAGATCACAAAAATGATACGGATGATGGTTTCAGTAATGGATGAAATCGCTGTAGGCATCATATTTTGCTTACCTTGGAAATACCCCCTGTACACCGCTGAAACTGCGATTATAGCAATCATGGGGCTCATACTGACAAACGTATGATATACGCGCTCATCTGTGAGGACATATTGGGTGATCCAAGGGGCAAACAGGATGCATAAAAACATAAAAACGACACCGAGAGTAAGCGTGAAGCTAAGGCTGATCTGCAAAATACGTTGTGGCGAATAACGGTTAGCACCCGTCTCGGCTTCGGCGACAAGCTTGGCCACAGCTAAAGGAATACCTCCGGTAATCAGTGTCACCAGCACGATGAAAAAGGGATAGCTCAGTTGATAGATACCTACACCCTCTGCACCGATTACTCGTGGCAGTGCGATTCGTGGAATGAAGCCGAGAATCCGGTTGATAATGCCTGCCGCGAGCAGGATCATGGCCCCCTGAATAAATGTCTGTTTCTTCAAAACTACCCCTCTTTCCCGGTTGAAGGTACAGGTTATCCTCATTGAAGGTACTGGTTATCTCATTAATGGGACAAAGCCGTTGTACTTCATCCTATGCCGGTCTTTCATCATCTCATGACAACTTGGACACGATTAACAAAAAGAACCATAAACGAGAAGAAGGAATATGAAAGGGTGAGGTCGAATGATGTAGTATTGGTGCCGCATAAAGGCTCGGATGTAAGAAGGGAGGCTCCCCGTTGGAAGAAATGAATGATGTGGAGTTGGAACAGTCAATAGAGATACTCTGCCGAAGTAAGGCGGAGGAATTAAGGCTTGTCGGTTACGAATATGTCACCAGCCAAGATGTCTGGAATTGTGTCAGTCATAAATACGAAAAACAGGGTATTCCACCGCTTCACCAACTGGTGAACGACATATTGTCACTGAAAGCAACAAGCTTTATGAACTTTATGACGGTGTCTGCATACCGGGGGTCCACTTTCTAGTTGAAAGGGATCTTTTTTGTTGAAAATTGACTGCTTTTTACGGCATCGCTATAATAGGAATATTGAGAACGAAAGGGGATCTAGGAACGGCATGAAAAGAATTATCAGTTTCATTCTGGTCGTGCTTGTCACCACAGGGGTTATGGTGGGTACAAGCCCGGAGCTGCTCAAAAATATACGCTTGGGCCTTGATTTAAAAGGAGGCTACGAGATCTTATATGAAGCAGAGCCGCTCGAAGCAGGGCAACAACTCAGCAAAGCTTCCTTGGTGCAAACAGCCAAAAGCCTCGAAAGCCGAGCCAATGCGCTCGGAACAAGTGAGCCGGAAGTAACTACAGAAGGAACCAACCGGATTCGGTTGAAACTGGCAGGGGTTACAGATGAGGCTGAGGTTAGAGCCAAAATGAAAGAACCCGCTGTTCTGACATTCCGTAGTAAAGCACCGGATGACAAAGAAGGCGAGTACTCCAAAATTGAGCTTCGCGGTAATGAGTTTGTCGAAAATGCGGCCAAAGTTGTCTTCACTCAATTAAATGAGCCGATGATCGACATTAAAGTAAAAGACAAAGCCAAGTTTTCTGAAATCACAAAACGTCTGATCAATAAACCTCTTGCGATCTATCTGGATGATCAATTGCTGTCAGCACCCGAAGTTAGACAACAATTGACTGACGGATCCGCTCAAATCTCAGGTTCCTATACACGTGAAGAAGCGAATCAGCTTCGTGATACTATTAACCTGGGTGCACTGCCGCTGAAACTTACGGAGAAATACTCCCAAAGCGTAGGCGCAACGCTCGGTAAGTTGTCTCTGGATCAGACGATCAAAGCCGGTTTGATTGGCTCTGTCATCATCCTGATCTTCATGATTGGACTGTATCGCATCCCAGGTATCATCGCGAGCTTTGCACTGATCACCCATACGTGGTTAGTCCTTGCCATTTTCTATCTTGGAGAATTCGTGCTTACCCTACCGGGGATTGCGGCCTTCATTCTGGGTATAGGTATGGCGGTTGATGCAAACATCATTACGTACGAACGGATTAAGGAAGAGATGCGTAGCGGCAAATCCATTTTGTCATCCGTTAAAGCCGGCGGTAAACATTCCTTCCGTACGATTATTGACTCCAATATCACAACCATTATTGCGGCAGCTGTAATGTTCTTCTTGGGTACTGGTGCAGTTAAAGGTTTTGCGCTCGTACTGATTTTCGATATTGTGACCAGTATCATCACGAATATTTTCTTCTCCCGCTTCCTGTTAGTCCTGCTTGTAAGGGGTAACGTAGTCAAGAAGCCTAAGTATTTCGGAGTGAAGGAGAGTGAAATTCGTGCGCTTTAATTGGAATTATGATTACGTAAAAGGCAGTAAATTTGCCTATATCTTTTCGATCATTTTGACGGTGGCGGGGATCGTAAGTATTCTCGGACTGGGGCTTAATTACGCAGTTGATTTCAAATCAGGTTCCAACGTAGATATTACGGTATCCAAAGCGATTACTACAGAGCAAATTAATCCAATCATCAAGAACATGGGTGTAAATGAAGGTGATGTACACATCACGCCTGGCGCAGATCGGGTCAATGTTCGTTTTTCCAATGTACTGGATGAAAATATGGAGAGCAAATTCAAGCAGGAATTTAGCAAGCTGGACTCCACAGCTTCTTATGAGGTCAACACCGTTGATCCGGAGATGGCGAAGGAACTGGAGCGCAACGCGATCTATGCCGTTCTCATTGCGAGTATCGGGATTATGATCTATGTGGCTATCCGTTTTGAATGGCGCTTTGGTCTTGCAGCTGTTATTGCACTCTTCCATGATGCTTTTGTCGTTATCAGTGTATTCTCCATCTTCCGATTGGAAGTGGATTTGACCTTTATTACAGCAGTGCTGACGATTGTCGGTTTCTCGATCAACGATACCATCGTTATCTTTGACCGGATTCGTGAAAATCTGCGTTTTGCCAAAAAGACAACAAAAGCTGATTTACGTGAGGTTGTGAATCATAGTTTGGCTCAAACGATGACCCGTTCATTGAACACAACGTTTACGGTATTTGCTGCTTCAATCTGTTTGTTCATCTTTGGTGGAGAGTCCATTCGTATGTTCTCACTTGCAATGGTCATCGGAACATTGTTCGGTGCTTATTCTTCAATCTTCATTGCTGCTCCACTCTGGTTGGTGCTTAAAGGTAAACAAATTAGCAAACCTAAAACAGCGGCAAAAGCTTCTAACTAAACATCGGAATGTAAAGCCGCGTCTGCCAGGCGCGGTTTTGCAACGTTAAGTACAGAATTAAGGGGGAATCAACATGACAAGAGAAGCTGGTCGGTCCGCACAAGCGGCAACATGGAGCGGGATCGTCGGAAACTTGGCACTTGCAGTCATCAAAACAGGAGTAGGATACATGGCGAATAGTAAATCTTTGCTGGCCGATGGTTTGTATTCTGCCTCTGAAGCTGCCTCTTCTCTGGTTGCTCTTTTTCCCTCACGATCTGTACAACCCAAAGGCAAGATACAAAAGGAGCGGCTAAGAGAACATGCAAGGGCTGCGAAACCGGGCATGACGGTTCTGCTAGCGGTGCTTATTTTGATGGGAGGCCTACAGCTGGCTATCTCCGCATTAAGCAGCCTATCGAGTGGTGAACTCGAAGCACCTGGAAAGTCTGTTCTTTTGGTAGCTGTTGCTGCGTTAGCTGTGAAAGAAGCTATATTTCAATTTCAGTACCGATATTTCCGTAAACGAAATCAGTCCCAAGCTATGTCGTATGCCTTGCAACACCGACGTGCATTATATTGTTCACTAGCGGTTTTAATAGGTATTATCGGCGCGATGGCAGGGGAAGAAACCGGTTTGAGTCTGCTGTTGTACCTCGATCCAACCGCTGCTCTTATTGCTTCTGGTTTCATTTTGTATAAAGGGTATCGAATGATTGTAGACACGGTCTATGGTTCACTTGTTCAAGAACTTGAGCAGGAGGATGCTACGGACTACAAAGAAACAGTACAACGGGTATACGGTATTATCACGATTGAACATTTGGTTGCACGGGAGCAGGAACATGATGTTACCATTGAGTTAGTTGTTAGTGTGAATCCCAGAATCTCCATATTGGAGGCGCAAGAAATTGCAAACCGAGCCAAGACATTGCTGTTAACACGTTTTAGTCATGTAAAAGAAGTTCAGATCCAGGCTATACCCTATGATCCTGGATATCCTTATAAATCCAATCATGAACTGCCTGATCATGAAGCGACATTAATTCAGTGATGGCGCTGGGATCTCGTAGATCAGGAAAGGAGCGTTAGCGTTGCTATATTCGCAATATCGGTGGAATACACCACATATCAATCTGGAGGCGGCTGCGGCACTATCGCAGGCGCTTTCCGTTTCCCCTCTAGTAGGACGTTTGCTTGTAAGCCGAGGTGTGCACAATGAAGAGGGGGCAGAACGTTTTTTACATCCTGATTTGAATCAGATGCACGATCCTTATCTGCTACTAGGCATGTGTGAGGCCATTCCTCGAATCAAGCTGGCATTGGAGCGAGAAGAACATATTTTAATTTATGGAGATTATGATGCCGATGGAGTATCCAGTACATCGCTCATGATCCATCTGATGCGTCATTTGGGGGCCTCATACGATATCTATATTCCTCATCGCTCGAATGAAGGTTACGGTCTTCATAATCATGCTTTGGACTGGGCTCAACAACAAGGGGTTACATTAATTATTACTGTCGATACGGGAATCAGTGCTGTAGAACAGATTGCTTATGCTGCGACACTGGGGATCGAAGTGATTGTCACGGATCATCACGAACCCCCTGAGATTTTGCCAGAGGCGTACGCACTGATAAATCCGAAACTACCGGGGTGTCCGTATCCGTTCAAGGGCCTGGCTGGGGCTGGTGTAGCGTTGAAGGTTGCTCAGGCATTGATCGGTGAGGTACCAGGTGAATGGATGGAGATTGCGGCGATTGGAACGGTAGCTGATTTGATGCCGCTTGAGGGCGAGAATCGGGTGATCGTCAGTTACGGGATTGAATCTATGAGAGGTTCCAAACTTCCTGGAGTTAGTGCCTTACTTGAGATTAGTGGTGTGGATCAAAGCCAGGTGACATCCATTAACATTGCTTTTGCCATGGCTCCACGTATTAATGCTAGCGGCCGATTAGATCATGCGGGAAGAGCGGTATCGCTGCTCACGACGGAAGATTTGGATGAAGCTCATACCCTTGCGGGACAGCTGGATCTACTCAATCGAGAGCGGCAACAAGTCGTGGAGGGTATTCTACAGGAAGCGACAGCACAACTGGAACAGAAAATTGAGCAACGTTCCGGAGCTGTGCCGGATGTTATCGTACTGGCGGGTGAAGGGTGGAATGTCGGTGTAGTCGGCATTGTGGCTTCCAAGTTGCTGGAGCGATACTATCGTCCAACACTAATTCTGGGAATTGATCCCGAGAGTGGCATCTGCAAAGGATCCGCGCGTTCCATTGAGGGTCTGGATATTTATGAGGCACTTACCGTGAACAAAAACAGTATGGATCATTATGGTGGACATCCTGCGGCTGCAGGAATGACGTTGCATCGTGATCAATTGGAAGAGCTTGAGGCGGGCTTAAATGAATATGCCGCGACGGTACTAACAGAAGAAGACTTTGTACCTCAGCGCTTGGCTGATGATGAATGCAGAATTAGTGATGTGCCCCTCAAGGTGATTCAGGAGATTGACCGATTACAGCCGTTTGGTATGAGTAATCCATCGCCACGTTTTGTATTGAGAAAGGTGACTGTCAAGGAAACCAGAACCATGGGGCGGGAAAAGCGCCATTTGAAGCTGGTTCTTGAACAAGACGGTCAGCAGTTGGAAACTGTTGCTTTTGGTAAGGGAGCACTGGCTGAATTTCTCTCCCCCGGTTCTGTCATCGATGTGATGGGGGAACTGTCGATCAATGAATGGAATGGCATGAGAAAGCCACAGATGATGCTTCAGGACATCCACGTTCCTGGGTCACAAGTGTTTGATATGCGTGGACATGCTGAGCCGCTGATCGCAATGAAGCACTTCCTGAGTGCGCTTGACGTACATCTGCGATATAAAGCGGGGTCGATTGGGGCCATTGTTCGAAAAGAAACCAATGTTTCTGAGGGAAATTCATTGTATGAACCGTGCCTTTGGGTATATGATAGAAAGGTCGGGTTATTTCCGTGTAATGCTGCCGCAGAGCAGTATGGGCAGGAAGAAGTCCGGACGTTATTTGTGTTTGATACGCCGGAAACTCCGGAACAACTTGATGCAATGCTGGCTTTGTTCAGCGGAGCTGAGAATATCATCCTTCTGCATGGATCAGGCAACCGTCGAGACCGACTTCAGATGCCTTCCAGAGAACTGTTTAAGCGATTTTATATGCTGGTGTTCAAATGGAAAGCGGAACCTGTGGAGGAACAAGAGATAACTCCTGTGCTCAGTCGTCAGTGTGGTTGTTCTACGCGTATGATCACGATGATGCTTGATGTTTTTGAAGAGCTGGCCTTCATTACTCGGAAGGACGGCAAAATCGTGGTTGCGGAAAGCCCGCCAAAACGTGATTTAACTTCAGCACGTCATTATCAGGCGCTGGAAAACATGGCCGAGACAGAACAGGTGATGCTAGATGCAGCTACACCTCAACTGACACAATGGATGGTATCCCGGATGAAGGGCGTATCTTAGATGGAAGTTTGTGTATTTATTTTAGGAGGAGATTATTTTGGATTTTAAAGAGTATATTCGTGTCATTCCTGACTTTCCACAACCGGGAATCAGCTTCAAGGACATTACAACATTGTTGAAAGATGGAGAAATGTACCGCAATGCGATCAATGAACTGAAACAGATGGTATCTGAACTGAAAATTGATGTCATTGCTGGACCTGAAGCACGCGGTTTCGTTGTGGGCGCCCCACTGGCATACGCTCTTGGCGTTGGTTTTGCTCCAATTCGCAAAAGTGGAAAATTGCCTGGAGCGACAATCGAAGCAGGGTATGATCTCGAATATGGCAAGGATACACTTGCAATGCATACAGATGCAATCGAGAAAGGGCAAAATGTCCTGATCGCAGATGATCTGCTCGCAACGGGTGGAACCATTGCAACTTCCATTAATCTGATTGAACAATTGGGCGGTAATGTGGTAGGTGCTGCATTCCTGATTGAATTGACAGATCTGAATGGCCGCGGCAAATTGCCTGAGAATATGAGTGTATTTACGTTGATGAACTACTAAACGTAAATCAACTTATGAGTTGCTGTGAGTTATGAAAGTTGACTTCCCAAGTTTCCCGGGAAATTATATACAGCATTAATGATTAGCAAAAAGCCTGCTTCTCCAACGTCTTAAGTTGGGGAGGCAGGCTTTTTGAATTTACTTTTTTTGAAGAAGAAATACGTTCTCTACATTGAGATAAAGCACACCCGAACTTGCATTCTTTTCATGTGATGCTTAGTCAGGTGTTTTTTCGATAATTGGTTGTTTCTTACTGTCTTCGTTCAATAAACCAAGTACCTCAAACAATTTGAACAACAGACTGAGAAGCATTCCGGCAATCGTAGCCAGCGCCATGCCTTTCAGATGTACACCATAGAAGGAAACTTCCGTACCGCTAAGTCCGATAACTAATACGAGTGTAGTCAGGAGCAGATTTGTTGGTTTGGCGAAATCCACTTTTTGTTCAACCAAGATGCGTAGACCGGAAGCCGCAATGACTCCGAACAGAAGCAGGGAGACACCACCCATAACCGGTACTGGAATGTTCGCAATAAGTGCTGAGAACGTGCCGGAGAAAGAGAGCAGGATGGCAATGACCGCTGCACCACCGATAACATAAATGGAGTAGACACGAGTCAGAGCCATAACACCGATGTTTTCGCCATATGTTGTATTCGGTGTGGACCCCACGAAACCGGATAGAATTGTAGACACACCATTACCAAGCAAGGAACGATGCAGTCCAGGGTCTTTGGACAAATCTTTGCCCACAATGCTACTGGTGACAAGTAGATGCCCGATATGTTCGACGATAACGACGAGTGCTACCGGTAAAATCGTGAAGATGACGGACCAATCAAATGTAGGTGTAGTTATAGTTGGCAGAGAGAGGAAATCTGCGTTAGCAATTTTATCTGTGTTCACTTCTTTTAAAAAGTACCCGAGGGCATAACCGGACACAATACCGATTAGGATATGAATAATTTTAGGAAAGCCGCGGAAGGTTACAGCACCGATGACGGTGATTCCTAACGTGACCATGGATAAAATAATAGGTTTGGCTTGAGGAACCCAACCGGGGTTGTTCACAGGATCAGAATTAATGAGACCCGCCATTCCGGCGGCGACAGGTACAAGCTCCAGACCAATCAAGGCAACGATCGCGCCCATTACTGCTGGAGGAAATACAACATTAATCCAGCTTGTGCCGGCATATTTAATGATGAGTGCTACGAGGCAGAACACAACTCCTGTTACGATAAAAGCTGCGAGAGCCATGGAGTAACCATTCTCTGGATGGCCTTTCAAAACAGCCATAACCGGTGCAATAAAAGCAAAGCTTGATCCGAGATATGCGGGGATTTTTCCTTTACACATCAGAATGTACAGTAGCGTACCAATTCCGTTCATCAACAGAATCATGCTAGGGTCCACTCCGAACAAGTTAGGTACAAGTACTGTACTGCCAAACATAGCGAACAAATGTTGCAAACTCAATAATGCACCTGGGCCAAAAGGCATCTTCTGATTAACTTGAATTTCGCGTTGCAACGAATCTCATCTCCTTTTCCGATACACAAACTTTCAATAGATTACAGAGTTTCTTTCAAATTAGCAATAACAATTTTCAGGATTGGACTGTAAATCACTTATTTTCTCAAATTTCCCTTCTATTTCAGCAATTATCGGCAATAATGGATAACAACTGAGACTTTTTAAAAATTGGATAAACGCTCTTATTCGTCAGCAGTTGACGGGAAACGGGCAAGGCGTCATAATTATAGGAAATTACTTTTACGGGGAACCTGTGTTGATGTATTGTCACGGGTTCCATTTTGTATAGAAAGGACACGGAACAGATCAGAATGGGCATAGAGCAATTACTCGAGAAGGCCGGGGCGTATATCAAAGAACCCGATCTGGTGCGCATAAGAGAAGCTTACGAATTTGCTGATCAGGCTCACCACGGACAGACGCGAAAATCGGGAGAACCGTATATTCTGCATCCGCTTGCGGTTGCCGACATTGTTGTGAATATGCAGATGGACACCATCTCCATTATTGCAGCACTTCTTCATGATGTAGTAGAGGACACTACGGTGTCGCTTGAAGAGATCCGCACTCATTTCGGCAATACGTGTGCCATGCTTGTTGACGGCTTGACGAAGCTGGAACGCATCCAGTTTCGCTCCAAGGAAGAACAGCAGAACGAGAACTACCGCAAAATGTTCATCGCCATGGCGCAGGACATCCGTGTCATCGTGATTAAATTGGCTGACCGTCTGCATAATATGCGGACCCTCAAATTTCAGTCGGAAGAGAGCCAGCGCCGGATCTCGTATGAGACACTGGAGATTTTCTGTCCGATTGCAAACCGTTTGGGGATCTCTGCGATCAAATGGGAAATGGAGGACATCGCCCTCCGTTATTTGAATCCGCAACAATACTACCGTATTGCAAATCTGATGCATAAGAAACGTGCAGAACGTGAGCAGTACATCGACACGGTAATGGACGGTATTACAAGTAAGCTCGAAGAGATGGGCATTCAAGCAGACTTGTCTGGCCGCCCGAAACATATCTATAGTGTGTTCAAAAAAATGACGACCAAGAACAAGCAGTTTAACGAGATTTATGACCTGCTTGCGATTCGTATTATTGTGGATAATATCAAGGATTGTTATGCTACGCTCGGCATTATCCACACATTATGGAAGCCGATGCCTGGACGATTCAAGGATTATATTGCCATGCCAAAAGCCAATATGTATCAGTCCTTGCATACAACCGTGGTGGGGCCTAACGGGGAGCCAACCGAGGTGCAGATTCGTACCTGGGATATGCACCGTACAGCCGAGTTTGGTATCGCGGCACACTGGGCTTATAAAGAAGGAACTGCGGCAGGGCCTCAGTTTGAAGATAAAATCACCTTTTTCCGGGAAATTCTTGAACTTCAAAATGAAGCGCAGGATGCTTCCGAATTTGTCGAATCGCTCAAAATGGATTTCTTCTCCGATCTGGTGTTTGTATTTACGCCAAAAGGGGAAGTTATTGAATTGCCAAGTGGCTCCGTACCGCTAGATTTTGCCTACCGCATTCATACTGAGGTGGGAAATCGAACCATTGGTGCCAAAGTAAACGGCCGAATTGTTCCGCTCGACTATCATCTCAAAACGGGCGATATTATCGAAATTTTAACTTCCAAGCATTCTTATGGTCCAAGTCAGGACTGGTTGAAAATTGCGAAATCTTCCCATGCACGGGCGAAGATCAAACAATGGTTCAAGAAGGAACGTCGTGAAGAGAACGTAGAAAAAGGCCGGGAGAGCTGCGAGCGAGAGCTGAAACGTATGGGACTTGATCCTTCTGCGTGGATGACTGATGACAAGCTAATGGAAGCGGCCAAGAAATTTGCGTTTAATGATATCGATGATATGTTAGCGGCGGTTGGTTTTGGCGGGATTACAGCCGCTCAGATCGTCACAAAAGCAACGGAGAAGCTCCGTAAAGAGCAGGAAGAATCCAATCTGCTGGAACTGAATTCCGAGATGCGTGAACTGAAGCCGGCTCCTGAACGCAGAAACAGACCAACCAACGGTATTCGTGTCAAAGGCATTGATAACCTGCTGGTTCGCTTTGCGAGGTGCTGCAACCCTGTGCCTGGAGATGACATTATCGGTTATGTTACACGCGGCCGCGGCGTTTCTGTGCACCGCAGTGACTGTCCAAATATCCCTACAAGTGCGGATGGAGAAGAGGCAGCACGGGTAATTGAAGTCGAGTGGGAAGAGAATATCGAATCGAGCTACAGTGTCGATATTGAGATTACAGGTCATGATCGCAATGGACTGCTCAACGAGGTGCTTCAGGCTGTTTCCGAAAGTAAAACGAATATATCTGCTGTCACCGGACGGACGGATAAAAATAAATTAGCATTGGTGCACGTCACCATTCTGATTCGTAATACAGATCATTTGCATGCCGTTGTGGAACGAATCAAACGGGTGAAGGATGTTTATTCTGTACACCGAATTATGCAGTAAGGAGTCCGTAAGATGAGAGTGCTGGTACAACGCTGTAAAGAGGCTCAAGTAACCGTGGGAGATGAATTGACAGGCAGAATCGAATCCGGTTTAATGCTGCTTGTAGGCATAACTCATGAGGACACGGAGAAAGATGCGATCTACTTGGCAGATAAAATTAGCGGGCTTCGCATTTTCGAGGATGAACAGGAAAAGATGAATCTCAGCCTGCTGGATGTAGGTGGTGCAGTTTTGTCCGTTTCACAGTTTACGTTGTATGGTGATTGTCGTAAAGGCAAACGCCCAAGCTTTGTTGCGGCGGCTCGTCCAGAAGCAGCTGAACGTTTGTATGAAACGTTTAATCAGTTGTTGCGAGATAAAGGGATTCAGGTGGAAACGGGACGTTTCGGAGCGATGATGGATGTTACGTTTACGAACTGGGGACCGGTTACCCTTATGTTAGAAAGTCCTCCGCGAGACTGAGATTCGCATAAATGCGCAGTGAAGGGGTCATAATGAGAGAGAAGTAAACGTTGGTATCACATTGTAGTTGTAACTTTGTTGACCAAAGGAGTTTCTCTTAATTATGCGCCAATCTGCAAAAGTAACCAAAAACCAGAACGAGCCGCTAATGATGCCTGGCAATCTGGCGGAGTCACTTCAACTTGCCCGCTCTGCCGCTGCTCATGTGTCCACATTGTGGATGTTGCAAACTTCAGATAAAGACAGGCAGGAGCATCATCCACGACCATAGCTCAACCATTCAATAAAACAAAATAGTTATGCTCAAAACCCCGGTTGTTTAACAATCCGGGGCTTTTTGCTGTTATGATTCACATTTCATCTCGGAGGCAGGTCGCAAAATCAATTCAAAATGTATGGATTGTTATAAAAGTCTCTCCTTGGGGTAATAACAAAACGAGGCACAAAAGAAGTGCCAAGGATAGAATTAATCTCTCTAGGTTTAATCACATTCGAATACGGAAAGGAGACCATAGATCATGAGTAAAGTTGCTTTTTTGCTTGCGAATGAGTTTGAGGATTCAGAAATGAAGGTTCCGTACGATGAGGTGAAGAAGGCCGGACATGAGGTACACATTATCGGGTTAAAAGCGGGCGAAACGCTTCAAGGCAAGGGCGGCAAGGCTTCATATACGACAGACAAAGCGATCTCAGAGGTTCATGCGTCAGATTATGATGCAGTCGTTATTCCGGGTGGGTCGTCGCCGGAAAATTTGCGAACAGACGCAAATATCCTGAAATTTGTTACAGAAATCAATGCGGCTAACAAACCAATCGCTGCAATCTGCCATGGTCCGCAAATTTTGGCTAGCGCAGATCTGCTCAAGGGACGAACAATTACATCTTATCCTCCACTCAAGGATGACATGGTCAACGCAGGAGCCGACTTCAAGGATCATGAAGCGGTTGTCGATGGGAACTACATTACTTCCCGTACACCTGAAGATGAACCAGCATTTGTTCGTGAATTGATGAAAGTAATATAAGCATTAAAGGGTAAACTGAATACGTTGATGGCATTCTAATGATATATTTTATTCCATAAAGGAGGGTTTGACATGGCAAAACATATTCAGGCGTATTTTCGAACCGAGGACGAGGCAGAGGGTGCAAGAACTTCACTATTGACGTTCCATACCGAGCAGCTTGAAGTAGGTCAACTGGATGCTGCCATTGGCAGGGATACACGAGTTATGGTTCCACTGGTTCCTTATAATACGGCTGGTGGTGTAGGCACGAACGGTGCTATGGGTGTAGGGGCAGCTCCTGGGGTTCCAGCTAGCGAAAATGTAATTCCAGTTGTCACTGATGTCAATCGTGACGCTGAACGCGATCCCCGCAACAGAGTGAACGAGGACGGAGATATGCTGGATGCCTCAGATGTGACTTCGGCCGATTATAGTGACCTGCATTATGTTCTGTCTGCCAAAGTAAGAGATGAGGATTATGATGCGATTGTTCATAAGCTTCGCTCTAACCATGCCTATGTGGAAGAACTCGATTAAATCAATAGATATTAAGCTAGCCCTTACGTTGCCCGGTCTTCAATTGCCGGGAAGACGTAAGGGCTTTTAATTATATGCGAAGATTTGTTGCATACTGCAAATGTGCTGGCGAAAAAGAAAAGATGTTGTGGGAAAAACCGATATTAAAGCGCTATCATTTTTGTAATATTACTGTAATATTAGTAACACAAGCCTTTAACAATGTGCGTTTATAATAACAGACATGACCCCCTTTTTTTATATATCCTTTGAACCTGCACACCGTGTGCAGGTTATTTTTTTCTGTTTTTTTTCTATCTTAGGATGTTAGCCCTTGACTTTAGTACTGCGGTTCATTACAATCAGAAAATAATACGTTGACTGTAGTCAACAAAAGTCGTTTTTTTTGAAACATATGACTGATTTGATGACGGGACCAAGTACTCCGTACCCACATGACCAGAGAGGAATCCCCAAGGCTGTAAGGATTCTCTTGATGAGCGGACGAATGACTTCCCCGAGAACAGACGGCGAACAAGGCAGAGAGAATCTGCGGATCTTAGTAGCCGGCCTGCGCATGACGTGCGTTAAACGTAGAGCGGAAGAGCTGTTGATCTGGATGTAGCATTGAAAACATCCTGACGTAATAGCAATAACCTGAACGGCTACAGGCTCAGGCTTCCGGAATGTGGGTGGTACCACGGGTGAATGTATATACAATCTCTCGTCCCTTTGTTTGCTTTTGATAAGCACACAGGGCGAGGGATTTTTTTGTTTTCACGTTGATTCTCCCTGTACACCGGAACGTAGAGTGTAGAACCAATCTGTAGAAGCGAAGCGTTCGCCTTTATCCCCGGATTTTAAACATTTTGAAATTGGATCAAAAAAAATCCGGGGATAACAGCGATCGGAAGATGGTACTACAATCGAAGTGGTCAAGTGTACATTGAGAATTAACGTTTACAGAGAAAATCAATGCTGGAGGGATACAGATGGGTTTTCAGAAACCGACAGGAACGCAGGATTTGCTGCCTGGTGTAGTGGAGAAGTGGCAGTATGTAGAAGAAAAAGCACGGGATCTGTGTCGACGTTTTAATTATCGCGAGATTCGCACGCCGATCTTTGAGCAAACGTCTTTGTTTGTACGCGGCGTAGGAGAAACGACAGATATCGTTGAGAAAGAAATGTATACCTTTGATGACAAGGGCAATCGTAGTATGACACTTCGTCCGGAAGGAACAGCTGGCGTAGTTCGTGCTTACGTAGAAAATAAGCTATATGGCGAACCGGATGTGAGCAAGCTGTATTATATCGGTCCGATGTTCAGGTATGAGCGTCCGCAGGCTGGTCGTCAGCGTCAGTTCCACCAGTTCGGTGTAGAAGCTCTTGGTGCAGTTGATCCGGCAATTGATGCTGAAGTTATTGCACTTGGTTATCAATTGTGTGTGGAGCTTGGCCTAAAGGATGTCAAAGTGGAAATTAACTCGGTGGGGAATGCAACTAGTCGGGCGGAATACCGCGAGACACTGCTGGGTTTCCTTAGACCAATGAAAGATACGCTTTGCAAAGACTGCCAGTCCCGGATGGAGCGTAACCCGCTACGTGTACTGGATTGTAAGGTGGATCAGGATAAATTCGTTGGGGCTCCGTCCATCTTGGACAGCCTGGATGAAGAATCATTGAGTCATTTTGCTAAACTACAAGCGTACCTGGACGATTTCGGCGTAGACTATGCGGTGAACAACCGTCTGGTGAGAGGGCTGGATTATTACACCCTGACTGCATTTGAGCTAAAAGCACAAGGCATTGGAGCCATTGATACCGTTGGTGGGGGCGGCAGATATAACGGTCTGGTTGGCGATATTGGCGGACCGGATCAGCCGGGCATCGGCTTTGGTATTGGTCTGGAGCGTATTCAGCTCATTCTGGAGCACCAGAATATTGAAGTAACTACACTGGCTCCGCTCGACGTATATTTCGTCGCTCTTGGTGAGTCAGCGGATCGTGAGGTCAATCGACTTTTGTTCAAGTTACGTCAATCCGGCTTATCTGGTGAGCGTGATTATCTGGGCCGTAAGATGAAAGCACAGATGAAATCGGCTGACCGTTTCAAAGCTCGCTACACGGCGATCCTTGGGGATGACGAACTGGAGCGTGGCGAGATTTCACTCAAAGCGATGGATACAGGTGAGCAGCAGACCGTGAAACTGGATGATCTGGTTGCTACGGTACGCGGAAATAATTAAGAACCTAAGATGGAATGACAATTGTAGAATCGGCAAGTGGCTATGGTGAAAGGATTCCGGTTGTACGGATGGTAATCTCCAGAGACAGGATGCCTTTCGAATAATAAATCTTTACGCAACCGGATTGTGGGTGGCATGCTACAAGCTTGTCTTACACAGAACGGAAATTTAACATAAGAGGAGTTTGGTTATGAAAAGAAGTCATCATTGCGGCGCATTAACAAACGCACATATCGGTGAAACAGTAACATTGAACGGCTGGGTACAGACCCGCCGTGACCTGGGGGGCGTACTCTTCATCGATCTGCGTGACCGCAGCGGAATTGTACAAGTTGTGTTTAACCCGGCATATTCCGGTGAAGCATTGCAAATCGCAGATCGTGTACGCAGTGAATATGTCATTGCGGTAACAGGTAAAGTGGTTAAACGTGATGCAGAGACCGTAAACAAAAACTTGCCAACAGGCGAGATCGAAGTTCAAATTACCGAAATCGAAGTGTTGAACGCAGCCAAAACACCTCCATTCTTCATCGAAGATGGCGTTGAGGTAGATGAATCCCTGCGTTTGAAATATCGTTACCTGGACCTGCGTCGTCCGGAAATGTTCGAAACATTAAAACTGCGTTCCAAAGCGTCTAAAGTGTTCCGTGATTATCTGGACGGAGAAGAGTTCGTTGAGGTAGAAACACCAATCTTGACCAAGAGCTCGCCGGAAGGTGCGCGTGACTATCTCGTACCAAGCCGTGTGCATGAAGGTGAATTTTTCGCTCTTCCACAATCCCCACAAATCTACAAACAATTGTTGATGGTTGGTGGACTTGAGCGTTACTACCAAATCGCACGTTGTTTCCGTGATGAGGACTTGCGTGCAGACCGTCAACCGGAATTCACTCAAGTCGACATCGAGACGTCCTTCTTGCAACAAGATGACCTGTTGCCGATGATGGAAAAATTGATGGCGAAATTGCTGCGTGAAACGAAAGGCATTGAGCTGGAGCTGCCTTTCCAACGGATTACGTATGCTGATGCGATGGGTAAATACGGTTCCGACAAACCGGATCTGCGTTTTGGCATGGAACTGGTGGAAATGAACGATATCGTAGCAAACAGCGGTGTGAAAGTATTTGCTTCAGTCATTGAAAAAGGCGGAGAAGTGAAAGTACTGAACGCCAAAGGCTGTGGTACATGGAGCCGTAAAGAGATCGATGACCTCGGACCATTCGCTGCCCGTTACGGTGCCAAAGGTCTCGCCTGGATTCAAGTGAAAGACGGCGAGTTCAAAGGGCCAATCGTGAAGTTCTTTACGCCGGAAGAGATTGAAGCTGTTAAAGAACGTACAGGCGCTGAAGAAGGCGACTTGTTGCTCTTCTCCGCTGACACGAAAAAAGTGGTTGCTGATGTTCTCGGTGCTCTGCGTCTGAAAATCGGACGTCAACTCGGTCTGATCGATGACAGCAAATTCAAGTTTGCTTGGGTTGTGGACTTCCCGCTGCTCGGCTATGATGAAGAAGCGAAACGTTATGTGGCGGAACACCATCCGTTCACACGTCCAAAAGACGAAGATGTACATCTATTCGACACAGATCCGGGTGCAATCCGCGCTCAAGCCTATGACCTTGTACTGAACGGTTATGAAGTTGGTGGCGGTTCGATGCGTATCTACAAGCGTGATGTACAAGAAAAAATGTTTGCTGCGCTCGGACTTACGCCAGAAGTGGCTAATGATAAATTCGGTTATTTGCTCGAAGCATTCGAATATGGTACACCACCACATGGCGGTATCGCCTTTGGTCTGGACCGTCTCGTGATGTTGCTGGCAGGACGCACAAATCTGCGTGAAACCATTGCTTTCCCGAAAACGGCAAGTGCAACTGATCTGTTGATGAATGCACCATCCGAAGTAGATGGATCTCAACTCGAACAACTTCACATCCGTGTAGCCCGTAAACCTGTCGCGGAAAAGAAATAAAGGAGGCATCGATTTTCAATGCTCCATCAATTTTCAAGAACAGAGCTTGCGATTGGACCAGAAGGTCTGAATACGCTCAGAAATAGCACGGTAGCCGTACTTGGCATCGGCGGTGTGGGCGGGATTGCTGTAGAAGCACTTGCCCGCAGCGGCGTTGGCCGGATCATCCTGATTGACAAAGATGTAGTGGATATCACGAACATCAACCGGCAAATTCATGCACTTACCACGACAGTAGGTCAGAAAAAAGCCGACTTGATGGTAGAACGTGTGAAATTGATCAATCCGGAATGTGACGCCATTGCGCTGAACATGTTTTATACCGAGGAAACGTATGAGGAATTGTTCAAGTACGATCTGGATTATGTACTGGATGCTTCCGATACGATTATCTACAAAATACATCTCATTAAAGAGTGTCTTAAACGCAAAATTCCGATCATCTCCAGCATGGGCGCTGCGAACAAAATGGACCCGACGAAATTCCAGGTTGCGGATATTTCGAAAACGTCCATGGACCCGATTGCCCGTGTAGTGCGCACCAAGTTGCGCAAAGACGGCATCAAAAAGGGCGTGAAGGTAGTATTCTCCACCGAGGAGCCATTGAAGCCACGTGCAGACGTGACGCAAAAGATCGTTCCAGAGAATGCGCCGGAGATTCGCAAAGCGAAACAGCCGCCGGCAAGTAACGCTTTTGTCCCGCCTGTAGCTGGTCTGATTATGGTCAGTGTTGCAGTGAAAGATCTGCTTGAAAATGCGGAGAAGTCAGAGGCTTAAGCAAACAATAGATCATATCAATTGACATTGTATAAGATCAACCGATGAAGCGCGGGTGCGATGAGCACCTGCGTTTTTTGGTGCCGATATGTCAGGATTACGTCATGTACTTCACTTTGAAAACGGTGTATGATATGTTTTGCTGCGCGAAATGATGATACATATATAATGGTTTGCAGCATATAGGCTCAACTTAACTTTTTATACTAGAACGGAGAGGACAGAAAAAAGCTGGAGAAGCGAAGTGTTCGCCTATAAGCTTTCTGAAAGAAAGCTACATCGGAAGCATACGCTATCACCGGATTTTCCCTTTAGATAAGGGAATGCAAAAAATCTGGGGATAACAGCGATCGGAAGGTTGTTCTGTCATCGGAGTGGCAAGTGTAAACATTCTTTAGTTGAATTTATAAAAAGTGAGAGGGGAACAGAACAAATGAAACACGGGTGGTTGTCCAGACAACTGGGCATGGAACCAGAAGATCAGTGGAAGAAGGAAATTGTGGCTGGCGCCATATCCTATTTTGCGGTCGTTTATATTGTGATGGTGAATGCCAAGATTCTTTCCGATGCGGGGATGCCGTTGCAGGCGGCCATGGTAGGTACATTGCTCACATCCATTGTAGGATGTTTACTGATGGCTTTTGGGGGTAAATCACCGATTGTTGTAGTGCCCGGCATGGGAATTAACGCATTTTTCACATACACGCTTGTGCACTCGATGAAACTGACTTGGCAGGAAGCACTGGCTGTAGTGGCTGTAACTGGTGCTTTGTTTGCTGTCGTTGCCTTTACGTCGTTATATAAAATGATCAGCGAAGCGATTCCAAAAAATCTGCAGCATGGCATCACGGTTGGAATTGGATTGTTTCTAACCTTTATCGGATTGCAAAAGAGCAGCATTGTGATTGCTCATCAGACAACCTTTGTTGCCATCGGGCACTTCAATGATCCCAATGTCATTACGGCATGTGTAACACTTGTGCTCGCCGTTATTTTATTTATTCGAAATGTGCAAGGCGGTTTGCTCATCAGCATTTTAATTGGGACAGGACTTGCTTATGTGCTCGGAGCGGTACATCCCGGTGAAGCGGTATCTGCCATAGAAGCACTGCGGCAATATGGCGGTCTGTTTGGTGAATTATCTCTGATGAAACTGGCGGATATTGCATTCTGGATTGCTGTTTTTCTGCTGTTATTAATAGTTGTGTTTGAAAATATCGGGCTCATCACCGCGCAAACGAATATGATTGGTCGTCCGGAACGTTTCAAGGGCAGTCTGCGTGCACTGTCGGTTAGCACGGTGCTGGCTGGTATCTTGGGTAGCAGTCCGCCGGTAGCGGCAGCGGAGACTACAGCGGGCATCGCGGCAGGTGGCCGTACGGGTTTGACTCCGCTGGTAACAGCTGTACTGTTCGGCGCGACCTTTTTCTTCATTCCGCTGCTCGGGTATATTCCCGACAGTGCGATTGCCCCTATTTTGATCATCATCGGTGGTTTGATGGTACAGGGTGTCAGAGATATGGATTTCAGCGATTTTACCGAAGCATTTCCGGCGTTTCTGATCATGGTCATGATTCCTTTTACATATAGCATTGTGGATGGAATGGCCTTTGGCTTTATCGCGTACCCGCTGGCCAAACTGGCCGCTGGAAAAGGAAAAGAAGTGCCTGTCGTTATGTATGGCATTTCGATTCTGTTCCTGGCGAACTTTGTATTGCATGGTATTTTGTAAAACAAAAAGTGATGAGATAGAGAACGGGAGGAAGATGGATGGAAGAACAGGGAATGCAAGAACAGCAACAGCAACACTCGGAGTCGAATAAACCGAAAGTCGGAACAAAAGGATTCAAGGATTTTGTTAGACTGATTGCTTCCACAAATCCGCCAAAATTGATCCTGACCGTCGCCCTCATCTTGACATTGATTCAAACGACGGCTGGACTTATCGTTCCTTTGATGACCAAAGGTCTCATTGACGGACTGACGACATCAGCTCTAAATAAATCGGTGATTTTTCTGCTACTTGGGGCGTTTGTGATCCAAGCCATTGCTTCAGGAATTAGCATCTATATGTTGAATTATGCCGGGCAACGTGTCGTGGCGACGCTCCGCACCAAGCTGTGGAACAAGGTACTTTCCCTCCGTATGCCATACTTCGACCGCAATCGTACGGGGGATACAATGAGCCGCATCACCAATGACACCAGTCAGATTATGACATTAATTGCGGATTATCTCGTATCATTTGTTTCTAACATCGTTGCGGTAATCGGTGGGGTTGCACTGCTCTTTTATCTGGATTGGGTGATGTCACTCATCATTCTAAGCCTGGTGCCGCTGACCATGCTGATCTTGTTGCCTGTGGGCAGAAAAATGTACAAAATCTCCAAAAAACAGCAGGATGAGATGGCTGGACTGACGTCGGTGCTCAGTCAGGTGATTAGTGAAATTCGTTTGGTCAAAGCATATGGAACCGAGAAGCAGGAATCGGAGGCGGGAGATTCCCGCATTCGTAAAATGTTTGCTTTTGGATTACAGGAAGCACGCATTCTGGCGTTGATTGGCCCCTTGTTTACTTTTGTTATGACGGCTGTGCTCGTCGTTATTCTCGGTGTCGGAGGGATGCGGGTTGCTTCGGGGATATTGTCGCCGGGGGAACTGGTTGCGTTCATTCTGCTACTTTTCCAAGTTATAATGCCTATGGGACAGTTCACAACGCTGTATTCACGTTTGCAAAAAGTCGTAGGTGCTACCGAACGCATCCAGGCGATTCTTGCGGACGAGGAAGAACCGGATCATAACACAAAGCTGGCTCCCCAGGGCAATGAAACGATTGCGTTTCACGATGTGCATTTCTCTTATGTTACAGGCGAAGAAGTGTTGCATGGCATTAATCTAACGGTGCCTACTCGCAAAGTAACAGCCATTGTGGGTCCGAGCGGAAGTGGTAAGTCTACGCTGTTCTCCTTGCTGGAGCAGTTTTACTTGCCTGATTCGGGTCACATTTCGTATGGGGGAGAAGAGATAACAACGTATTCGCTCGCTTCCTGGCGTAGCAAAATTGGGTATGTATCACAAGAAAGTCCGCTGATGGCAGGTACGATTAAGGATAATATCACGTATGGTCTCAATCGTGAAGTAACGATGCATGAGATCAGAAGAGCCGCGGAGATGGCTTATTCGGCTGACTTTATCGACAAACTGCCACAAGGCTTTGACACTGAAGTGGGTGAACGCGGAATGAAGTTATCGGGGGGCCAGCGTCAACGGATCGCCATAGCCCGTGCGTTGCTGCGTAGCCCGGATATTCTGATGCTGGATGAAGCCACCTCCAGTCTGGACAGTACATCCGAGTACGAAGTTCAACAGGCGTTATCCAATCTGATGGAGGGCAGAACTACCATTGTCATTGCACATCGATTGTCCACTGTAGTGGATTCAGATCAGATTGTAGTATTAGAACATGGTCATGTGACTGGAACGGGAACTCACGCAGAATTAATCAACACACATCCCGTATATCGGGAGCTTGCACAAAAGCAATTTGTGGCACAGGATGGAGAAGGTAGTACAAGCAGCAATGGGGAAATACAAAACAAAGAGTAGCGCTCGACAAATAAAGGGATGAGGAATGAAGGATTTCTGCGATACCTGTGAAGGTACCATTCAGCAGAGTCCTTCTTTTTTTGGCAAGGACTTCATGGTTTGATTTGTTCATATGGAAAATGGATATGGCTTTCAGTTGCCCTTTGTGATATATTGGGTATCCTTTTGTATTGCGCGATCTACAGCGATGCAGAGCAAACATATATTCTTAGGAGGTAACTGAAACATGTCAGACAGCTTTCAAAGTGCCTATCAAGAAGAAGAGTACAGGTTAGCGCGAACGATGGAAGAAGTGGATCGTCAGCTTACACGGCTGCGGAACTTTCCGGTGTATACCGGTCACGATTTCACGGAACAAGTGCTGGAATCCGGACGTGAAGAACGCCGGAATGCCTTGTCCAAGAGCGCGCAACAACCCTATTTCGGACGCTTGGATTTCGAAGAGCAGGGCAGTGGTGAACGGAAACCGCTGTATATTGGCAAAATCGGCGTAGACCGCGAAGAGATCGGTGAGCACCCGCTTGTCATCGATTGGCGCGCTCCTGTCGCGAGCCTGTTTTACTCTTTTACCGGAGGAGAAGCCTCCGCAACGTATGAAGCCCCTGAAGGACTGATTGAAGGTCTGGTGTATCTGAAACGAAATGTGGTGATCCGTCAGCGCATACTGGAACGTGTGGCAGATACGTATAACCGGGATAGCGACCAACCTGCCGTATCCGATGAATTCCTTGTGTACCGTCTTGGTGAAAACAAGGACAATAAACTACGGGACATCGTATCCACGATCCAGGCCGAGCAGGATCAGATCATTCGGGCGGCGAGAAACACCGCATTGATTATTCAGGGGGTCGCCGGATCAGGGAAAACCACAGTGGCCCTGCATCGCCTTGCTTTTTTGCTGTATCAGTACAAGGAGCAGGTATCGGCGGAGAAAATGGTTATTTTTGCACCCAACCATATGTTCCTCGATTATATCTCGGATGTGTTGCCAGAGCTCGGTGTAGGAGACATTCAGCAGCAAACCTTTCCCGATTGGGCGATGAATCTGCTAGGGCTGGAAATGCCACTTGCAGATGCGTCAGAGACGTTGCAGACGTGGTTCGAAACCCCTGCTACTCGGCCTGAACTGAACGATGATGTCCCTGGACGTTACAAAGGCTCGATTCGTTTCATGGAACTGATCCGGGAGTGGTTGTCTGGGATGGAAGAAGCATCTGTGCCGGATGGTGATTTCAGTCCATGGGACGGTGCGGTGCTCAGTAAACAGGAGATCGATAACTGGTTTGGAACGGAGTACAAACATTATCCGTTGGCTAAACGTAAAGAGCGGGTCATGGCACGGGTTCACCGCTGGATCGAGATGGAATTGAAAAAGCCTATGCCAGAAACGGTGCGTAAAGAACATAAGAAAAAGGCAGCAACGCGGGAGAAATCCTATGCCAAAAAGTGGCCTGAATACAATCCGCTGACGTTGTACAAACAGCTGTTCAAGGCAGTGAAAGGCGGGGCTGTACCTGCTGAGCTAAGCAACTTGATACCCAAAGCAATCATGAAACAAACCGGTGCAGATTTGAAGAAAGATGTCATTCGAGAAGAGGACCTGCCGGCACTGGTCTATATCCATACGCTGGTGCATGATATTGAAGGAGCGGAGCGTTTTGACCACGTTGTCATTGACGAAGCCCAGGACTTCTCTCCGTTTCATGTTGCGCTGCTGGATCAGTTTGTGAAAGGACATTCCTTCACTATTTTGGGGGACTTGTCCCAAGGTATTCATGAGTACCGTGGTGTTCATGCGTGGGAAGAGATGAGTTCGTTGTTCCCGGAAGAACAAAATGCATATTTTGCCTTGACCCGAAGCTATCGTTCCACGATGGAGATTATTGATTATGCCAATACCATCCTGGAGCAGGGTGTGAAGAGTGGGATTACGGCGATTCCCGTGTTCCGGAGTGGGGATCCGGTGCGTACGCTTGCATACGGGAGTGAAGGACGGACGGGGAGTTTAGAGCGGGCACTGAAGATGCTTACCTCGAAAGATTATCGGACGGTGTCCATCCTGACGCGAACATTGCATGAAGCCGAAGAACTCCATCGTGAGCTTCAGGCGACGGGCTGGGATTTGAACCTGATTGACGGTGGTAAAAAGCAGTACAGCGGTGGACATTCGATTTTGCCTGTGTATCTGTCCAAAGGGCTTGAATTCGATGCAGTTATCGTCGCTGATGTTGATCAGGAGCACTATTATCCTGGCGCGGGTGATGCGAAGTTGCTCTATGTCGGCTGTACACGGGCTCTGCATGAATTGTGGTTATTCCACGACGGAAACATGCCGGCGTATGCCGCGGCAACGCATAATCCTGAAGGTGAACAGGTTACGATTCAAGGCTGGCCTGATGAGACTGTTTCATAGATAAATAGATCACACAGTACTAAGCTCTATAGATATAGAGGCATGACGCAGGTTGTTCTGCGTCATGCCTTTTTTGCTTAGGAAGATGAAGGCAGTATTCTTATCCTGAGGTTACAGAGGGAGATACGTCTTGTTTTTTCTTAGCTGAACGGCGGTTCACCAGATAGATGCCCACCCCGATTAGTACTCCTCCAGCCCCGACAAACCATTGAACCTCTTCATTCAACAAAATCCAGCTTGAAAGAACGCCGAAGAACGGTGCGAGAAACAGGTAGCTGCTGGTCTGGGCGGGATCACTGTTCTGTAACAGATAAAACCAGAGGGAAAACTGCATGATGGAACAAATCAGCGTTAGATATAACAACGATAGGAGGGAGACTGGAGTTATTGTAAAATGAGGCTGCTCCGTCCATACACTTAGCAGAAGCAATGCTACACCTCCGGCGAGCATTTGATAAGCGGTAAGCACGAAAGTGTCATAATCAACGCCCCAGCGCTTAATCAGGAGTGTGGATACGGCAAATGAAATTGCTCCGCCAAAACCGATCCAGGTCCCCGGGGTGAAGCTCATATGCCATCCAAAGGTAAACAAAATGCCGACAAACCCAACAATTACGCCAATCCACTGGCTTAATCGATATCTCAGGTTATATAGTAGCGCACTGAGAACAATGACGATCAATGGATTCGTAAATGTAATAATGGCCGATTCACCGGATGAAATCCAGTTCATGCTGTAATAGGCGCAACCCATCACCCCGGCGGATTGAAACAAACCGATGAGCATGATTTTATCCCAGGCTCGCCATCCCCTCGGTAAGGGGTGCTTACGCAGGGCTAGGGCCATCAAACCACCAGCAAGGATGTACCGCAAGCCCATCAATAGAAAAGGTGGTGCGTAACTGAGTCCTATTTTACCTACAGGAAAAGAAGTTCCCATAATGAGCGTTGTCACGATAATCAATACGACGTATTTGACTGGTTTTAAGGAAGCTGGTACGCGTTTCGCTCTAGCCGGATTATGAATTGTTGCGCTCATAATGTCTGTCCTCCATCGACAGTAATAAGTTGTCCTGTCATGGATCGCTGTTCAAGAGCAGCGCAGACCATGTGGGCGATGTCCTTTGGCTGAGCGATTTGCTGTAGTAACAATTGTCCACCGAGTTGGTGCATTCGTTCCTCATTGCCAGCCCACCAACGTGTGGAGACAGCTCCAGGAATGATGGCATTTACACGTATGAGCGGGGAGAGGGCATGGGCTAGAGATAAAGTCAGACCATGTACTGCTGCTTTGGATACGGCGTATGGAAGAGATGAACCCGAACCGGTGCTGCCGGCAATACTGCCCATATTTACAATGGCACCTCCACCGGCCTGCTTCATTCCTTGGGTTACGGCACGAGCACAATGAAACATACCTTTCACATTCACATCCATCAGTTCGTTCCAGATATCATCTGTGACAGCTTCCAGATCGCTGAGGGGGATATGATGGGTCATGCCCGCATTATTTACAAGGTCGGTGATGGGGCCATGGATTTCGGTTACTTTTGCGACCATTTGGCGAACCTCTTTATCATTTGCAATATTCCCCTGAATGGAAAATGCTTGCCCGCCTTGATTTAGGATATGCTGAACGGTTTCTTCTGCGGCCTGCTGTGATCGAGAATAGTTCAATACGACCCGTGCACCGCGTTCAGCCAGCAAGGTACTGACCGCGCGGCCTATACCTGTTCCTCCGCCTGTAATTAAAACCACTCTATTGGTCCAGTATGTCATTTCGAACACTCCTTCTTTTGTTTTCAACCATTGAATTTCGAACAACAGATGAATATGTCATCATTGTAGTACGCTCTGGCAAGAGAGTATAATGATTACAAATGAACTGGATATCATTTTGAATGATGTCAGAGCGGAGGCATGATGGAGAGCGGGGATCTTCGAATATTTCAATGTGTTGCACAGGAAGGAAATCTGACCAGAGCTGCAGCCAAGCTGGGGTACGTTCAATCCAACGTTACGGCACGCATCAGGCATCTGGAAGCTGAAGTAGGCACACCTTTATTTATCCGTCACAATCGGGGAATGACGTTGTCTCCAGCGGGAGAGACGTTATTAACTTACGCTGATAAAATCATTGGTCTGTTGAATGATGCATCCAAAGCGCTCCAGGCTACCAATACACCGTCTGGCCCTTTGCAAATTGGTTCCATACAGACAGCCGCGGCGGTAAGGTTGCCACGTCTTCTTGCAACATATTACAGCCAGTACCCGGAAGTTTCACTAGCGCTGGCTACAGGTCATTCACAAATGCTTATTGACCAGGTTATCGGGTATGAATTGGAAGGCGCATTTATTGGTTGTTCTTGCGACCATCCTGATATTAAATCTGTGGATGTATTTGATGAAGAACTTTTTGTTATATCGTCTCCAAGTCTGCCAGAGGAGGAACTGATCCGAAAGCCGATATTGGTTTACAGTATGGGGTGCTCTTACCGTAAAATTTTGGAGGACTGGATGCTTCTGAGTGGTGTTCACAGGCCTGTTATTATGGAATTTGGGACGCTCGAGGCGATTATCAGTGGCGTTGCCTCTGGAATGGGCATCTCTCTATTACCTGAAATCGTCATTCACCAGCAGATCAAAAGTGGTTTGCTGCGTAAATATGCTCTTCCGGTTGGCATGAACCGTATGATGACAAGATTTATTACTCGTAAGGATGCGTTTGTCAGCAGTGCGCTTGGGGCATTTATGGCGATGCTTCCGCAGGAATGATATGATAGCGAGTGGAGATTCATTTTAACATTTTGATCACGTTAATAACTGAATATCAGATTGGCAATCCGTTAAGGAAGTGATAAAACCATGGATTTATTTTCGTTTCAACAGGATACACAACCACAGGCCAGATTGCTTGCAGACCGCATGCGGCCCCAGCATCTGGATGAATATATTGGACAGGAACAGATCATCGGCCCTGGAAAACTTCTACGCCGGGCTATTGAGGCGGATCAGATCTCATCCATTCTACTATACGGCCCGCCAGGATGTGGTAAGACCACGCTTGCTCACATCATCTCGCAGCACACTCAAGGACAATTCGTGCGACTGAATGCTGTGGATGCCTCTGTGAAGGATGTACGAGAAGTCATTGAGCAGGCACAGACGAACAAACAGCTCTACGGAACCAAAACGATTCTCTTCCTCGATGAGGTACATCGTTTTAACAGTTCGCGTCAAGATGCACTGCTACCAGCGGTGGAGAAGGGCACGATCATTTTTATCGGGGCAACGACGGAAAACCCCTTCCATTATGTAAACGGAGCCTTGATGAGTCGATCCACCCTTTTTCAACTGGAATCCTTAAATAAGGAGCATTCCCTGATTGCGATGCGCAGAGCGCTAAGCGATGCGGATAAAGGCCTTGGGTTTATGGAACTGAAAGCCGATGATGAAGCGCTGGCACACATTGCTACGATGGCGAATGGTGATATTCGCCGTGCCCTGAATGCTCTGGAGCTTGCCGCTCTAACGACACCGCCTGAGCAGGATGGAACGGTTCACATCACGCTGGCTGTCGCGGAAGAGTCGATCCGTCGTCCCATTGTCAAGGCAGACGAGTCCACGCAGTATGACGTATTATCCGCTTTTCACAAAAGCATTCGTGGTTCGAGTGATGCGGCACTGTTCTGGTTTCTATATGCGGTGGAGAAACTGGGCATGGACCCCATGACGTTCATCCGGCGCCTGATTGCAGCAAGTAGTGAGGACATTGGGCTGGCGAATCCACAGGCGATGACCCAAGCCATTGGGGCGCTTGATGCGTACCGAAATAACGGCTGGCCGGAGGCCAAGCTAAATATTGCGCAAGCCATATTGTTTGCGGTGGAAAGTCCGAAGTCCAATGCGGTATATACTGCGATATCCAAAGCGATGAGCGCCATTGATGAGGTGAAGTCGGCCGAAGTACCGCTGCATTTGAGGGATACGCATTACTCAGGTGCTGCCAAGCTGGGACATGAAGGATACCAGTATCCTCATAACTACCCGGGACATTATGTGAAACAGGAGTATCTGCCAAAACAACTATCTCGAAGAGTTTTTTATGAGGCGACAGAGCAGGGGAATGAGTCGAAGATCAGGCTGAACCAACAGCGGCGCAGGGAGCTGTAGAGATGAAAGAGTTAGCATATATCGGAGCTGGCGGGTTTCTGGGCACATTAACCAGATACACCATTCAACTGATGCTCCCCTCGGCCAATACAGGTTTTCCATGGGCAGTGCTGTTGATCAATGCGATCGGCAGCCTGTTTTTGGGCTTTTTTTTTACTATCGCTATTCCTGAGAAAATAACACCACAGCTTCGCCTCGCCATTGGCACAGGATTTACTGGAGCCTTCACGACTTTTTCCACATTCACACTGGACTTCGTTCGTTTAACGGAGGGTGGAGAATGGTTGAAAGCAGCGGCTTATCTCCTTTTGAGTGTAGTGGCAGGACTGGTGCTCTGCGCCCTTGGTATCAAGATGGGCAAGCGAATGCTAAGTGTCCCCTCCAGAGAGGGTGATGCCTGATGATGATCTGGATTGGACTAGCAGGTGTGTTTGGCGCGTTGCTCCGTTACAGCCTGGGAAAATTCATCTCAGGTAGAGTGGGAACCGCCTTTCCCTGGGGAACGTGGGTAATTAATATCAGCGGTTCTATTATTTTGGGAATGTTGTACGGCGGGCATCAAGCAGGAAGTTTGCCAGACGTAATGTGGGTAGTATGGGGAACTGGCTTCTGCGGAGCGTACACCACGTTCTCTACCTTTGGGTATGAAACATTAACGTTAATGGGGCAACAGCGACAAGCCAGAGCCGTTATTTACGTGGTAAGTTCAGTGGTGGTGGGGATATTAGGTTGTCTGGCAGGAGTTTGGCTCACTGCATAAGTTAAATATTTAAATTTTTTTGCAAAAAAAGCAGGAAAAAAGCCATCCTTCATGGTATTACATGAAAGACGGCTTTTTTTGTAGGAATACAGGGAATTGACTTCACCACTCTCAAGTGATGAGTAAGTCCTGTTATTGCATCGCCGGTACAGGGACCTTCTGTACCTGATCAATCGTACCACCGCCAAGGCAAACCTCTCCGTCGTAGAAAACAACGGCTTGTCCTGGCGTAATCGCTTTTTGCTGTTGATCAAACTGTACATCCACACTGCCGTCCTTCTGCCAGGTCAATGTAACGCCTTGGTCCGGTTGACGATAACGGAACTTGGCTGTGCAGCGGAAAGGCACATTCGGTGTGCGCTCTGCACCTGCAATCCAGTTTACGCCTGTAGCCGTCAGACCTGTAGAGTACAAGCTGGCATGAGCGTCGCCCTGCACCACAAGCAATTGATTTTTCTCCAGGTTTTTATCGGCGACAAACCAAGGCTCGCCGTTGCCGGAACCGCCAATACCAAGTCCTTGACGTTGACCCAGCGTGTAATACATCAGACCGTCGTGACGGCCTTTGACTTCACCCGTTACGATATCAACCATGTCTCCGCCTTTGGCTGGAAGATAGTTGCTCAGGAACTCCTTGAAATTGCGTTCGCCGATAAAGCATACACCTGTGCTATCTTTTTTCTTGGCTGTGTACAGACCGGCAGCTTCAGCAATTTTGCGCACTTCCGGTTTAGGCAGGTGACCAATCGGGAACATGGCTTTGGAGAGCTGCTTTTGATTAAGAGCATTCAGGAAGTAAGTCTGATCTTTGTTGTTGTCCACACCGCGCAACAATTTGAACGTGCCGTCCTCTTCAATGAGGCGCGCATAATGGCCAGTAGCTACATAATCTGCGCCGAGATCCAGCGCTTTGTTCAGGAACTCACCGAATTTGATCTCACGATTACACATGACATCCGGGTTCGGCGTACGACCCGACTTATATTCATCAAGGAAATAGGTAAATACTTTATCAAAGTATTCTTTCTCGAAGTTGACAGTGTAGTACGGAATGCCGATCTGTTCGCACACCCGGCGCACATCCTCTGAATCTTCTTCAGCGGTGCAATGGCCGAACTCGTCCGTATCATCCCAGTTTTTCATGAAAATGCCGATGACATCGTAACCTTGCTCTTTCAGAAGCAATGCGGTAACCGATGAATCCACACCTCCGGACATGCCAACGACGACCCGTGTATTTTCATTTGCTTTGGACATCGTTATCACCATTTCTATATATAAATGTGTTTCGTTACTATTCTAGCATAACCCGACCGAACTTACGATACACCCGGCCAACTTTGGATAGTGTCCACTCCAGACGCACATTTTGCAATATCGTCAATCTTTCTTTTCCATAACGCATGCAGATATGTTAACATTACTTGAGGGTTATGATCGGAATACGGAGGATTAGATGTATTTTTTTGAAAATTGAAAGAGGTGACTCCTTTGAAAATATCGACAAAAGGCCGTTACGGCCTCACAATCATGATGGAGCTGGCCGCAAGAACCGGCGAAGGTCCAACATCTTTGAAAAGCATTGCTGAGCGCAACCAGCTCTCTGAACATTATCTGGAGCAACTGATTGCGCCACTGCGTAATGCTGGCCTTGTTAAGAGTATCCGCGGTGCATATGGCGGTTACATTCTGGCAGGTGATCCTGCAACGGTGACCGCAGGGGATGTCATTCGTGTACTGGAGGGACCGATCTCGCCAGTAGACTTTACGGAAGAAGATGACCCGGCTAAGCGTGATTTGTGGCTACGCATCCGTGATGGCATTGCAGAAGTGCTGGATTCAACAACGTTGAAAGACTTGATTACTTTTGAGGATCAGGAAAAGAAAGATTCGTACATGTTTTATATTTAGTTTCCTTATAGTGTTTCAATCAACGCCAGCAAAAAAACAACTTTACTGTTGATAGCAGTGAGGTTGTTTTTTTGTTCCGACTCCCGATTTTGATCAACATCTGATTGGGTTGCACCAATGTAGGCTGTTCCCTATATATTGTTGTAAAAAGGAGTTGACGGTGATGTTTAATTATGTTCCGACCTATTATTATCCAACTTTTCGGAAAACGGATTCCTTGCAGTGCACAACAGCTAGCGTAGATTTGAACAGGAAACTCAGATCACTATGGGAACAGCATGTGTTCTGGACGAGATTAACCGTGAATAGTATCGTTGATGGACTTGGTGACGTCCAACCTACAACCGCAAGACTGTTAAGAAATCCAAGTGATTTTGCTCAGGTACTTGCACCGATCTATGGGACTGCTATTGCCGGTCAATTTGAAAAACTGCTTAGAGAACATTTAACGATTGCCGCAGAACTTGTTACTGACTTGAAGTCAGGCAATAGTACAGCAGCAGCAGATGCCCAGAAACGTTGGTATGCCAATGCTGATGAAATTGCTACTTTTTTGGCGCAAATTAATCCATATTGGTCAAAAGTGGAATGGCAAAGGATGATGTATGAGCATTTACGTCTTCTTACGGAAGAGGTCGGCAGTCGCATTGCGAAAGATTACGTAAGGAATGTTGAATTAAGTGATTCTATTGAGCCACAGGCTTTGGGGATGGCTGATATGATGACAAGTGGAATTGTCCAACAATTTCCTTCCGTATTTCAATATTAACAAGACATATAGAACGTATAGGATCATCACCAATTCTGCGTGTGACTCATAACATTCATGAATGAAAATAGGTTACTTTAGTTGAAAAAAAGTGGTAGAATATAATATGCGCTCACGAAAGAATAGCGGCAATTAAATCTAAAGATGCGCTACATTTAGGAAGAAATTAAGGAATGAAGTTGATCATCTAGAAGATAACATAGAAGCCCCCGTAATGGGGGCTTTAGCCATGCCAACAGAGATCAAAGCCTGCCTTTAACAGTGTTAAGATCATAAAAACGAAATCCAATAACTAACGGGGTGATATCGATGAATCGTATATATTTAGATCACGCCGCATCGACACCTATGCATCCACGCGTCGCAGAAGCGATGATGAATGTGATGACAGGTCAATATGGTAATCCATCCAGCATTCATGCCTTTGGACGTGAAGCCAAACGCACGGTCAGTGGAGCAAGAGACAGTATCGCGGCATCTTTGGGATGTAAACCGGACGAGCTTGTATTTACAGGTGGCGGGACAGAGAGCGACAATCTGGCGATTTTTGGGGCGGTTGCTGCCAGAGCAGATCAAGGCAAACATGTGATTACGACGGAGATTGAACATCATGCTGTACTGCACTCATGTCAAGAACTTGAGCGGCAGGGATACGATGTGACCTATCTGTCTGTGGACGAGTCTGGGCGCATCAAGCTGGAGGAACTGCGTGAAGCCATCAGACCTGACACCGTGCTGATCACAATGATGTATGCCAACAACGAAGTAGGCACGATTCAGCCGATTCGTGAGGTTGGTGAACTCGCGCGTCAGCATGATATTTTATTTCATACAGATGCGGTTCAAGCACTGGGCAGCCAGCCGATTTCCTGTAGAGACTTGCCTGTAGATCTGATTAGCTTCTCTGCGCACAAGATTAACGGACCGCAGGGTGTGGGTGCACTGTATGTTAGACGTGGTGTAACATTGGAAGCCAGATCACATGGTGGCTTACAGGAACGACAACGTCGTGCAGGTACAGAGAACATTGCGGGGATTGCAGGTTTTGCAGAGGCGTTAAAGATCATTACCGAGAATGCAGAGGAGCACCTGCAGCATGCACTGGAATTAAAAAAAACATTGCTTGATCAGCTTGCCATTCATGTAGGGACAGAACATTTTCATGTCAACGGACATCATGATTATACGCTTCCCAATATTCTCAATATCAGCTTCCCCGAGGTATCTACTGAAACGATGCTGATGAATCTGGATATGGAGGGCATCGCTGTAGCAAGTGGTTCAGCTTGTACTTCTGGTTCCCTGGAAGTATCCCACGTACTCAAAGCGATGAACTTGCCAGAAGCATTTTTACAGTCTGCGATTCGATTTAGCTGGGGTTTGGGTAATACTACAAAAGAAATCATCACAACCGCCGAAAAAATTGGAACCATTCTTCAACGGCTACGTAATAAACCTTAAGGGGTTCTTTACACATGGAACAGAAGGAGGGAAGGAGTTCCATTTTCATCGGTTGAATAGTAGCGGTTTGATGATCGGCGTCTGATTGCCACTCATCAACTTTGGGCATACCTAGCAATAGCGCCGCGCCTATACAATGTGAAGAAGATGAGGGGGACCCAGCGATGAAGCTTCAGGAAATGATCGGACTTGCCGTTTTTGATGTTGAGGACGGGAAGCAGGTCGGTAAAATCCAGGATTTCATTGTGAATGATGATTGGGAGATTGAAGGCATTGAACTTGAGAATAAGGGCCTGTTTACCAATCATGTCAAAATGGTGCAATGGGAAGATATTGTTGCCTATGGCGAAGATGCCGTCATGATCCGTAATCAACAGGCTGTCCGCAAGACGGGGGCCGACGACATAAAATACACATACCTCCTTGGTCGTTCTAAATTGAAGGAGATGTCCGTGCTCACCGAAGAAGGTTTGCTGCTTGGACGTGTCTCTGATGTTTATTTTGACCAAGAGTTGGGAAATACAATAATAGGGATTGAAATTACGGACGGTTTTGTGTCCGATCTGATCGAGGGCCGTAAATGGCTGCCATGTACAAGTGATATGTCAATCGGAGAAAGTGCCATTATGGTACCGCCACTGAGTGAACAGCGCTTGGAAAATGCCATTCATTCTGTTAATGGATAGGTGAATGAATATGAAATGTCCAAATTGTAGTTCGAAAGATATCGGAAAAATTGGCTCCCATCAGTTTTATTGCTGGGGATGCTTTATTGAGTTAACGGTAAACGGTGAGAAAATGTCTGTGTATCAGGTGGAAGAGGACGGCACTTTAAGCTCTCTGGATGATTTGTTCTTCGGAGAAGAGTTGCCACAAGACTTCCCACATATTCACGCTTCTTCTTAATACGCGGTTTAACTTCCTCTATATGCGGTTTCATGACAATACATGTCATTTAATGATGTCGCAATCTGGCGGCAGATGGATATAGATGTAGTTACATAGTGGTCAGGAAGCATATGGTTGATTATATGAGGCACTGATTCATAAAATTCGCTTTCCTCTTTTTTAGAGGAGAGCGTTTTTTTGTTATGCAATGATGAACACAGAACATATTCTTATTCCCTTCCTCTTCTCATTTACCACATCTGCACGGAGTTAATAAAAATTCCCTCTCCTACATATACTGACTTTCAGAGCCAGTCCATATACTGAACTGTAGAGGCAGTCCAAAGGGGAGAATCGAAGTGGAGCAACTAACCAAAAATAAAATGTTTCGTTACGCGATCTGGCTCTTGCTCGGATTAATCATTCTATATTTTATCTGGCTGTTACGGCCGTTATTATTACATATCTATGGATTTTTGAAAACGGTACTGGCCCCATTCATCGTTGCACTGATCATATCTTATGTGCTTAATCCGATTGTGAGCATGCTTGGTGGACGCAAAGTTCCACGTTCCATTGCGGTTCTGTTAATCTATGCTTTTTTTCTGACCTGCATTGGAGTCATCTTAATGAATGTCATCCCTGTGCTGATTGAACAGCTGGAAGAGTTAAATGAACATATGCCGGAATTGTCCATGCGGGCGCAAAACCTGATGAACAATATGGATCACAAATTAATGCCGCCAAGCATACGCACAGGCATGAACAGCTGGTTTTTTCAGATGGAAGACCGACTTACGCAAGGAATCACCGTGCTAATGGACAATATCGGAGCGACGATTAATGTGCTGTTTAACGTATTTATTGTGCCGTTTCTGATTTTTTATATGTTAAAAGATTTTGATGTATTTGAACGCACAGTAGTGGCTTATCTGCCTCGTTCTCGCCGTAAAGCCATTGTTTCCGTGATGAAAGAGATCGACACCGCACTCGGCAATTATATCCGGGGACAATTTATCGTCTGTGTGATTGTGGGGATCTTTGCCTATATCGGATATATCGTGATCGATATGCCTTATGCTCTGCTTCTGGCAAGTATTGTGGCGGTATTCAACATCGTGCCGTATCTGGGTCCTTTTCTGGGGGCGGCACCTGCAGTGGTGATGGCTTCAACGGTTTCTTTCAAAATGGTACTACTGGTCATCGCGGTGAACACACTCTGCCAAGTGCTAGAGAGCAATGTAGTTTCCCCGCAGGTGGTTGGACGAACGCTACACTTGCATCCATTATCCATTATTTTTGCGCTTCTGGTCGGTGGAGAACTGGCGGGGATCGTCGGTCTGATTTTGGCAGTACCGGTCTTTGCCGTGTTGAAGGTCATCGTGCAACACTTCTTCGCCTATTACATCAAGCGGAGAACCGAGTGATCAAATGGCCGAGTGAGACAGGAAATCATCTGGAATCGCCTCAGAAGGCGCGTTGACACTGGGTAACTCTATCGATATAATGAGGGTGTATGTTTACTAAATTAAAATCGATGATGAAATGAAGTATGCCGAGGGTTCCTTTCCTCAGAGAAAAGACTTCTTCGAATTCAGACATGTTCTGAGTTCGCTGGCTGGGAGAGTCTTGAAAGTTGAAGCGGCAGAAAGCTGATTTCGGAGTGCAGGACAACCCTGCCGGGCGCGACCGTTACTCGCATGAACGAGGCGATTGTTCGTTTTATCCTTCCAATGACGGGAGATGAACCCTTTTTAATGACGGGAGTTGAATCCTTTCAATAAGGGAAGAAGAACAATAACCAGGGTGGTACCGCGATAACATCGTCCCTGATCATTCAGGGGCGTTTTTTGTGTTTATTTTATGGAAAACGTACAAACAATCTGTTAACCAACCGGGGCGATCTCGCTGCGGAACTTATAATTTGATGGGGGCAACCAGTATGAAAGCTAGTGAAATCCGATCCAAATGGATCCAGTTTTTTGCAAGTAAAGGTCACAAAATTGAACCAAGCGCGTCGCTTGTACCACACAACGATCCTTCCCTGTTGTGGATTAATGCAGGTATGGCACCGCTGAAACCTTACTTTGACGGACGGGAGAAGCCGGAGAACCCACGTCTTGCAAACTCACAAAAATGTATCCGTACCAACGATATCGAGAATGTCGGCAAAACGCGTCGTCACCATACGTTCTTTGAAATGCTCGGTAACTTCTCCATCGGTGATTACTTCAAGGAAGAAACAGTGACTTGGGCTTGGGAGTTCTTAACGAGCAAAGAGTGGATCGGATTCGATCCGGAACGTTTGTCTGTTACCGTATACCCGGAAGATGAAGAAGCCTTCAAGCTGTGGAATGAAAAAATCGGATTGCCAGCTGAACGCATCATCAAGTTAGACGAAAACTTCTGGGATATCGGCGAAGGCCCATGTGGACCTTGTACTGAAATCTTCTATGACCGTGGGGAAGCTTACGGCAACGATATGAACGATCCTGAAATGTACCCAGGTGGAGAGAACGAGCGTTATCTGGAAGTGTGGAACCTTGTATTCTCGCAATTTAACCATAACAAAGACGGTAGCTATACACCGCTACCGAACAAAAATATTGATACAGGTGCGGGTCTGGAGCGTTTTGCTTCCATTCTGCAAAATGTAGATTCCAACTTTGACACCGATCTGTTCCAACCGATGATTCAGAAAACGGCTGCACTGGCAGGCGTTAAATATAATGATAGCGTTGAGATTGATGTTGCGCTCAAAGTCATTGCCGATCATATCCGTACCGTGGCATTTGCTGTAGGTGATGGCGTATTGCCAAGCAATGAAGGCCGCGGATATGTCATTCGCCGTTTGCTGCGTCGTGCTGTTCGTTACGGTAAAGTATTGGGCCTGGATCGTCCGTTCCTGTATGAGCTAACAACGACTGTTGGTGAAGTGATGGGCATGTACTATCCTGAAGTGGTAGAGAAGCAAGAATTTATTGCCAAAGTGATCAAAACCGAGGAAGAACGTTTCCACGAAACGTTGTCAGACGGACTTTCCATTCTGGCAGATATCAGTGCTGCAGCCAAAGCCGAAGGACGTACAGTGATTAGCGGACCAGAAGCATTCAAACTATACGATACGTACGGATTCCCGTTTGACCTGACTGAGGATTATGCGTCTGAACATGGTCTGACCGTAGATCGTGAGGGCTTCGATGCATCCATGCAGGAGCAACGTGATCGTGCGCGTGCAGGGCGTCAAGAGAACGAAAGCATGAAGATTCAAGGTGGACCGCTGGCTGACCTGGAGGTTAAAAGCGAGTTTGTTGGATATACTGACCTTTTGACGGAAGCAAAAGTGGTAGCTATTGTTACCGGAGATGTTCTTGCAGACTCTGTAGGAGAAGGACAGACTGCTCAGGTTATTCTGGATCAAACTCCATTTTATGCAGAAAGTGGCGGTCAAGTCAGTGACCAAGGCCTGCTTCGCGGTGCAAGTGCTGTAGCAAAGGTTCAAGGTCTGTTCAAAGCTCCGCAAGGGCAGCATGTGCATGTGGTGACGATTGAGTCCGGTGAGCTTCGTGTGGGTGATGTTATTCAAGCAGAAGTGGATGCAACCAAACGCGGCGATATCATTAAAAACCATACGGCAACACACTTGCTGCACAAAGCATTAAAAGATGTGCTGGGTACGCATGTTAATCAGGCTGGTTCCTTGGTGGAACCGCAGCGTCTGCGTTTTGACTTCTCTCACTTCGGCAGCATTACGCCAGAAGAGTTGACAGAGATTGAACGTCAAGTGAATGAGCAGATCTGGAATCGTCTGAATGTAAACATTGAGTTGAAAGGAATCGATGAAGCGAAGGAAATGGGAGCTATGGCTCTTTTCGGCGAAAAATACGGAGATATCGTGCGCGTCGTGCAAATTGGAGATTACAGTTTGGAACTTTGTGGCGGCTGTCACGTAAATAATACTTCAGAGATTGGAATTTTCAAACTGGTCAGCGAAAGTGGAATCGGCTCCGGTGTACGCCGGATTGAAGCTGTGACAGGCCGTGGTGCATATTTGTATGTGGAAAGCCAGCTGGAACTGCTCAAACAGTCCGCAAACCTTCTTAAGGCGAATGTAGCGGATGTGCCGAAGCGGATTGAAGGTCTGAATCAACAACTGAAAGAAGCTGCGAGAGAGACTGAATCGCTGCAAAGCAAACTCAGCGCGATGGAAGCAGGACAGTTGACGGATCAAGTGGTACAAGCAGGTAATACCCAATTGCTGGCCGCTCGTGTAGATGCACCGAATATGGATGCACTTCGTACCGTCGCGGATGAGCTGAAAGTAAAACTGCCAGATGCCGTTCTTGTACTCGGTGCGCCGGCGGATGGCAAAGTGAATTTTGTAGTCGCAGTACCTGCTGAGCAGGTGAAACAAGGTCTGCATGCCGGTAAGATTGTGAAGGAAGTTGCTGCAGTATGCGGCGGCGGCGGCGGCGGACGTCCGGATATGGCTCAGGCCGGAGGCAAGGACGCAAGTAAGCTGGATGAAGCACTGAAACTGGCGATTTCCATCGTCAGCCAGTAAAGGACAAGCAAAAAACACAATTGCCTTATCCTTTGTGTACTTGTGGCAGTCAGAATATGTTATTATATAAACAGAAATCAATTCGGCAGGACATGGTCCCCATGTTCATGCAGGAGCGAGGTGTCATCAATGGACTCCATGGATAAGACGGTTAAATTTAATGTGAAAGGTGACGAACAGGAGGCATCTTCACAAGAGATTCTTCTCACGGTATATGACGCGCTGGTCGATAAAGAGTATAATCCCATTAACCAGATCGTTGGATATCTGATATCCGGCGACCCCGCGTATATTCCGCGTCACAACAACGCACGCAGTCTGGTCCGGAAAAAGGAGCGCGACGAGCTGATTGAAGAGCTTGTTCGTTCCTATCTGGCCAATCACCGGTAATATACGCCACTTCCGTTTGTCTGCAGCCGTGTAGGCAAACGGATAATGAACCGACAGAAGACAGACTGAAGTCTGCACAGACGAATGCATATCGTTCTGAACAGGCTCAGGATGGGAGAGCATGATGAAAAAATTAGGTTTGGACTATGGGGACCGCAGAATCGGAGTTGCTGTCAGTGACGCCTTCGGTTGGACTGCCCAGGGATTGGAAGTGCTTGAACGCCGCCGGGATGAAGGTGAGTTCACACGGATTGCTGAGTTGGTGCGTGAGCACGAGATCAGTGAAATCGTGGTTGGACTTCCCAAAAACATGAACGGCACCGTAGGACCGCGCGGTGAAATATGTATTGCTTTTGCCGAACGTCTGCGTGGCGAACTGAATTTACCTGTTCACCTTTGGGATGAACGGCTGACAACGATGGCAGCAGAACGTACGCTGATTGAAGCGGATGTCAGTCGCAAAAAACGCAAACAGGTCGTGGACAAAATGGCCGCTAGCCTGATTTTGCAAAATTATTTGGATGCCAATAGTACAAGGTGAGGGGGATCAACAATGGCTGAAGATCAACTGGGTATGGAAGAAGAAGCTGAGATCATTTACATTGCAGATGATGAGGGTAACGAAGAGGAATTCGAAGTCATCATGAAATTCGAAGTGGACGGTTCGGAGGCCAAGTATATGATGGTTGCTCCGGTTGAACCTGAAGATGGCGAGACGGATGTTTATGCATTCCGTTATGAAGAAGACGGCGATGATATCAAACTTTTTGTGATCCAAGATGATGCCGAGTGGGATATCGTCGAGGAGACCTTTAATACATTTCTTGCTGAAGATGAAGAGGAAGCGAACTAAATGACGGAATATAATCGCAAGGACCTGAAATGGACAGATTCGCTGCGTCTGGCATTCGGTGCTCATGTGGAGCTCGAGGAAGAGAACGGTAAATCACATCCGTATGAACTGCTCGCTGAGTTTGAGGTACATGGGCAGCAATACGCGGTGCTCCGCAGTTCATTGCGTCCGTATGACGAGGTTGAACTGCTACGAGTTGTTCCGGGCAGCGAAGACCAGATCATGCCGGAGTTAGTTACGATTGATGATGACGATGAGTGGGAGAGCATTTCAGAGCTATATGATGAATGTACACTCCCGATTGACGAAGATTAATCAGCTTCAAATTGAAAAAACCGGAAGGGCGGAGAAGTCCGCTCTTTTTGGTTGTGTAAAGGAGTTGTGTCTCTGTTGAAAGGCAAAGTCATAGGTATTCTGCTTCTAATACTATTAATTCTGGCCGGAGGGGCTGGCGGGTATGTATGGAGCATGATGCGTCCGGTACAAGCTTCTTCCGAGCCTGTTGTATTTGAAATCAAGAGCGGATCGGGCATTTCCAAAATTGCGGACCAACTGCAGCAAGAAGGATTGATTCGAAACAGTCTCGTTTTCAAAGGTTATTTAAAGTGGAATAAGCTGGGTAGTAATTTTATGGCTGGAAAATACGCCATGAATCCAGGTGTAACATACGATGAGATTATTCATAAACTGAGTAGCGGCGAGGTTGTACCCGAAGAAATGGTGAAGTTTACGATCCCGGAAGGGTATACCGTCTTGCAGACGGCAGGTAAGCTCGCTTACGAACATGTTGTTGATCGGGATGAATTCATCAAGCTGGCCAACGATCCCTCGGCCTTTGATGTGGATATCATCAAGGGAATTCCTGTGGATGAAGAACTTCGCTACGCATTGGAGGGGTATCTGTTCCCGGAAACGTACGAGTTGAAAAAGGGAAGTTCCACCCATGATGTTATGCAGAGAATGCTGGAAGAATTCGAGACCAAAATCAATTCTATACCGGATCTGGAAGCGAAGCTTCAGGAAAAGAAACTCTCCTTGCATGAATTGCTGACGATTGCGTCACTTGTGGAGAAGGAAGTTGTGGTGGATAAGGAACGTGCTCTGGTTGCAGGTGTAATCTACAATCGGATTAATAAGGATATGAAGTTGGAAATTGATGCAACTGTGCAGTATTTGCTCGATAGACCGAAGGAGCGACTGTTTTTCAAAGACCTGAAGGTACAGAGTCCGTACAATACTTACTTAAACAAGGGTCTACCACCTGGCCCGATTGCCAGTCCGAGTCTTGCTTCCATCAAGGCAGCGTTGAATCCGGAAGCTTCGGAATATCTGTTTTATGTGACGAAAAAGGATGGAACTTCAGGGCATCTGTTTGCCAAGACATACAAGGAACATCAGCAAAATATAGCCAAAAGTAAGGCTGCGCAATAAGCGGAGGGGATTAGATGAGTACTAAACATGAACTGCTCGTGACAGCAGCAAATGTATCAGAAGCAGAAGCATTGCTTCAAGCCGGAGCTGACGCTTTATTAATTGGAGATGATCGCTTTGGCATGCGTCTGCCAGGTAACTTTAGCCTGGAAGAAACTGCAGAAGTGGTGGCTATGGCTACCAAACACGAAGCTCGGGTTATTGTTTCTATGAACAACCTGATGTCGAATGAATTATTAAAAGAATTGCCTGACTATGTGCAAGCGTTAGGCCGAATTGGCGTGCACGCGGTCGAGTTCAATGATCCATCTGTACTGGCTGCGATCAAGGAACATGCACCGCATATTCATTTGCATTGGAACGCAGAGATGACGTCTACAAACTATGCAACGGCCAACTACTGGGGAACCAAGGGGGCCAGCCGCGTTGTTCTTGCCCGTGAGTTGAACATGGACGAAATCACGGAGATGGTTCCATTTTTAAAAGTGGAGGCGCAGGTGCAGGTTCATGGCATGACCAATATTTATCACTCCAAGCGCAGCCTGGTTCAGAGTTACATGGCTCATCAAGGACGTCCAGTGGAAGGGCATCTCGGCAAGGAACGCGGATTGTTCCTGATTGAAGCCGAGCGACGGGATGAGAAGTTTCCGATCTATGAGGACATCAATGGAACGCATATTATGAGTTCAGAGGACATCTGCATTCTTGAAGATCTTCATCTGATGATGGAAGCAGGTGTGCACAGTTTCAAGGTAGAGGGGATTTTGAAATCTCTTGCTTACAATGAAGCGGTTGTTCGTGCTTACCGTAAAGCAATAGATCTGTATGAAGCAGATGCAGATGCCTATGCATACGACGAAGAATGGTTACGTGAGGTTCGTGAGCTTCAGGACCCTGAACGGGAATTGTCATTTGGATTTTTCTATAAAGAACAAGTGTATTAATAGACGAGGTGAACAAGATGGAAACAGTGGCGGTCAAACGGAAGTTTTCCGGTAAACGTAACCGTCTGGATAAACCGGAGCTCTTGGCTCCGGCGGGAAATCTGGAAAAATTAAAATTTGCGATTCACTATGGGGCTGACGCCGTATATATCGGTGGACAGGCTTATGGACTTCGTTCGAATGCGGATAACTTCAGTTTTGAAGAAATGCGTGAAGGTGTGGAGTTTGCGAAAAAATATGGAGCCAAAGTATTCGTAGCAACGAATATCTATGCCCATAACGAAGATGTGGCAGGCATTGAAGCATACTTGCAGAACCTGTATGATGCAGGCATTTCTGCAGTTATTGTTGCCGATCCTGCCATCATTGAAGTCGCTTTGCGTGCAGTACCGGGCCTGGAAGTGCATCTTAGCACACAACAGTCCACATTGAACTGGCAAGCCGTGAAGTTCTGGAAGGACGAAGGACTGCCGCGGGTTGTGCTTGGCCGTGAGACAAGCTTTGAAGAGATTGAAGAGATCAAGGCGAATGTGGATATCGAGATTGAGGCCTTCATTCACGGAGCGATGTGTTCTTCCTATTCGGGCCGTTGTGTATTGTCCAATCACTTTACAGACCGTGACTCCAACCGTGGAGGCTGCTGTCAGTCTTGCCGCTGGAAGTATGATCTGTTCGAGGATGCGAGAGAAGATACGGTCTGGGTAAGCGAAGAGGAAATGCAGATGCAGGCTCCTGCTCCGTTTAAACTGGGAGATAATCAGTTACCTCTGTTCCAGGAACAGGATAATTCCTTTTCCATGGGCTCGAAGGATTTGTGCATGATCGGTCATATCCCGGAATTGATTGATGTGGGTGTGGACAGCTTCAAAATCGAAGGACGGATGAAGTCGATTCACTACGTTGCGACTGTTGTGAACGTATATCGTCAGGCCATTGACGCTTACATGGCTGATCCTGAAAATTATGTATTGAAACCGGAGTGGGTGGAAGAAATGAATAAGGCGGCGAATCGTCCGCTGAATACCGGTTTCTTCTACGACACCCCTGATCATGAAGATCATATCTATGAGCCGGAAGAGAAGGCAGTGCCTTACGACTTTGCTGGTCTGGTTATGGGTTATGATGAAGAAACAGGCATGGCGACCATTCAGCAGCGGAATCACTTTAAGCCGGGAAATGAAATCGAGTTCTTCGGCCCCAATGGTACTTTTTTCAAACAAGTGGTAGGAGAAATTCAGGATGAACAAGGCAATGTTCTGGATGCTGCCAGACATCCGTTGCAACTGGTGAAAATGAAAGTAGATCAGCCAGTTTCTTATTTTGATATGATGCGGAAAAAGAAGTAGGCTTATATTCCTAGTTTGGAACAAAATAATGTTAACGAATCGCAAATTTGTGTTATAAATTACAGAAATAGACCTCCGTATATCGGTAAATGGGGGTCTTTTTTTTATAGAAAAATAGGAAAAAAGTTGTAATATATTTCTGAGGGATTGGAGGGAAAGCAGGAAAGCTGTCGAATACTACATATTTATAGGGGAGAGATTGAAAAATCTAACAAGAAAATTACTGGCAGGTGATTGGGATGGTACAAAAGAAGGATAAAGACAGTGGGGAACACAGCACACAACCCGAGCAGGCTAAGCCTGATAAGACACAGAATGTAAAGAAAGTTAAACCGGTCAATATTAAAAAAGAAGGGATACATAAAAAGCCTTTCAAATTTGATCGAAGTAAGATCCGGTTTGATTGGATCAAAGTGGATTGGTTGAAGAAACAACTGAAGAATCGTGATTGGAAAGGGCTTGGAGGCAATTCATTCAAACAGATTAGAAAAGTGAATCCGGTCAAATCTGTAGGGGTTAAACTATTTTTAATCTTTTTTGCAGCCATTATGATTGTTGTTATTAGTTTGGGTCTATTATCCTATTCCAAGGCTAAAAATACGATCGAGGCTAATGCATCCAGAGCAAATCAGGAGACGATTGATCAAACCAAGCAGAAGCTGGATATCATTTTGGAGCGTTTTGTGGATACATCTACACAGATCTTCTTTGATCCAGAGATGCAGTCTTTGCTTCAGAAAATGTCGGACCCAAATCTGACGGCATATGATACGTTCGTCAATTCGAGTTCAATTAATAAACAGTTATCGAATGTAGCTTTTACAAACAAATCCATGGAAGCGATTTATTTGGTACCGACAGATGAATCTAAATCGGTTATGGGGACAGGGAACAGCAGTTCAACGATGGGAGGCGTGCGTCAGGAATCATGGTATGCGGACCTCATAGCACAGGGTGGATACCGCTGGCTCCCGACACAAGAGAAGACCGATGGCACAACACAGACTTTCCGAATTGCACGTTCGATGAAGAATCTGCAAGGTACAACACAGTCTTATGTACTGATTATTGAGTTGAAACTGGAAGTGCTGGAGGAGCAACTGAAATCACTGGATCTGGGTGCAGGATCGGTCATTCAATTGATTGCTCCGGATAACAAAGTCGTTGCTTCGTCTATGGCGGGGCGTGCAGGAAAAGAAACGGAACTAGCCTTTGTGAAAGATTTGAAAGAGCCCGCAGGAAGCACAAATACCGAATATGATATCGATGGCAAATCGACGAATATGCTGGCTGTATACAGTACGCTGGATTCATCTGCGTGGAAGATGGTCGGTATGGTTCCCACTTCAATGCTGGTTAAGGATGCCAAAGGCATCTTGACAATGACCTTGTGGATGGCACTTGCATTTGCAGCTCTGGCAGTGGTCATCGGTGTCTGGATGGTCCGTATGATTGCTCGTCCGCTCAGCGGATTGAAAGATCTGATGCAAGAGGGTGCAAAAGGAAATCTGAAAGTGCGCACTCCGTATAGTTCCCAAGATGAGATTGGACAGCTCTCCGCTGCATTTAATACGATGATGGAACAAATTACGAAGCTGGTCGAGCAGACCAATCGTTCCGCACAGGAAGTATTGGATACAGCTACAGAACTGAGCAATGCTTCAAAGAAAACAGCTGTATCTGCTTCTGAAATTGCTGTAGCTACTGAAGAAATTGCTGGTGGTGCAGGTAGTCTGGCAACGGAAGCGGAACGAGGCAATGAGTTGACAGATAATATCTCTCGTCAGATGGAAAGTGTGATTGCAGCCAATGAAGAGATGGGCAGTTCTGCCCGTCATGTGGAGAAATCCAGTCAAACAGGAACACAGCATCTGAATCAGTTGATGACCAAAACGCAGAAGACCGAAGAAATGATTGGAGCGTTGGTTAACAAAGTTGATTCGTTAAAAGAGAGCACATCTTCTGTATTAAAGGTGCTCGATGTTATGCAAAATATTACGAAGCAGACCAACATTTTGTCTCTGAATGCAACGATTGAAGCAGCGCGGGCTGGTGCTGCTGGCCGTGGTTTTATGGTCGTAGCGGATGAAGTGCGTCAACTCGCTGCACAGTCCAGACAGTCCATTGATATGGTTGGGGAGATTACCGACAAAATCATGTCAGAGATGAACGAAACGGTAAAAGCTCTGTCCGATGCATATCCTTTGTTTAAGGAACAGATGGATGCTGTAAAAGATACGAATGTGATCTTTGCTTCTGTACAGGAGCAGATGGGGGCTTTCGTGCAACGTCTGGGTATGGTTACAGGCTCCATTGGAGAGTTGAGCAAATCTCAAGCAACGTTGTCTGAAGCGATGAGCAATGTCAGCGCTGTTGCTGAAGAGTCCTCGGCAACTTCAGAGGAAGTAGCTTCCTTGAGCAGTGAACAGCAGAACATCAGTAATCAACTCGTCAGCCTCTCTGGCAAGCTGGAGAATGTATCAACTGAACTGAAAGAAACACTCTCACGTTTTACGGTGTAATCAGCAGACACAACAAGTTACAAATCACAAAAGAAACCTGCCTTTTCGAGGCAGGTTTCTTTTGTTTTCCGGATGATTCCAGACAGGACAGCGCATAATACACGAAAAAGGTGAGGGTGGAACAGGTGTGCAGTTGCAACTGGTGTGGAAACGTCGTATAGCCATAATAAGCGCCGGACTTACTATTCTCTTCGCAGTGTTGGTGCTGAGACTTGGATGGATTCAAATGGTTCAAGTGAACCGAATCATGCCAGGGTTTCAGCGAACCGTGCGGGAGATGTCGGTGCTACAACGTGAACAGGGTGTGATGCTGGATTCTGGCCGTGGGCAGTTTACGGATGTCCACGGGCGTCCATTAACAGGGAAGCTGCAATGGGGGCTTGTGCTTTATCCATCCAGTGGGGAAGGTAAGCATGATCCTAAGCTCAAACAACTTGCCTCTTTCCTTCATACAGATGTGAATCAGCTAAATAGGGAATGGCATAAAGAGAGAACGCCACATCTTTGGACTGGAGGCGGAGGCGGCTCAGAGCCTATTTTATTAACGGATGCTCAAGTTGTAAATGTACGGGACCTGCACCTCAAAGGGGCTGATGTGTATCCTGTTATGACGAGGTATTTCCCGAAGGCCAGTGGAAGCCAGTGGCTGGGTTATTTAAACGAACAGCCCAAAGATCATGGGAGATTTCACAGACATCAAGATGAAGTAAAACAGCCTTTTGCCATGAAATCTGGAGCAGCTGGACTGGAAAGGACGCTGGAACCGTTGCTAAGAGGTGTGGGACCTACGTTAATAACTCGTATGGTAACAGGGAGTGGGCAGGTCATTCCTGAGATGGGACCGCGCGTGATCGCACCTACGAATTCGCACTATCCATTAGTGGTGGAGACCACTGTTGATGCACGTATACAGCAAGGCATCGAAGAATTAACAGAAGCCTCCGGGTTACAGGAAGGCGCCATAGTGGTTCTTGATACTGCAAATGCAGATGTACGCGCAATGGTATCACGTCCCTTTTATCAACCGCAGCATGTCAATCCACAGCACTCCTCCTGGGGGAATCGAGCGATACAAGCGGCTGTACCAGGCTCTATTTTCAAAATCGTAACGGCTGCAGCAGCTCTGGAAAATCAGGTTGTTTCTCGTGGTGAGAAGTTCCACTGCGAAGGAGCTTATGGAAAATATGGACTAGCCTGTTGGAAAGAGCATGGACATGGTGAGTTGAATTTGGAAAAGGGATTCGCGGAGTCATGTAACATTGTGTTCGCTGAGACTGCACGTAGACTGCACATGGAGCAATTGGAACAAACCGCTGATCGTCTGGGGCTTGCACGTTCTGTCGGCTGGCAGGCACAACATATCGCGGGGATGCCGGTATTAAAACATTTTGATCATGAAGAACCGGGGCGTATTCGGACAGAAGCCGTGAAGTCTGCAGACGAAGGAGCCAAAATTCAGACAGCCATTGGACAGCGGGATGTTCTGGTGACTCCGCTACAAGCAGCAAACCTGATCGTGACATTGTTGCATGATGGAAAGGTAAATGCCCCCCGGCTTGTGCAACGAATCCGTTACGCGGATGGAGGTACGATGCTGGACATGCCTTTACATGCATCTCCTTCAGCAGAAGGACAGGTTTCTCCGACCACAGCTCATCTGCTGTTAAGCTGGATGAATACCGTAGTACGAGAGGGAACAGGAAAATCCCTGCAACACGCGAGATGGCATGTTGCAGGGAAGTCAGGGACAGCTCAGGTACAACAAAATGGGAAAGCCAAAAACAATCAATGGTTTATAGGATATGGGCCCGTAGAGAAGCCGAGATACGCGGTTGCTGTGTTGGTACAGAATGTCTCTCCAGTAGCTTCCCATCAGGCTACAGCTCTGTTTCGCAAAGTTATGGACTATCTGGCAGAGTGCTCGTGATTGGTTCACAGGAAAAGATCACGAGCATGTTATCTACTGATGTTCTGTTCTCTCTGAAATATCAGGGGCAGGAGAATCAACTACTAATGGTGACGATTCGAATTCGTCAGTGGGCAGATGAATCCATTTTTGCAGATAACCTTGCTGTAGTAGTTCTTTTAACAAGATCAGAAGCACAGGAGATAACACGACACCTGCGAGTCCGAAGACCGACAGGGAAATTAACATAAACGAAAGCATCAAATAAGCAGAGGAAACACCGATGGAATTCCCTGAAATTTTCGGTTCAAGCAGTTGTCTCGTCAGCATGGTCACAGCCAAAACCACAATCAAGCCAATGGCAAGCGTACTATTGCCCACTATAAACAAATAAACAATCCACGGAATAAATATCACTGGAACACCAAGCAGTGGCACCAGATCAAAGATGGCACAGACTGCTGCGATTGTAAAGGCATTGGAGGTTCCCAGAATCAGCAACCCCGCATATATCAATACAAAAGTAATAAGCATCATGATCAATTGTGCCTTCATATAGGAACGGATCGTTTTGAACACGTGAGTGCGCATAAATTCATTCGCTGTTTTTAATGTTTTGGGCGTTTTGGCACGAGCAAACTTACGCCAGGATTCAATCTCGATACTGAGGAAAAATGCGAGAATGATCGCGATCCCAAAGTTTGTAATGAAGGTAGAGAATGAGCTGAGAAAGCCGATGATGAACTGTGCTCCACTAGTGACCCACCGGGATAGTATCCCGGACAGTGTAGCGAAATATTCGTTTAATTTATCCAATATTCCGTCAGGAAGGGCATTGGACTTGTCCTGAATGAGCAAGACCAGATTCGTGAACTCACGTTGGATCATCTCAACATACACCGGGAAATTGAGCTGAAGATCGGAAATTTGTGAAATGATAAAAAAGCCTAGACCGAAAAAGGCAGCTACAATGAGCCCGAGAAACAATAACACTGATATGGCAGTTCCGGCTGTTTTGGGCAATCCTTTTCGGTGGAGGAATTTGGCTAATGGCTCAATCATCCAAAAGACAATAAATGAAAGAAAAACGGGTGCAGCGATATGATACAATTTACTAAAAGCAAACATGATCACATACACGGTTAACACGAGCAGAGCGATATCAAACACGGTGCGCCCGTACTTTTTATAAAGCGGCAACATGGGCATAGACTCCTTTACAGGCAGAAATTAGATTGTATTCATTGTACATGATAGTGGGGATTTGAGGAAACAGCATTTAATAAAAGAACTAACTATGATAAAATTAAAGGTGGTTTATTTTAGAAAGTGCCGTATGGCCGTAAATTAGCAGGAGAAGTGGGGAATCGACATCATGACAACGATGCTTCAGAGTATTTTACTGTGGTTATTGTATCTGTCCTCTTTTTATGCTTTTATTCCAAGTTTGATCAGCAGACTCTTCGGATTTCGTGTGTTCAGAAGGGGGAAAAGTGAGACACACTATGCCCTGACATTTGACGATGGGCCTGACCCTTTGTATACACCCCGGTTGCTTGAACTGTTACGCAAGTACAATGTAAAGGCAACTTTTTTTGTCGTGGGAGAACATGCGGCAAGTCATCCGGAGTTAATCAGACGTATGCATGAGGAAGGACACTTAATCGGAATTCATAATTATATTCACAAAACAAACTGGCTGATGCGTCCACGAACGGTTCGGGATCAGATCGATCGAACAGGTCAGATTATTCAAGAGATTACGGGTGAGAAAACCTGTTATTATCGTCCGCCATGGGGCATTATGAACCTGTTTGATTTTTTTAGTAAAAAAGATCGCAAGATCATTTTGTGGTCCGCCATGTTTGAGGACTGGAAATGTAGCGTAGGTACGGAGCAATTGAAAAAACGTATGCTGAACAAATTAAAGGGCGGGGAGGTTATGTTGCTCCATGATCGCGGCACAACCTTAGGAGCAGATGCACACGCGCCAGAGCAGATGCTTGAGGCGCTGGAGGCCTTATTGCAGGAGGCCGAGAGACGTGGTTTGGAAAGTGTTCGTGTGGACACGTTGATGAATGGTAGCTCAATAACCGAATTGTCGTCAGTGGTTGCACGGCAAGAAGTGGAACCCCGCTTGAAGCTGAAGCTGTGGAAACGTACCGTGGTTGCTTTGTGGTTAGGATGGGAAAAGCTGTTTCATTGGGCATACCATCTGCGAGCCGCGTCATCTAAAGATCCGATGCTCCATTTTCGTTCCCGTGTGTACCACGGTGCACGAGTTGAGATGGAACATGGTTATGTGATGCAGAATGGAGATCCGATTATAGAGCTACATTTTGACAATCAAACTTTATTCGAACTTGGTGTTACATCCCGTTCAACAATGCATCTAGCGATTCGTATGATCCGTACGATGGAACAACAACTGCCAGAACTGGCACAGATTGTTGCAGCCGATCCTGAATTACGTTCGGCAAAGGCACTTTATGGCGTGAGCATGATTAACCGTGGTCCTGAGAAATTTGGATTCACTGTGCAAGAGCTGGCACCAGGCCCGTTCAGCTTGGCCTCCAAGTTATATCTGAGGATGTTGCTTAGCGTTATTCATCCGGCAGGGCAAAAGCGCTTGAAACAGCGGACAGATCAATTGGTGCCTAAAATGATTGTGATGCCTGTTGAAGAACTGTTGAAACGTTATGGACAGCAACATCATACGGTCGCTTCAGGTGTAACTGAACAAGCAGAAGACGATTCCTTTGTTATAGAAAATGAGGTTTTAACGGAACAGAATTGATTTAATGGATGAGAACTGAATCTGCTGGTGATGTTTGTTGTAAACGGCTCTTTCTCAAATTTAATTATTCATTTGTTGAAAATAGAACTTTTTCTGAGGATATCGTTTGTACGTACTTCCAATCAAAAAAAAGGATGGGCTATGCCAGTGTGGCAGAGCTCATCCTTTTTGGTTTTATAAACTTGGTTCAGTACGTATGACTTCATCAAGCAAACTAGATTTTCAGTACGCCACCGTTGCTTGCATTGGTTACAAGCTTGGAGTAGCGAGCCAGCAAGCCGGTTTTGACTTTTGGTTCAAAACCTTTCCAGTTCGCACGACGAGCCTCGAATTCCTCATCGCTAATTTGCAACTCAATCGTCCGGTTGTTCAGGTCGAGTTCGATGATATCTCCTTCTTCAACAAAGGCAATTGGGCCGCCTTCCGCTGCTTCTGGAGAGATATGGCCGATACTGATTCCGCGGGATGCGCCGGAGAATCGTCCATCCGTGATCAGACCGACTTTGGCACCTAGTCCCATACCTACGATCTGGGAAGTTGGCGCAAGCATTTCAGGCATACCTGGTCCGCCTTTTGGTCCTTCATAACGAATAACCACGACATGTCCTTCTTTAACTTTCCCGTTAGCGATTCCTTCAAGTGCTTCTTCCTGAGAGTCGAAACAGATCGCAGGGCCTTTGTGGTATCCACCAACCGAAGCATCAACCGCACCAACTTTGATGATTGCACCCTGTGGTGCAAGGTTTCCGAACAATACAGCCAGTCCGCCTTTTTCGGAGTGCGGGTTATCAAGCTTGTGGATTACGTTTGTATCTTTGATTTCCTGGCCTTCCACGTTTTCACGGATGGTTTTACCTGTAACCGTAATACAGTCCGCGTGGATTGCGCCCGGTTTCTTGAGCAATTCATTCAGAACCGCACTTACGCCGCCTGCATTGTGAACATCTTCGATATGCAGGTCAGAAGCTGGTGCAAGTTTCGCCAGATGCGGAACGCGGTTAGCAACTTCATTAATACGTTCGATCGGATATTCAATGCCAGCTTCGTGAGCCAGAGCCAGTGTATGCAGTACAGTATTGGTAGAACCGCCCATCGCCATATCCAGAGCAAACGCATTGTCGATGGCTTCTACAGTTACGATATCGCGTGGTTTCAGATCCAGTTTGATCAGTTCCATCAACTGTTTCGCCGATTGTTTAACAAACTCACGACGTTCTGGAGCAACAGCCAGAATGGTTCCGTTACCCGGCATAGCCAGTCCCATCGCTTCTGCAAGACAGTTCATGGAGTTCGCGGTGAACATACCGGAGCATGATCCGCAAGTTGGACAACCGAACTGCTCAAGCTCAAGCAAGCTCTTGTCGTCGATTTTACCCGCCTGGAAAGCACCTACGCCTTCGAATACGGAAGTGAGGGAAAGAGCTTTACCGTTGCTGTCACGGCCTGCTTTCATCGGTCCACCGCTTACGAATACGGTAGGGATGTTGCAGCGGAGTGCGCCCATCATCATACCTGGTGTAATTTTGTCACAGTTCGGGATACAAACCATGCCGTCGAACCAGTGAGCAGATACAACCGTTTCTACGGAATCCGCAATGATGTCACGGCTTGGCAAGGAGTAACGCATACCGATGTGTCCCATCGCAATCCCGTCATCAACCCCGATGGTGTTGAATTCGAACGGAACGCCGCCGGCTTCACGAATGGCATCTTTAACAATTTTACCAAACTCCTGCAAGTGAACATGACCAGGTACGATATCGATGTACGAGTTACATACCGCGATAAACGGCTTGCCGAAATCCTCTTCTTTTACGCCCGCTGCACGGAGCAAACTCCGGTGTGGTGCGCGGTCAAACCCCTTTTTGATCATATCGGAACGCATTTTATTGGCTGACATGGTGTATTCCCCCCAAATATATAATATTGAGCAACATGAATGGAAAAATAAATGGCAGTACATCTGTCGTTTAATTTCATCCGTACTCTAAAAATTAAACCCGTGGGCTGGTGTCTGGCTCCCCGTAGTTTGTGAATTTCTTTGCTGCTTTAAACCCGTGAACACCCGGTTTTTCTATAGAGTCTATCACAACCATCGTCATATTTCTACAATCAATAGACATATAGAAAAGAAGCCACATTCCATTAACATGGAGTTTGGCTTCTGAATTAAGTTAAAGCGAGGTTCGCTTTGAATGGTATACTTCTTTTATAAGCTCAGTTAACTACTTCCGCCTTTGCGACCGATTTCGCGATAAAATTCCTTGCTATGGTTTTCGGAAGTAGCTTCGCCGCCCTTACGTCCGATTTCCTTGTAGAAATCTGCATCATGAGCGTCGGAAGTAGCTTCGCCACCTTTTTTACCAATCGTCTGGTAGAAGCTCCGGTCATGGTTTCTTGAAGTAGCTTTCCCGCCTAACCGTCCGGCTTCTTCTCTGCTCATCTTGCGTTCAGATGTCTGCCCTTGTGCCATTACAAATCACTCCTTACCATGATAAGTTGTTTTTTGCATCGTGTATGCTGAATTACCACAGTTTTTCCAGCATGAAACAACTTAAATGGAAACGGTTGGATAATAGGAGTGAGTTAAATCTCAAGCAGAACGTTTGAAAACACCATGTCGATGAATTGAAATCCGGGAGATGTCCGGCTCAATGAGTACTTTAAAGGTATGCCGTACAAGCGGGTGAGCCAGAGTAACCGAGAAGAGCACAGCAATACCAAGGATAACCGGGATGAAGAGTGCGCTACCCATATAACTGTAGATCCCTGACCAGATCGCAAGCCGTACAAGAAATCCGTGTAAAAGGAAGACGTACAATGTACGACGCCCCAGGTCTGTCAGTTTGGAGGTCAAGTTCGGAACCCAGGCAAGGAAAAGCGTAGCGGAGATGATCTCCAGCAGATACACGCCAAGCCGGAAAATCCCGGCATACCACTCCTGATGCCCCAATTCAGCATAAGTCTTGCTTCCAAACAGCCATCCTTGCGGAATGTTTAAATCGCCATATGCAATATAGACCAGCAGAGCAACAGATAGGATTCCGGCTACTCTACGGCCCCAGCCTGGGAGCAGGCGCGCACGGATGGCTGCACCATAGTCATATCCAATTACGAAGAATGGAAGAAATACAAAGGTGCGGCTGCAACTGAGCCAAAAACCGTCGACAGGCAAGTAACCGGCAATGACTCCCAGTGCGATTGAAGCAATCAACCGATATACAGGTTTCCAAGAGATGGTGAGACGGACAAGTAACCTCCAGCAGAAATGGCTGGCAAGGAACCATAGCAACAGGTACGGTGCAAAGAAGGATAAGCGCATATGTGGTGTATGAAACACGGTCGCATCCATCAATGCATATAACGTTTGGAACAGAAGATATTGTAGTGCAATCTGTTTCAGCACGTTGCGCCCCGAGGCACCCTGGATAGAAGGTTTGGCAAAATATCCGGTCACCCAAACGAACAGTGGCATATGAAACGTATAAATCCACAGAAACAATGCCTCTGCTCCGGCAAAGCGAGTAATGAGTGGTTCCAGTGCATTTCCCGCAAGTACGCACACAATTAACATAAAGCGAAGATTGTAAAAGAAAGATTCCTGATCATGTTGAATCAGTATCTGTTTTCTCATGATGTAGCCCCCTCGAAAACTTCATTAAAAGTTTATCTGCATTCGTTATATACATCTGTACTAAGGTTAATATGGATTCACTTTAATGATTGTGATTTAATTCACATTAGTAAACGTTATCTTTTCTCAAAGATGTGACAACAAAAAGAATGCTTCGGGATTGACAACGGTTGCATACGGGATGACAATGGTAGAAGAAGATGAGGTAGTCAATATTAAGGAGGAAGGCAATATGTCAACGAGTCCCTTTCAAAGCCCTGATATTATTACATTCGGGGAGAGCATGGGGTTGCTGACGGCCAGAGATACGAGAGGGCTTGAATATGCAGCTACACTGGACAAGACGTTCGGAGGTGCCGAAAGCAATCTGGCCATTGGCGTAGCACGCCTTGGACATACCAGCGGCTGGTTTGGACGGCTTGGCAACGATCCGATCGGTAACATGATTCTAAAAGCTATTCGCGGCGAAGGTGTAGATGTATCCCGGGCCAAATTAAGTGATCATGAACCTACAGGTCTGATGATTCGTGAGAACGCTTCCGGGAAAGCCTCGGTGCATTATTATAGGAAGTTATCCGCGGCGAGTGCGATGACACCGGATGATCTTGATCCGGAATATATTGCCGGGGCCAAGATTTTGCATGTCACAGGTATTACTGCAGCCATCAGCGATTCAGGACTTTCCACGGTTGAAGCCGCCATACATATTGCCAAGCAGGCGGGGGTGAAAGTGAGCTTCGATCCAAATCTGCGCCTCAAGCTATGGTCAGCAGAGAAGGCTCGCCCTGTGTTGCTGCGTTTGGCAGAACAGGCTGACTACTTTTTACCAGGTTTGGATGAGATGAAACTGTTATATAACGAAGAAAGCGATGAGAAGGTGCTTGAACGCTTAGCTGCCATGGATGCCGTGTGCATTGTTAAGGGTGGGCCTGATTTGACCTACGTACTTGCGGATGGTACCCTAACGGAAGTTCCGTACTTTAAAGCAGATCAGGTTCTTGATACTGTCGGAGCTGGAGACGGATTCTGTGCAGGTTTTTTAGCTGGTCTGTTAAAGGGATACACTCCGCAGGAAGCGACCCGACTTGGTAATTTGAACGGATCAATGGTTATTCAGGCCGTCGGGGATTGGGAAGCACTCCCGACATGGGCACAGGTCGAGGCCAAGTTGAATAATGTTGCTCACGTCGAGCGTTAAGTCGCGTTAAAATCAGGATGACTCATCTTCGTTCTTTAAAAATGTAAAGTTTGTATATACAACCACCACATGAACAAGGGAGAGAATGAAATGAAGAAGCTTCAACTGTTGCAAAAGATGACGGACAATGGTGTGGTGGCGGTTCTGCGCGCAGATTCAGCTGACCAGGTCATTGCTATGGCCGAGCAGGCAATCGCGGGTGGGATCAAGGTTATCGAAATTACGATGACCGTTCCGGGTGCGCTCAAAGCGATCGAAAAATTAAGCCGTGTGTATCATTGGAATACGCAAGATCCGGAGAAATTCGCGATTATTGGCGCAGGAACTGTGCTTGAGGCGCAAACGGCGAGAGCTGCGATTATGTCAGGTGCCGAGTTTGTCGTAGGACCATCTCTTAACCCTGAGACCGTTCAGATGTGTAATTTGTATCGTGTGCCGATCTTGCCGGGTGTCATGACCATTGCTGACGTGCAGCGTGCACTGGAGCTTGGCGTGGATATTATCAAGCTGTTCCCTGGCAACCTGTATGATCCATCCATTATCAAAACGATGAAAGGCCCTATGCCACAGGCGAACTTCATGCCAACAGGCGGTGTATCTTTGTCCAATCTTGGTGAGTGGATCAAAGGTGGAGCAGTAGCTGTCGGGATCGGCTCTGACCTGACGTCGGAAGCTGTAAAGACGGGAGATTTGAGTCATGTCCGCCGCAAAGCGGAACAATATATGGAAGCTTATCGCAAAGCCAAGGCTGAATAATGTTTCAAGATGGAAGGGAGCCTGCGACAAGCGGGCTCCCGCTTCCATAAGCCGCGGTAATTTGCGGAAGTGTAGAAAGGTGAATGATGTTGAGAAATCGTTATAATACGGGGCGCAAGAAGAGGGGCATTGGCAAGTTTCTGCTCGTACTTTTGGCGCTCATTGTTATTGGTTGCGGATATGTTGCATGGAAGTTGCTCACGCCTTACGGCCCACAGGAATCGGCGCAGGCTGCGATGGAAACAGCCGGCGGGGTTACCGTCAGTGAGCAGGAGAATTGGATCGATTTTAAGCCGGATAAACCTAAAGCAAATGGAAAAAGTGTGCTTTTCTATCCTGGCGGATTAGTTAAACCAGAAAGTTATGCTCCTCTTGCTCATGAGCTCGCTGCAGCTGGCCATCATACCATTATTGCTAAGATGCCGGTAAATTTGGCTGTAATCAAACCCGATCTGGCCGATGATATTTTGGCAGCATACCCTGAAGAGCAGTTCGTCATGGGTGGTCACTCGTTAGGTGGCTCCATGGCTGCACGATATGTAGTGGCACATCCAGATGCCCTTCACGGCATTTTTTTCCTGGCGTCCTATCCGGATGAAAAGGGAAGTGTGCAGAAGCTGGATATTCCGGCCTTATCCATTCTCGGCACGAATGATGGAGTTGTGAATATGACCAAGTATCAGGCTGGACGCATGTATTTGCCACCAGATACCGTGTATTACACCGTTGAAGGAGGGAACCACGCTCAGTTTGGTGACTATGGTCATCAGAAGGGTGACGGTGAGCCATCAATTAGTGAAGAGGATCAGTTGAAGCAGACGGTCAAAACGTTGTTATCTTGGTTAGATACCATCAAGTAGTCTAATTTTCAGCGGAGGTGAAGGTGAGTGGCTTTGCTACAGGTGCAGGGAGAGAAGATCCCCTGCAGGGCAATTCTGTTTGACAAAGATGGCACCTTGCTGGATTTTCTTCAATTATGGGGTCCTTGGGCCGAGAGTATGCTCGTGCAAATGCAAGCATGGATGCGAGAACGTGATGCCTCTTTTACCGTGGAACTCGAACATGTGCTGGGTACGGTTCACGATTCGGAAGGTCATCTCAGCGGCTACGATGTGCAAGGGCCGCTTGCCATTGCAACTGTAGATGAATGTAACGGCTGGCTGGCAGGTCAGCTCTATGCTACGGGTACGCCATGGAACGAAGCTATTACAACGATACGCCAGTTTTCAAGTATAGCGATGAAGTCTGTAAGAGAGCGGAAATCCGCTGAACCCATGCCTGGATTACTGGATTTACTACAACGTTGTAAGGAAGCAGGCATTCAGCTTGCAGTGGTGACTTCCGACAGTACATTAGCGGCTGAGACACATCTGGACTGGATGGGCATCCGTTCCTTTTTCAGTTCGATTGTAGGCTGTGACCGGGTAACGCGCGGCAAACCCGATGGTGAATCATTCCTGCTGGCTTGCCGGGAATTAGCGGTTGAGCCTCATGAGGCTGTAGTCATTGGAGACAGCAACGGTGATATGCAAATGGGCCGCCATGCAGGAGCAACATATACTTTGGGGTACTGTCTTCCATCGGACCAGAGTGCGCATTTGCATGATGCGGACGCCGTCATTCGTCATTATGATGAGTTAGGTATTGTGTTATAGATCCTGCGCTATGTTCGTATGTATAAGGAAATCAAAGGAGGAGAGAGGATGAACGCAACAGAGCAACTGGCTGCCTGGATTCAGGAAAGCTCACGCATTGTTTTTTTCGGAGGAGCCGGAACTTCAACGGAAAGCGGGATTCCCGACTTTCGCTCGGCTGCGGGACTGTACCAGACGGAGCAGCACTCCCCTTATCCTCCAGAGGAACTGTTAAGCCGACATTTTTTTGATCAGCACGCTGATATTTTTTATGACTTTTACCGGGGGAAAATGCTTCATCCCGATGCGGAACCGAATGGTTGTCATCGTTTACTTGCCAGGCTGGAGCAGAAAGGTAAACTTCACGCTGTCATTACGCAAAACATCGATGGTTTGCATCAAAAGGCAGGCAGCAGTCATGTGCTGGAGCTTCATGGTTCGGTTCATCGCAATGCTTGCATGGATTGCAAGCAGTTCTATTCGCTGCATGACATTATGCAATCGAAAGAGGTTGTACCTCGTTGCTCGTCATGCGGAGGTGTGGTCAAGCCAGATGTAGTTTTGTACGAAGAAGAACTGGATCAGGCAACGTTGTATCATGCCATCGACGCCCTGTCTTCAGCAGATTTATTGCTTGTAGGTGGGACTTCGTTGACGGTATATCCAGCAGCGCAATTAATTACGTATTTTCAGGGAAAACACACCGTTCTGCTCAATGCCACACCAACCGCTTACGATCATCGGGCAGACTTGTTGATTACAGAGCCGATTGGCGAGGTAATGAAGGGTGTAGAACAGCTTATTGGTTGATACAAAGTTGTGAACCAGCTTTTATTAAACGCATTGAACGGAATTATGGCATCCTCTGGCTAAGGCTTGGATACAGGATGCGCGAACCTGTGGAAAGAAGGGATTCATGATGGTCTATGTAGCTGCTGAAACACGCTATGAAACGATGAAATATAACCGCGTGGGACGTTCCGGCCTCAAGCTGCCAGCGATTTCACTTGGACTTTGGCATAATTTTGGTGGAATTAACAGTGTAGAGAATGGACGCAACATGATTACACGTGCATTTGATCTCGGCATTACACATTTTGATTTGGCTAACAATTATGGCCCACCTGCAGGTTCAGCAGAGCAACTGTTTGGGCAGGTGCTGGCTCAGGATCTGAAACCATACCGGGATGAACTGATTATCTCCACCAAAGCCGGATATTATATGTGGCCAGGACCTTATGGTGAGTGGGGTTCTCGCAAATACTTGATATCCAGTCTGAATCAGAGCCTTACACGAATGGGACTGGATTATGTGGATATATTTTATTCACACCGTTATGATCCAGATACGCCGCTGGAAGAAACAATGATGGCACTTGATCATATGGTTCGTTCCGGCAAGGCACTTTATGTTGGTATCTCCAATTATCCTGCAGAGCAAACGAGACAGGCGGCAGAGATCTTGAAAAGCTTAGGTACGCCATTGCTGATTCATCAACCAAGGTATTCCATGCTGGATCGCTGGATTGAAGATGGACTTCAGGATGTGCTGGACGAATACGGAGCAGGCAGTATTGCGTTCTGTCCATTGGAGCAAGGTGTACTTACGAACAAATATTTGAATGGCATTCCAGAAGATTCCCGTGCCAAAGGCCCTTCTGTATTTCTCAATGAAAATAATATCTCTCCCGAGACACTTCGTAAGGTACGTGCTCTGAATCAGATTGCGGCATCCCGTGGTCAGAGTCTTGCCCAGTTTGCACTGGCATGGGTACTGCGCAATGGAAGAGTCACGTCTGCGCTAATTGGCGCAAGCCGTCCGTCTCAGATTGAAGAGAACGTAGCTGCGCTTAGTCAGCTGGAGTTTTCCACGGAGGAACTGGAGCGGATTGAATCCATTTTGCGACCAGAGTCTACGAATAAAAACAAAGATTAGAACCTGTCCCATATTAGGGTAATGTTCAGAAATAAATCACACACAAAAAGTGCATCTTAGCCATAAAGGCAAGATGCACTTTTTTTATTTTGAGCGTAGCGGACGCGCAAGCAGTTTCTCCCGATAGAGAGTGGGGGCTTCGCCGTGGAAACGTTTGAATTGACGGGAAAAATACAGAGCATCAGGCATACCAACAGATGCAGATACCTGTTCAATGGACAAGTCTGGACGTTCCCGAAGCAATTGACGTGACTTGTCGATCCGCAGTTTCAACAAATAGGTCACAGGGGTGAGTCCGGTTTCCTGCTTGAAAATACGTGAAAGATATGCACGGTTATATCCCAGACTCTCCGACATTTGTTCAATGGATACGGGGTAAGCGTATTGAGTGGACATATATTGAATCATCTGTTTTACCGTCCGCCGAATGGAGGATTCTCCTGATGTTAATGTTTGCCCCTCGGAGAGATGGGTCTGGGCCTCGGCTAAAATCATGTACAGTGTACCGAGTGATGTATAATGGGCGCTTTCTTTTCGCTCGGCAAAAGCGTCCTGCATGACCGACAACCAGTTGGATATGTCACAGGCTGTACCGGCATGAAAAACCGATTTCTCGGGCCTAAACCCGGCCTGTTCGACGTGCCCGGCAGCTTCACTGCCTGTAAAGGCAATCCAGCGGTATTGCCACGGCTTCCGGTTATGGGACTGGTAGCTTACCAGTTGTCCCGGATGGATCAAAAAACAATCACCTGCGGCGAGATCGTAGGTGTGCAGCTCCGTACGGAACGTGCCGGCTCCTTTTTCTACATAATGCAAAAGATAATAATCATATAGCTTCGGTCCAAGTGCATGTCCAGGGAGAGTCTGGCTTGCACCAGCAAACAGGACATGAAGTGCCCCTCGGTTATCATAGGTGGGATTGGAGGCAACCGAATAACTAAGTGCTCCGCTTTTGCTTACGGCTGTTTCCTGTGAGGGTCTGGAGCTGGACGAACTGGATGAACCTGTTGTGTTATGGGATGTTTCTGCCGGATTTGTTTTGGAATCTTTCATGTGGAATCCTTCTTTCCGTTGATTAGAGCTTCAGTCGTTAGATTCATTATATGATTAAAGGTCACATTTATCCATATGAATCACACATGGTTTCATTTTAAGAGAGATCACTTCCTTGTATAATAACATTAAGAAAACCACAACAAAGAGGCGAGGTGCATCAGCTTTGAATGTAACTGATTTGCAACAAAAGTTTATTGAGAGGTACGGAGAAAGTGGAGCGGACATCCGTGTATTCCATGCCCCTGGGCGTGTGAATCTGATTGGTGAACATATCGACTACAACGGTGGTTATGTGCTCCCGGCCGCGCTTGAGTTTGGCACAACCTTGCTCATTCGTGAACGTACGGATAACGCATTACAGCTGGCTTCTACCAATATGGCTTACGAGGGGACTCTGGACAGAGCCTCCATTGGTCAGGAGAAAACGGGGGAGTGGACGGACTACCCGGTAGGCGTCATGGTACAGCTGCAAGGCAAAGGTGTGCAAGTGACGAGAGGGTATGATTTCCTCTACCACGGTGAAATACCAAATGGCGCAGGACTTTCCTCATCAGCATCTCTGGAGGTTCTCACCGGGTATGCGATTCAATCCATGGAAGGGGTACTCGACATTGACACCGTGGAACTTGCGCTTTTGTCCCAGAAAGCAGAGAATGAGTTTGTTGGTGTCAACTGCGGCATCATGGATCAGTTTGCTGTAGCCAACGGGGCGAAGGATCATGCGATTCTGCTGATGTGTGATACGCTGGAGTACGAGAAGGTGCCTTTCCGTACAGGTGCATACAAACTGATTATCGGTAACACAAACAAACGCCGTGGTTTGGTTGATTCGGCTTACAATGAGCGGCGCTCTCAATGCGAGCAGGCACTTGCCATTTTGAAGGAACAGCTGCCTGCACTGAATTACCTGGCTCAATTAAAGCCAGAGCAGTTTGACACCTTACAGGATCAGCTCAAGGATGAGAAAGTCAGACAGCGTGCCCAGCACGTTGTAGAAGAAAATGCACGAGTACTTGCATCCGTAGAAGCGCTGCAGAACAATGACTTGCAGACGTTTGGACAGTTGATGAATGCTTCACATGAATCGTTGCGTGATTTGTATGAAGTGAGCTGCAACGAGCTGGATGTCATGGTTGAGGAAGCGCAGCGAATTCCAGGAACACTGGGTGCACGTATGACGGGTGCAGGTTTTGGTGGATGTACGGTGTCTCTGGTACATGAGAATGATGTGGAACGTTTTGTGAGTGAAGTGGGTGCAGCATATGAAGCACGCACCGGTCTCAAAGGTGATTTCTATGTATGTGGTGTAGGCGAAGGTGTTAACGAACTCAAGGAGGCGAAGTAAAATGGCAATTTTGGTGACAGGTGGAGCAGGATATATTGGATCTCATACGGTGGCAGCATTGCTTGAACGTGGCGAAGAAGTCGTTGTACTGGATAACTTGCAAACAGGACATCGCGAGGCATTGCTTGGCGGTAAGTTGTATGAAGGTGATTTGCGTGACAAGGAAATCCTGACGAAACTGTTCGCGGAAAATTCAATTGATGCTGTCATTCACTTTGCGGCGAACTCGCTCGTCGGCGAGAGCATGAAAGAACCGGCTAAATACTACGATAATAACGTATTCGGCACACTTTGCCTGCTTGAAGCAATGAATGCAGCGAATGTACGTCGCATCGTCTTCTCATCTACAGCAGCAACTTATGGTGAGCCTGAGAAAGTGCCGATCGAAGAGAGCGACCGTACGGAGCCTACGAATGTATATGGTGAAACCAAATTGATGATGGAGCGCATGATGTCCTGGTTCGACAAAGTGCAGGACATCAAATACGTTTCCCTGCGTTACTTCAATGCAGCCGGTGCACACGAAAGTGGCAAAATCGGTGAAGATCACCAGCCGGAAAGTCACTTGATTCCGCTTGTATTGCAGACGGCACTGAAACAACGTTCACATATCGCTGTATTCGGAGATGACTATGCAACAGAGGATGGCACATGTGTCCGCGACTATATCCACGTTAGTGATCTGGCTGATGCGCATCTGCGTGCAGTGGATTATTTGCGCAAAGGGGAGAACAGCAACGTGTTCAACCTGGGTAACGGCACTGGATTCTCGGTAAAACAAGTGATCGAAACCGCTAAAAAAGTAACAGGCCTGGATATTCCGGTTGTTCAGGAACCACGTCGTGCAGGTGACCCGGCTGTGCTGGTGGCATCTTCTGCGAAAGCAAGATCCGTTCTGGGTTGGAACCCAAAATGGACAAATCTCGAAGATGTCATTCAAAGCGCATGGAACTGGCATCAATCACGCCCTGAAGGCTACGGAAAAAACTAGGAGGCGAACATCTTATGTCACAGACTCAACCTGGAGCAGAGGCCACAGAGCGTACACCCGAGCAGCAGGAAGCACTGCATGCCATTGAGCGTCTGGTCGAATTTGCCTTACAGAAAAAATTGATCGAGGAAGCGGACTATGATTACAGTCGCAACCTGCTGATGGAACAGTTCGGATTCTCGGAGCCTTATGCCGGTGAATTGCATGCTACAGTTCCTGATAGTCCACAGACCATGTTGGACACTCTCATTGACTATGGATATACGATTGGACTCATTCCTGAAAATAGCGATACCTTCCGTGACCTGCTGGATGCGAAAATTATGGGTCATCTGATGGCGCGCCCTTCAGAAGTTGTGCGTGCTTTCCGTGATAAGGAGAAAACGGAAGGTATCGAGGCGGCAACATCGCAATTTTATGACTTATCCATTAACTCGAACTACATCCGAATGGATCGCGTATCCAAGAACGTCTATTGGACGCAGGATACCGCTTATGGCGAGATGGAGATCACGATCAACCTTTCGAAGCCGGAGAAGAGTCCAAAGGAAATCGCTATGGCGAAATTGCTTCCACCTCCGGTATATCCGAAATGTCAGCTGTGTCGTGAAAATGTAGGTTATGCTGGTCGGGTGAATCACCCGGCCCGCCAGAATCTGCGTGTCATTCCGCTACAGCTTAACAATGAGCCGTGGTTGTTCCAATACTCGCCGTACGTGTACTACAATGAGCACTGCATTATTTTCCATCATGATCATGTGCCGATGAAACTGACGAAGGATACCTTGCGCAGACTGCTTGCCTTTGTTCAGGAATATCCGCATTACTTTATCGGCTCTAACGCCGATCTTCCAATCGTGGGCGGTTCCATTCTGACCCATGACCACTTCCAAGGTGGACGTCATACGTTTGCCATTCAAAACGCACAGCCAGAGGCGTTCTTCCGTCATGCGGATGCACCAGGGTTGACACTTAGCCTTGTCAAATGGCCGATGTCCGTGATGCGTCTGCATTCACATGATCCTGCGGAATTGCTAGAAGCGGGTAACGCGGTCTACGAAGCGTGGAAGGTGTATAGTGATTCGGCAGTGGAGATCGAAGCGTTCAGCGAATTAGACGGAGAGAAGGTACCTCACAATACGGTAACTCCGATTGTTCGCCGTAGTGCGGATGGCGGTTTTGAGATGGATCTCGTGTTGCGTAACAACCGTACAAATGACGAGCATCCGGAAGGGATTTTCCATCCACACCGTGAAATGCACCATTTGAAAAAAGAGAATATCGGCTTGATCGAAGTCATGGGACTGGCTATTTTGCCGGGACGCCTGAAGCAAGAGCTGGATGGCATTGCCGACATCTTGGCGGGTAATACACAGCTTGCAGAAGCTGCCCAGGCAGCGGATCACGAGCTGAACAAACATTTACCGTGGACAAAAGAGTTGAAGCAGGGGCATGGCTCCAGCTTGACGAAGGAAGAAGCGGTTACACTTGTACAACAGCAGGTAGGTTTGAAATTCTCCGAAATTCTGGAGCATGCAGGTGTGTACAAACATGATGAAGCTGGACGTCAAGCATTCCGTCGCTTCGTAAGTAGCATGGGCTATACCGAGTAGGAAGACCATTTGGCATCCGTTCAATTGTGAACGGGTGCTTTTTGGCATGGTTCGAGATGTATAATAGAGTAAGGAACGAAAGAAGAACAGTTAGAATGACCCACACTACATAAGGAAAAGGGGACGATTTATTTGGAAAAGCAGCCGCTTAATCTTCCATTTATCTCAGATGCCAAGGAACTTAAAAGCATGGTTGGAGAATCCAGCGAACGTGTGCGCAATAAAGTAATCCCGTTTGTGGATTCGCATGTTCAAAATTTTATCACGAAGTCACCCTTGTTCTTCTTGTCCACTTCGGATCAGGATGGAAAATGTGATGTATCACCGCGTGGGGATGAACCCGGCTTTGTTCGTGTATTTGATTCTTATAGACTGGTGTACCCGGAACGCCCAGGAAATCGTCGAATCGATTCCTTGTTGAACATTCTGTCAGATCCAGGAGTAGGAATGTTGTTTGTGATTCCGGGTTTGAATGAAGTGCTGCGTATCAATGGAACAGCTCGGATTACAAAGGATGAAGAATTCATCAAAAGAATGAACTGGGAAGGTAAAACGATTGGAGCAGCCGTCATTGTTGAAGTCGAGGAATGTTTCATTCATTGTCCGCGTGCTTTTCATCAGGCAGGATTATGGGACGCTGCAACATGGGCGAAATCCGAAGAGTTGCCATCCGTGAATGAACTTCTTCAAGCACATTTGAAGATCAACGGATTGAACTAAAGTGAGCAGCTATCGATTTGTTTTTCTATAAAAGGGGTACTATAATTGAGGTTGCACTAAAAACTAAACTCCATTGGAGGCGATTATAGATCATGAGATCTTTTCAATTTTATAACCCGACTCGTCTAATCTTCGGGAAAGGTCAGCTCGAAGCGTTGAAAACTGAGGTGCCGAAATACGGCAAACGGGTTCTGCTTGTATATGGCGGTGGAAGCATCAAACGTAGCGGACTGTATGATCAAGTGCTTGGTTTGCTTAAGGAAATCGGAGCAGAAGTAACGGAGCTCGCAGGTGTGGAGCCGAATCCGCGTCTATCCACTGTACATAAAGGCGTGGACTTGTGTAAAACGAACGGTATTGAGCTCATTCTGGCTGTTGGTGGCGGTAGTGTGCTTGATTGCGCCAAAGCGATTGCCGTTGGAGCCAAATATGATGGAGACATGTGGGACTTTGCACAGCGTAAAGCTGTTGCACAAGACGCGCTTCCACTCGGCACAGTGCTGACCATGGCGGCTACTGGTTCAGAGATGAACTCCGGTTCCGTAATCACAAACCAGGAAACACAAGAGAAACTGGGCTGGGGCAGTGCGCATTCTTTCCCTGCATTCTCCATTCTTGATCCCGTAAACACATACACGGTACCTAAGGACCAAACGGTATACGGTATGGTGGACATGATGTCTCACGTATTAGAGCATTATTTCCATCTGGATCCGAACACACCTGTTCAACTCGGCTTCTGTGAGACGATTCTGCGTACAGTTATGGATGCAGCACCTCGTTTGGTGGATGACCTGGAGAACTACGAACTTCGTGAGACGATTCTGTATTGCGGAACAATGGCACTTAATGGCGTGTTGAACATGGGACTTGCAGGAGACTGGGCAACGCACAATATTGAACATGCGGTATCAGCGGTCTACGACATCCCGCATGGTGGTGGACTTGCAATTCTGTTCCCGCACTGGATGAGACATAACCTTGATGTGAAGGTAGATCGTTTCAAACGTCTTGCGATCAACGTGTTTGACGTGAACCCTGAAGGTAAATCCGACAGACAGATTGCCGATGAAGGCATTGATGCACTCAGCAAGTTCTGGACATCCATTGGTGCACCAAACCGTTTGGCTGACTATGATATTGATGACAGTCAGATTGAGGTTATGGCGGATAAAGCGATGCTGTTCGGACCGTTCGGTAACTTTAAAAAGCTGCAACGTGAAGATGTGGTATCCATCTACAAAGCTTCGCTGTAAGTGAATTAAGAAGCTTGGCATGTAAGCTTAATATCCATTGGAATACTGATAATAAACGCAAGTCTCCTGTTGGAGGCTTGCGTTTTTTCATGTCTGGACTACTGTGAATCACTTCTGTGATTCCACACCGTGAATTGGCATGGGAGAGAGAAATGGAGCATTCCTGAATATTATGATGCTAATACCCATTAGCGGCTTCTCAATACAACTCAGGAAAGATTTTGAAACATTTTGCCTGGATGTACGTATTTATTTACATGTGGAATGCACAGTTGGGAGAAATTGCAGCGGAGAGGAGGAAGAGGGGATGGAAGCAATCTATTGGGGGTGTCTCATCGGAGGTGCCGTTTTTGCCATCGTGAGTCTGGTGCTAGGTGACTTGATTGACGGTTTGCTGGATGGTGCTTTCGAAATGCCTGGTGTTGATTTTTTTAAACCTGTTGTACTGGCGGGGTCCATCACTGCTTTTGGTGGAGCAGGCATACTACTGACGCGGTACAGCTCTCTTAGTGTGATGTCGAATCTGATCTTATCCCTGCTGATCGGTATTGCTGCAGCCATGCTGGTATTTTTCGCATATATCAAGCCGATGCGTAACAGTGACGTTTCAATTGGTTTCTCCATGAAGGAGTTAGCGGGCAAAATTGGTGAAATCACGATTCCGATACCGGCAAACGGATTTGGTGAAGTCATGATTCGTTTTGCATCTGGTAACACCATTCAGACAGCGACCAGCTTCGAACAGCTACCCATTGCGGCGGGGGCACGAGTGGTTGTCATCGATGTGGTGGACGGAGTATTGCGCGTATCCGAGTGGGAAGAAGATGTACTTAAGGATGTCTAGGTCAGTGAAATTTCCTAATAATGCGGGGAACTGACGGTAGCGGAATGATTTTTAATACTTACGATACAAGGGGAGAGATGTGAATGGGTAATCTGGATTGGGATGTATTGTTAATTCCTGTTGTGGTTGTTGGTGTAATTTTGATTCTGGGTTTAGCTTTCTGGGCGAGATACAAAACGGTCGGTCCCGACGAAGCGATGATTGTAACCGGTTCATTCCTGGGTAGCAAAAATATTTCGGAAGATGAGTCAGGACGTAAAATCAAAATCGTGCGCGGCGGCGGTGCGTTCATCCTGCCTGTGTTCCAGCAGTCTGAATTTATTTCGTTACTGTCACACAAGCTCGATGTCTCCACGCCTGAGGTCTACACAGAGCAGGGGGTTCCTGTTATTGCTGACGGGGTGGCGATCATCAAGGTCGGAAGCGCTGTAGAAGACGTTGCAACGGCTGCGGAGCAATTTATCGGCAAACCGGTTGACGCGCTGAGGGGAGAAGCCCAGGAAGTGCTGGAGGGGCATTTACGGGCCATTCTCGGTACGATGACGGTGGAAGAGGTATATCGGAACAGAGATCGTTTTGCTCAAGAGGTTCAAGGAGTGGCCGCACGGGATCTGAAAAAGATGGGTCTGCAGATCGTTTCCTTTACCATTAAGGATGTCCGTGATAAACAAGGGTACTTGGATGCACTCGGTAAACCAAGAATCGCAGCCGTGAAACGTGATGCTGAAATTGCCGAAGCGGAAGCGATGCGGGATGCACGGATTCAGAAGGCAAATGCCGAAGAACAAGGGCAGAAGGCCGAGTTGCTGCGTGATACCAACATTGCTGAGGCAGCCAAAGAGAAAGAATTGAAGGTCGCGGCCTTTAAACGTGATCAGGATACAGCCAAGGCGGAAGCGGATCAGGCGTATCATATCCATGAAGCACGCGCAAGACAAACGGTTGTAGAAGAGCAGATGAAAGTAGAACTCGTACGTAAAGAACGTGAGATTGACCTGCAGGAAAAAGAAATTACGGTGCGTGAGAAACAATACGATGCGGAAGTGAAGAAAAAAGCGGAAGCAGATCGTTATGCCGTTGAACAGGCTGCGGAAGCGGATAAAGCAAAACGGATGCGTGAAGCTGATGCAGTGCAGTACTCCATCGAAACTCAAGCCAAAGCAACAGCTGAGCAGAAACGACTTGAAGGTCAGGCCATTGCGGATGCAGAGCGTGCAAAAGGTACAGCCGATGCAGAAGTTATTCGTCTGCGTGGTCTTGCCGAAGCGGAAGCCAAAGAAAAATTGGCTGAGGCGTTCCAGAAGTTTGGCGAAGCTGCGGTACTCGATATCATTGTCAAAATGTTGCCTGAACTGGCTGGTAAAATCGCTGAGCCAATCTCCTCGATTGACAAGTTGACGGTAGTAGATACAGGTAAGGGCGAGGGTGCTGCACGTGTCAGCAACTACGTCACGGAACTGATGGCTACTGCACCTGAGATGTTGAAAAGTGTGTCAGGCATTGACGTGGAACAACTGATCAAAGGATTGACCAAATCGAAAACAGCTACACCAGTGGCTGTGCAATCGAGTGAATCAGTAAAACAGACGTCACCTATTATCGAGAGCATTGTAGAGCGTAGCAATAGTAAAGAGTAAGAAATGGCAGCTTAATTACATGGCTGGTCTATTGACCTTATGGCGAATTTTTGTTACTTTTTAAGCGAGACGTCCGGCGCGGTTTGCCCGCTCCGGATGTTTTTTTGATTTGGTTTGAAGATGTGTCAGACACATCCAAGATGGTGTGAAAAAAAGAGGTGCAAAAATGAGCAGCCTGCATGTAGATAAAGCACTAAATAATAATGTAATTATTGCACAGCATCCTGAACACGGCGAAGTTGTGGTCATCGGCAAGGGCATCGGCTTTAACCGGAAGCCGAGTGATGACATCCCACTGACGGCTGTGGAGAAGATGTTTATTTTGAAAAACCAGCAGGAGCAGGAGCAGTACAAGCAACTTCTTCCGCAGGTGGATGAGGCTTTAATTGAGATTATTAACGAAGTCATCACGTATATCGCAGAGCGTACGGACGTTCCGCTTAATGAACATATTCATATTGCGTTAACAGATCATATTTCTTTTGCCCTTAAACGCAAGGAGCAGGGAATAATCATCCAAAATCCTTTTTTATATGAGACAAGAGAGATCTATCCAGATGAGTATCGGATGGGGGAATATGCCGTTCGTTTAATTAAGGAAAAGATGGGCGTGGATCTCGGCCAAGATGAGATTGGTTTTGTGGCTCTGCATATCTATAGCGCGATGACGAACCAGAACATATCCCAAGTACGAGAGCATTCTCAATTAATTACGGATCTGGTAAACCTGGTTGCAGACCAACTCGACTATTCATTTGAAACGCAGTCTTTGGATTATTCCCGTCTGTTAACTCACCTTCGGTTTGCCCTGGAACGTGTACGCCGTGGAGATAAGGTGGAGGAACTGCATAAGCTGGATTCCTTGCTTAAATTAGAATACCCCGAAATGTACTCGCTTGCATGGAAACTCACGAAGGTGATGGAGAAACGACTAAAATTGCCTGTGTATCCGGCAGAAGTTGGGTATCTAACGATACATTTACAGCGACTGAATCAACGGAAAGAAGAAGAGAATAAGTGAAATCATGTCAGAAATTTTAGCAAAATTACGTTTTTTTCTGTAAAGGCTTGCAATGCGTTCGAAGTGGTGCTACAATGGTGACCGTAATCAAGCAACTGAATAAACATAAGCGACGTGTTACTGACTCGATCAGGCATGAGTTAATTAGAGTGTGATTGTTCTACCTTTTTAAGGGTATGCTATACCCCAAGGTAGGCGCAGTTCACTTTTATTAGTTCATGCCTTTTTTGTGTTCCATTGCTTGCATCACGACATACAGACTTAGACGAAAGGAAGAATACGACGCGATGTTTAAAAAGCTTTTTGGTGTATTGCAAAGAGTAGGTAAAGCTCTCATGTTGCCTGTAGCGATCTTGCCAGCCGCAGGTTTGCTGCTCGGAATTGGTAACATGCTGGTGAATCCGGATTTCCTGCAATATGTGACTGCGCTCGATACCCCGTGGGTTAACTCGATTGCAACTATAATGATGAACGCAGGTCAGATCGTATTTGATAATCTGGCATTGCTGTTTGCTGTCGGGGTAGCTGTTGGACTCGCTGGCGGTGAAGGTGTAGCAGGACTTGCAGCCATCATCGGTTACCTGGTGATGAATGTAACTCTGGGTTCTGCAGTAGGTGTTACGCCTGCCATGATTGGCAAAGTACCTGGTTATGCAAGTATCTTGGGTATTCCTACACTAAGCACAGGGGTGTTTGGAGGTATCATTATTGGTATCGCTGCAGCGCTGTGTTACAATCGGTTCTTCAAAATTGAACTGCCGTCTTACCTTGGATTCTTTGCGGGTAAACGATTTGTTCCTATTGTCACTTCAGTAGTTTCCCTGTTGTTAGGGTTACTGCTCGTGGTCATCTGGCCACCAATCCAGAACGGATTAAATGCCATTTCTCACTTCATGGTAGATACAAGCCCGACTTTGTCGGCCTTTATCTTCGGTGTTGTAGAACGGTCACTGATTCCGTTTGGTCTGCATCACATTTTCTACTCCCCATTCTGGTTTGAGTTCGGTGAATATGTGAACAAAGCCGGCGATGTTATTCGCGGGGACCAAAAGATTTTCTTCAGCCAGTTGCGCGATGGCGTTGAATTGACTGCGGGAACGTTCCAAGTTGGTAAATTCCCGTTCATGATGTTCGGTTTGCCAGCAGCGGCACTTGCGATGTACCATGAAGCAAGACCTGAGCATAAAAAATATGTTGCAGGGATCATGGGTTCAGCTGCGCTGACATCATTCCTGACAGGGATCACAGAACCACTCGAGTTCTCATTCCTGTTCGTAGCACCGATTTTGTTTGCAGTACACTGTATCTTTGCAGGTTTGTCTTTCATGACGATGCAATTGCTCGATGTCAAGATCGGGATGACCTTCTCAGGCGGTTTCATTGACTTCCTGATCTTTGGTATCATTCCAAACCGCACACCATGGTGGGATGTTATTATCGTCGGTTTGATCCTTGCCGTGATCTATTACTTCGGATTCCGATTGATCATTCGCAAGTTCAATCTCAAAACACCTGGACGTGAAGAGGCATCTGCGGAAACTGCATCCGGCGGTTCTTCAGGCTCCACGGACGATCTGCCTCACAATATCCTCGAAGCCTTTGGCGGGAAGGAAAACATTAAACATCTGGATGCATGTATTACTCGTTTGCGGATTGAAGTGAATGAGAAATCCAATGTACAAAAAGATCGTTTGAAACAATTGGGTGCATCTGGTGTGCTTGAAGTGGGTAATAATGTTCAAGCCATCTTCGGAACACGTTCCGATACGATCAAGTCCCAAATGCAAGATATCATTGCAGGGCGTACACCTGCACCAACTCCAGTTGCTGAAGTTAAACCAACTCCTGAAGAGGAGAAAGCACAAGGAGAACAAGGTGAACGCATTGTCACAGAGGATATCGTGATGCCAGTCAATGGTGAGCTGATGGATATTACCAATGTACCTGATCCAGTCTTTGCTGAGAAAATGACAGGTGACGGGTTCGCCATTTTGCCACATGACGGAACGATTACATCCCCTGTGTATGGTAAAGTATTTAATGTATTTCCAAGCAAACATGCCGTGGGCATCATGTCCGACGGCGGTAAGGAAGTGCTTGTACACATAGGTGTTAATACGGTGAAACTGAAAGGCCAAGGTTTCAACGTACTGGTTCAGGAAGGTGACCTGGTATCCGCAGGACAACCGATTATGGAAGTGGATCTGGAGTATGTCAAAGCGAACGCTCCTTCGATCATTTCTCCGGTGATATTCACCAACCTGCCAGAAGGTTCTACCGTCACTTTGAAGAAGAGTGGCGTGCTCAAAGTTGGCGATCAGCCGATCATTGAGATAAAATAAGAACTGTTCCAACGATGGCAAGCAAGTGTAAATATATGCAATGCCTAAACTAAACTACTGAAAGCGAGATGATTGTAATGCAACAAACATTCAGAATTACAGACGAAGATGGTATCCACGCACGTCCGGCAACTGCCCTGGTTAATACAGCAAACAAATTCAAAGGTGCTGAATCCTTTGCAGAAGCTAACGGCAAAAAAGTAACATTGAAATCCATTCTGGGCGTTCTTTCCCTCGGTCTGGAGCAAGGTGACACCATCAGCATCATCGTTGAAGGTGAAGGCGAAGCTGAAGCTCTTCAAGCTCTGACAGACGTTATGGTTAACGAAGGGTTGGGCGAAATTAATGCTTAATGTTTCCGGGATCGCGGCTTCGGCGGGTATTGCTATCGCCAAGGCGTTTATCTTGGAGCATCCTGACTACTCTGTAGAAAAACGCCAGATTAACGACGTTGACGCAGAGATTGCTAAACTTGACTCGGCGCTGGGTAAATCCCGCGCTGAGCTTGAGGCAATCAAAGAGCGTACTTTACAAGAGCTTGGCGAGAAAAAAGCGGAGATTTTTGCATCGCATTTGCTCATCCTGGATGACCCGGAACTGATTGATCCGGTGAAAGCGAAGATCGCTGATGACATGATCAATGCAGAATTCGCATTGAATGAAACAGCTTCCCAGTTCATCTCGATGTTCGAAAACATGAAGAGTGCATACTTGCAAGAGCGTGCTGCGGATATGCGTGACGTTACGAAGCGTGTGCTAAATCACTTGCTTGGTATCGACTTCATGAGCCCGGCTGAAATCAGTGAAGAAGTGATTGTGCTTGCAGAGGATTTAACACCTTCTGATACAGCTCAATTGAACCGCCAATACGTAAAAGGTTTTGCAACCAACATCGGTGGACGTACTTCTCACTCCGCTATCATGGCTCGTTCGCTTGAGATTCCGGCTGTGGTTGGAACGAAAGACATCTTGGCTCAAGCGAAACAAGGAGACTTGATCATTGTTGACGGTCTGGACGGTCAAGTTCTGGTTAACCCTACAGATGACGTCGTTGCTGAATACCGTGCCAAACAGGAACAGTATGATGCACAGCGTGCGGAGTGGAGAAAACTGCGTGACGAACCAACGGTTACGGTGGACAACGTTCATGTGGAACTGGCTGCAAACATCGGTACGCCGAACGATGTAACAGGTGTATTGGATAACGGCGGCGAGGCGGTAGGCTTGTATCGTACCGAGTTCTTGTACATGGGCAGAGACAAGCTTCCTTCCGAAGACATTCAGTACAATGCTTACAAAGCTGTACTTGAAAAAATGGAAGGCAAACCTGTTGTAGTTCGTACACTTGACATCGGTGGAGACAAAGAGCTTCCTTATCTGGATCTGCCAAAAGAAATGAATCCATTCCTCGGCTTCCGCGCAGTTCGTCTGTGTCTGGACCGTCTGGATATCTTCCGTACTCAATTGCGTGCATTACTGCGTGCAAGTGTACACGGAAACCTGCGTGTCATGTTCCCTATGATTGCAACACTGGGTGAATTCCGTGAAGCCAAAGCTGTCCTGCTCGAAGAGAAGGAAAAGCTGGTTGCTGAAGGGATCGCTGTTTCTGATAGCATTCAACTCGGGATCATGGTCGAAATTCCATCAACAGCTGTAATGGCGGACCAATTCGCCAAAGAAGTGGACTTCTTCAGTATCGGTACCAACGATCTGATTCAGTACACGATGGCTGCTGACCGGATGAACGAGCGTGTATCTTATCTTTACCAACCATACAACCCGGCTATTTTGCGTTTGGTCAAAATGGTTATCGATGCAGCGCATCGTGAAGGTAAATGGGCTGGCATGTGCGGTGAGATGGCAGGAGACGAAACAGCAATTCCATTGCTGCTTGGTCTTGGACTGGATGAGTTCAGCATGAGCGCAACTTCCATTCTGCCAGCGCGTAGCCAAATCACCAAATTGTCCCGTGCGGACATGCAGGAACTCGCTGCCAAAGCGTTGGAAATGCAAACTGCTGAACAAGTGGTTGAACTGGTTCAAAGCATTCAAGCGTAATTTTGCCGGAGTTTCCTCCGGATTTGAGGTTTCTTTTTCCGAATAAAGGGCTGCATTCATGTAGCGATATTGTCGGTGTCCACGATTTAGTGGGGGCCGGCTTTTTTTGCTTTTTTATCGTAGTGACAGGATAGCTGTTCTTACAAGTGGATAAAATAAAATCCCCTTATGGGAGTGAGAGAATATCTCATCACGCACAGGGGGACTCTGTCATTAAAGTAGACTGTGTAAAAAGTTTAACTTATTTAGCTACAAGCACAGTTTAATACAGGTTTGCGTGCTGCGGTCGTTTCATCCAGACGAGTTACCGGCGTGCCGTACGGAGCGTTGAGCACCAATTCCGGTGTTTCTTCGGCTTCCTTCGCAATACGGATCATTGTATCGATAAATCCGTCCAGCGTCTCTTTGCTCTCGGTTTCCGTTGGCTCAATCATAATGCACTCCTCGACATTAAGCGGGAAGTAGATGGTTGGCGGGTGATACCCAAAGTCCAGCAGGCGTTTGGCTACATCCAGTGTGCGTACACCATACTGCTTCAGGCCACGGCCTGACATGACAAATTCATGTTTGCACACGCCAGGATAAGGAATCTCGTAATGAGGTGCCAGGCGAGCCATCATATAATTGGCGTTCAGCACAGCACATTCGGACACACGGCGAAGCCCTTCTGGTCCATAAGTGCGAATATAAGCATAAGCACGAACAAGAATACCGAAGTTACCATAATAGGCTTTGACCCGACCGATCGATTGATCTCCTTCGTAATCCAGAGCGTACATGCCTTGATCATTTTGAACAACCATCGGTTTAGGTAAGAACGGGATCAGGCGGCTCTTCACACCGACAGGTCCGGCACCAGGTCCACCACCACCGTGAGGTGTACTCATCGTTTTATGCAAATTCAGATGCACCACATCAAAGCCCATATCTCCCGGACGTGTAATGCCCATGATGGCATTGGAGTTAGCTCCGTCATAATACAATAATCCGCCAGCTTCGTGTACGATGGACGCAATATCTTGAATATCCTTTTCAAACAAACCGAGCGTATTCGGATTCGTCAGCATGAGTGCTGCGGTATCTGAACCGACTGCTGCACGGAGAGCATCAAGATCGACCAAACCGTCCGTACGCGACGGGATTGTCACCGTTTCGAATCCAGCTACGGTTGCGCTGGCCGGGTTCGTGCCATGAGATGAATCGGGTACGATAACCTTGGTACGCAGTTCACCACGGCTTTCGTGATAAGCTCGAATCATCATAAGCCCGGTCCATTCCCCGTGTGCTCCGGCAGCAGGTTGCAGAGTTACGGCATCCATACCGGTCAGACCTGCAAGATCATTTTGTAAAGTATGGAGCAGTTCGAGAGCACCTTGAAGACTGGATTCATGCTGATACGGATGGATTTTGGCAAAGCCGTTGTAACGTGCTACATCTTCGTTGATCTTTGGATTGTATTTCATTGTACAGGAACCAAGTGGATAAAAGCCGTTATCTACCCCGAAGTTGCGGCGGGACAATGCCGTATAATGACGAATAACATCAACCTCGAATACTTCCGGCAACGCGGCCGCTTCCGAGCGCAGCATTTCCCGGGGAATCAACGTATCAGCATCCTGACGGGGAACATCACATTCCGGCAAGGAATAGGCCACACGTCCGGGACTGCTCAGTTCAAAAATCAGAGTTTGTTCGGGAGCAACGGATGGTGCGACTTGCGGACTGGTTGGGGTTCCTAATGCTTGCGAGTCCACTCCAGTCTGCTGATTGACTGACTGATGTAGGTTAGATGTTTCCGATGAAGCTCCCGCAATGGTTACTTTTGTGGTCGTTTCCTGAGTCACAGCGATCCCTCCAATACACGTGCGAATTCATCGATCTCTTCTTTGCTGCGTCGTTCGGTGACCGCAATGAGCATATGTCCTGCCAGTTCCGAATATTCACGTCCGAGTTCATAACCGCCGATGAAGCCTGCATCCAGCAGTTTCAGCTGAAGAGCATCCACATCGGTTTCTTCAGGGAGCTGGATGACGAACTCGTTAAACGTAGGAGCAGTAAAAGTAAGTCTCACTCCGGGAATAGCTGTTAACGTATTTCGTGCATAGTGACTCTTCTGCAAATTCAGATCAGCAACATCAATCATGCCTTGTCTTCCCATGGTAGACATATAGACAGAAGCACTAAGCGCTAATAACGCCTGATTTGAGCAGATGTTAGATGTCGCTTTTTCGCGGCGAATGTGTTGCTCGCGGGCTTGCAGCGTCAGCACGAAGCCTCGTTTGCCGTTGCGATCGGTCGTCTGGCCGACGATTCGACCAGGAATCCGGCGCATGTGAGCCTGGGACACGGCGAAGTATCCGCAAGTGGGTCCGCCGAGCGAAGCGGCGATTCCGAGGGGCTGCGCATCGCCTACGACGATGTCGGCCCTCAGCTTGCCTGGGGCTTCCAGCAAACCGAGCGACAGCGGGTTGGCGCTCACCACGAGCAGTCCTTTGTGCGTGTGCACAAGGTCGGCAGCCTGTTTTATATTTTCCACGGCACCAAAGAAGTTGGGGCTCTGAATCATAACCGCTGCGGTATCTTCCGAAATTGCCGTTTGCAGGGCATCCCAATCTGTAACCCCATCTTTATAACCAATCTCTACAATCTCCAGACTCAGGCCATGTGCGTACGCCTGCAATACTTGACGGGCTTCAGGGTGAACGGTGCGAGATACGATAAGCTGTTTACGACGGGTAGCTGCGGCGGCAAGATTGCCAGCTTCTGCAAAAGCCGTTGCACCATCATACATACTCGCGTTGGCTACCGCCATACCTGTCAGTTCACAAATATACGACTGAAATTCAAAGATAGCCTGCAATTCTCCTTGGCTGATCTCCGGCTGATAAGGGGTGTAGGCTGTATAGAACTCCGAACGGGAAATGACATGGTTGATGACCGAAGGGATGTGGTGGTCATAGATGCCTGCGCCGAGGAAGCTGGCGTGTGTTTCAAAGTTGGCATTGGAGCCAGCTTGTTTCGACATATGGCGAGTTAAGGCATATTCATCCAGTTTGGAGGACACAGGCAACTCGCCTTGGTAACGAATTTCCTGCGGGATATCTTTGAACAAATCTTCAAGAGTATCCACGCCGATCGTGGCCAGCATAGCGCTCTGGTCTTGTTCTGTCATGGGGATGTAGCGGTGCTTGCTCATGCTTGCTCAGCTCCTTGGGTAGGTGTCTTTGACGTACGTGTCCGTTTATGAAAAGGGGTCTTGACGACCTCGGCTTTTAGCTTTTTGCCACGAATCTCAATCTCCAGTGGTGTACCCAGTGCAGTATATTTGCTGTCAATCAGGGCAAGCCCCAGATTACGTTTCAAGGTCGGCGACTGTGTACCGGTTGTCACTTCACCAATCTGAACGCCATCCGCATAGATCGGGTAATGGGGCCGCGGTATGCCACGCTCCAGCACTTCGATACCGATCAGCTTGCGGGCAGGGCCGTCATTTTTTTGTTGCAACAAAGCTTCGTGTCCGATAAAAGACCCGGCGTTCAGTTTCACAAACATGCCCAGCCCTGCCTCCAGTGGAGAGATGGTTGGTGATAATTCCTGCCCGTATAAAGGCAACTTCGCTTCGAATCGCAGTGTATCACGTGCACCAAGTCCTGCTGGAACGAGGCCTACATCAGCACCGGCTTCCATCAGTCCGTTCCATACGAGGGCTGCCTGATCAGCTGCAACATACAGTTCAAAGCCATCTTCTCCGGTGTAACCGGTTCGTGATAGCAGCAGCTTTACTCCGCATACCTCGGCATGCTGCACGAAGCGGAACGGTTCGATGGAGCTTGCATCTATCTCTGAACCTGTAACCTTCGAGAGAATATCGACCGCTAAAGGGCCTTGTAGCGCAAGCAACGCCGTTTGCTCGGAATCATTGGTGATGTTCACCCCAGGTATAATGTGCTCCTGCAACCATGCCCAGTCTTTGTCGATATTGGAGGCATTGACGACCAGCATGTAGTGTTGCTCCGCGAGTTTATAGATGAGCAGATCATCCACTACACCGCCATCGGGATAACACATCAGTGTGTATTGTGCCTGACCTGGTACAGTTGCGGTCACGTCGTTGGTTGTCATGTTTTGCAAAAAGGCTTCTGCCTGTTCACCCGTTACGGTGAATTCGCCCATATGGGATACATCAAACAGCCCGGCGCGCTCGCGCACGGCTTCATGCTCTTTTTGAATACCGCTAAACTGCACGGGCAACTCCCAACCGCCAAAATCAATGCAACGTACACCTTCATATTGCGCGTATAGGGGGAAGAGTGGTGTTCTTAATAAATCAGACATCCAATCACCTCGTCATGGGCCGTAGTAGGCCAAGTATGAAAACACGTTCTGTGAGCCAGATCAATAATGCTTAAGTAATTTTGGTAATCGAGAGTTAACAGCCGACTGTTCTACATTTTTTCATTGGTTATGTTCAGTACGATTCTAGAACCTGCAATTCATTTTTTGGGAAAAAGGAAAAGGACAGGCCAAAGAACCGGCATGCCAAGTAGCACGCTGTATTCTTAGGCTCTGTCCCTTGTACCTGAGAGTTACCCCGCCGTTTATTCAGACAGGTTTCCCCTTGGGTGATCATAACGTCCGTATAGGACGATTAGATGCTCTCCAGAGTTGCGTCCTGTAAAAGTCCTTTTGCCTGAGAGATTCACCCCCGCTTGTCGGTGGTTTACTCCTTCGGCGCCGCCTCATGCACATCCCCAAACCGGGTGTACGGGCAATCTCTCCCTTTACATTCATCCGCGGTTCATACGTAGTCCAATTAACTTCAGTTGCTCTTCTCATTAAAACGTGAATACAGTCCTGATGTCAAGAACGATATCATTGAAATTGTGTAAAATACGAATATTTAATGTTTATACTATATTAATGTTCGGTTATTTTAAAAGAGTGCGCTTACTATTGTAATATTCACCATTATATGCAGAAAGAGTAGTGTAAGGTTACACACGAAGAGGTATCCAAATCTAAATAAATTGTGAGCTAACTTGACATTTGAATCTGAAATATCATACGCTATTGTCTGGGAAAAAGGTGAAGGTCAAAGAACGCATGCACTCATTAATGAAAAGCGAGGCGGATATCGATGAGCGAATTGAGAAATGATTTCCTGTACAGTAAAGAGCACGAATGGGTGCAAACCGTAGGGGAGGATACCGTACGTATTGGCATTACCGAGTTCGCGCAGCATCAGCTGGGTGACATTGTGTTTGTAGAATTGCCTGATCTTGAAGCCGGTGTAAAAGCAGAAGACAGTATCGGTACGATTGAATCCGTCAAAACGGTATCTGATCTGTTCTCACCTGTCAGCGGCACCATTGTTGCAGTGAATGAAGCTTTGCAGGATTCGCCAGAACTGGTCAATAGTTCTCCTTATGAAGAAGGCTGGATGATCGAAATCCGTGTCGATGGAGATGTAGCAGCTGCATTATCCACATTGCTGAAGGCGGATGCTTATCTTAAACATACTGAGGAATAGAATTCGACTGGATTGTCGAGTTGATTTGTACTTATTGACATATATATAATCTCGTTTGAATATAAAAAATCTTGTTCTTTAAACCTGTGTGAGCTATGGAGCTTACGCAGGTTTTTTGCTGTTTTTTTACGTATTTTGGAGTGACATAGCATCATGAATAAAAAAAATGCAAACGGACCAAGCTATTTTATTGCTTTGTATGTTGTATATGAATAAAGTCATAGGCAAGAAAAGCCTTGCGTATCAAAGGGTTGAGCATATATTCCTAATTAAGAGCGACTACATAATCCAATGTTGTCATCATTGTTCATGACGAAAGTACGCTTTCATTTGATTGAACAGGAAGGTTTTCTCGCTTAGGATTACAGCAGGGGATCAATGATACCCCTTTCATACGAAATAATGACTTGATTCAAGGAGGATAAACCAATGAGTAATTTGGATCAAACATCCAATTCCAAAGGTGGGTTACGTGTTGGTGTGCAACGCTTCGGACGATTTCTGAGCGGTATGGTCATGCCCAATATGGGAGCATTTATTGCTTGGGGATTAATTACAGCGATGTTTATTAAAACAGGATGGTTTCCGAATGCGACAATAGAGCAGCTTGTAGGGCCGATGATTACTTATTTGCTGCCGCTACTGATCGGTTACACCGGGGGTACGATGGTGCATGGCACACGTGGTGGTGTCGTCGGGGCGATTATGACCATCGGTGTCATTGTCGGAACGGATATTCCAATGTTCCTCGGGGCCATGATTGCGGGGCCTTTCGGTGCATGGGTGATCAAGAAGTTTGATAAATCCATTGAGGGCAAGATCAGAGCCGGTTTTGAGATGCTGGTCAACAATTTCTCGGCAGGAATTATCGGCGGTATTTTGGCGATCTTTGCTTTGCTCGGTATCGGGCCGGCAGTAGAGGCCATTAGCAAAGTGTTGTCTGCTGGCGTACAAGGTTTGATGAATCTGGGCTTATTGCCACTCGTCAATCTGATTATTGAACCGGGTAAAGTATTGTTCCTGAACAATGCCATTAACCACGGGATCTTAACGCCAATTGCAACAGATCAGGCAAGAGAATTAGGTAAATCCGTTCTTTACATGCTTGAGTCTAACCCGGGACCAGGACTAGGTATTTTGCTCGCTTACTGTTTCTTCGGTCGTGGAATGGCGAGATCTTCTGCACCTGGTGCGGTGGTCATTCATTTCTTCGGCGGGATTCATGAGATTTACTTCCCGTACATCCTGATGAGACCTATTTTGATTCTGGCAGCCATCGCCGGCGGTGTAGCGGGTACGTTAACGTTCATGCTAACTGGCGCGGGATTGGTTTCGGCACCATCACCAGGCAGTATCATTGCCTATTTCCTGTTGACGCCAAAAGGTGGATATATCCCAATGCTTGCCGGGGTTATCGTGGCAGCGGTGGTTTCCTTCCTGATTGCCTCTCTGTTACTCAAAACGGGTAAACAGAAGGAAGAGGATCTGGAAGAAGCCTCCAGTCGAATGAAAGATATGAAGAGCCAAGGCAATACAGCAAACGTAACCATCACAGCGGATAACCATGAAGCGAAAAGAGCAGCGGATATCGCAACTTCCGTTGCATCCAAGGCAAAAGCAGATGTGAAAAAGATTGTTTTCTCCTGCGATGCAGGTATGGGGTCGAGTGCAATGGGTGCTTCGATTCTGCGCAAAAAAATGAAAACCGAAGGAATTGACGTTGCTGTAACTAACACGGCGATCAGTGAAATTCCGCAAGACGCAGACGTTGTTATTACGCAAAAAACACTAACGGATCGTGCACGTTCGGTAGCACCTAATGCAGAGCATATATCCATTGACAACTTCCTAAAAAGCCCGGAATACGATGCGCTTGTTGAACGTTTGAAGTAAAAGGGAGCAGACTGCGAACCAGCTTCAAACAAGGGCAGCCGTTTTCCCAGAGCCGGAGGCTGAGATATGAGTATTACCAAAAGACAACGTGAAATCGTGGAATTCCTGTTGGAACATCCCCATGAAGTCACCGCGGGTGAAATTGCCGTTGAAGTAAAAGTGAGTACACGTACCGTGCATCGTGAGCTGCTGATGATTGAACAGTGGCTTGAACCACTCGGTATGCGCCTCGAAAAAAAGTCGGGAACCGGAATACGCATTGATTCCGGTTCAGATGACCTCAGTGCATTACGCCAGAAACTGGAGGGTAATGAATATGTAGAGTTTACGCCGGAAGAGCGTAAGCTCTTCATGCTTTGCATCCTGCTGGATGAAGCTGAGCCGGTCAAACTGCTTGCTCTCGCTTCCGATCTGAAAGTGACCGTTTCGACGGTCACCACCGATCTGGATGATCTGGAGTCACGCATTCGGCAGGCGGGTCTGAAGCTTGTTCGAAGGCGAGGCTACGGTGTCAAAATTACCGGAAGTGAAGCGATTCATCGCAGAGCCATTGCAGCGCTTGCTTTGGAAGTACTGGATGAGTCGGATCTCTTTGGTAGACAGCCTGAGCAAGGAGGCTCCATCGTTAATCAAAAGTTGCTCAGTATGATTGGTCACAGCGATGTACTTACCATTGAAAATGCATTGTGGCAACCGGATATCGAATGGCTTGAAAAGATACCTGAGCGGCAATACATGAAATTGCTCATTCAGTTATCGGCTGCTGTGGTTCGGATACGTAAAGGTTTTAACATAGAACGTTCTTCCTCAGGGATAAGAACGATTGCAGGCACTGGAACCGTGGCAGAGCAACATGAAGAGAGAGTGCCAGTTTTCATGGCTTCGCGCCTTTGCAGTGTTCTATCCTCACAGCTTGGAGTCGGCTTCTCGGATGAAGAGCAAGCTTATTTTCACCAATTGCTTACGGAGACAGAGCAACAGATCCATTCTTCACGACTGCTCCCGATCGATGATCTGATTCTGATGGACAGGGTGCATTCGCTTACGGACCAGATGCAACAAAGAACAGGTTATGCGTTTCATGAAGACCGCTTGCTACGTGAAGGTTTAATTGCACATATGGTACCGGTAATGGAGCGACTTGAAGGGCATCAGATGATACGTAATCCACTGCTGCAACAAATTCGCAAGGATTATGACACTCTTTTTGAACAGGTGAAAAGGTCTGTGTTACATGCATGGCCGGGAGCAGAAGTGCCGGATGAGGAGATCGGTTTTCTAGTCATGCACTTTGGTGCATCCATTGAACGGTTGCGAGCGTTGAAGCAGGAAATTCGGGCCATCGTTGTATGCAACAGTGGCATTGGCTCCTCGCGCATGTTATCCAGCCGGTTGTCGAAGGAATTTCCGGAGATCCAGATTATAGACAGTGTCTCTTGGTACGAAGCCGCACGAATGCCAACCGATGAGTATGATCTGGTGTTGTCTACGGTCGATTTACCGATGGAGGAAGATCAGTATTACAAGGTCAGTCCGCTATTGACAGCCGAAGAAAGCGAGAGCTTGCGACATTTTATCAAAACTACAACGTTACAGCGGCAACATCGCAAATCCCGCGACATGGGCAAGGAGACACCCACTCGTAGGATCTCCGATGCGGACGGAATGGAAGCAACGCTGCTTGAAATTGTACGCATTATCGGTAAGTTTCAGGTACATGCAATGGATAATGCGCATCTTGATTTTGCTCAAAGTGTGCTTGGGATGTGTAAGGTTGCACATCGCTCAGGCATATTGAAAGACCCGGGCGAGGTCGCCAAGTTGCTTGAGGTTCGCGAGTCGATGGGAAGTCAGAAGATTCCCGGGACGCAGCTGGCCCTTTTCCATACACGGAGTGAGAGTATCTACAAGCCGTCCATCAGTCTTTTTCAACTAGAGGAACCTCTGCTTCGAACAGTGGAGGACCCGGAAGGTGTCAGTCATGTATTACTGATGCTGGGGCCAAAGGAGTTGTCCAAAGAAAGTTTGGAGGTGCTCAGCGAGATTAGTGCACTGCTTCTGCAAGAAGAGATGATTACACTGCTGGGCAAAGGAAACAGGGATGAAATCATCCATTACCTTTCCCGTGAACTGGTTGGGTTCTATCGCAGTAAAAATGAAATTGGAGGTATTTAACATGAGTATGTTAACAAAAGACAAAGTCATCATGAACGCGACGGCTCAAGATAAATATGAAGCGATTCGTATGGCAGGACAGATTTTGAAGGATGCAGGTCATATCACTGCAGATTACATTGGCAAAATGATTGAGCGTGAAGAGATTGTATCCACTTATGTCGGCAATGGACTGGCTATTCCGCATGGTACAAAAGAATCCAAAACGTTCATTCTCTCGACCGGTATCTCGGTAATTCAGTTCCCGCAGGGGGTTGATTTTGGAGAGGAAAAAGCTTATATGGTCATTGGCATCGCTGCACAAGGCGGCGAACATATGGAAATTCTGACGAGCATTGCAGTAATCTGTGCCGAAGAAGAGAATATGGAAGCACTGCGTTATGCGAAAACTGCTGAGGAAGTAATCACCATTCTAGAAAGTGAAATGGAGCTATGAAGGCCCTCCACTTTGGCGCAGGTAACATCGGACGCGGATTTATTGGTTTGATTCTGTCCCGTGCCGGATATGAAGTGACGTTCTCGGATGTAAATCAGGAACTAGTGAATGCTCTTCGGAGGCGCGGGGAGTACACCGTAGAGCTTGCCAATGAAAGCAAAGATCAGGAGACCGTAACCGGAGTAAAAGCCATTGATGGACGGGAGTTGCAGACAGTTGCTAAGGCCGTGGCAGAAGCTGACCTGGTTACAACCGCAGTTGGTGTAGGCATACTAAAGCATATTGCACCAGGAATCGCAGAAGGTCTGGAGCAAAGAAGACGTGCAGGTTCTGTACAAAAGCCTTTGCATATTATCGCTTGTGAAAATGCCATCGGTGGAAGCGCTCAGCTGAAAGAGCATGTGTATGCTTTGCTGGATGAGCAAGCTCGCGGGTTTGCTGATGAATATGTTTACTTTCCCAATTCGGCCGTAGACCGGATTGTCCCCATCCAGAATCATGAAGACATGTTGCATGTTCAGGTGGAGCCTTTTTACGAGTGGGTAGTGGATCGCTCGCAAATGGCACCTGCATTCAAACCAATGGATGGTGTTGTTTATGTGCACGATCTGGAACCGTACATTGAGCGTAAGCTGTTTACTGTGAATACGGGACATTGCGTTGCGGCATATATCGGCTATGTGCACGGATATGATACCATTCAGAAGGCTATTGCCGATGAAAAGGTGAAATCCGTGGTATATGGAGCACTGCAGGAAACGGGTCAGGTGCTGGTGAAACGCTTTGGTTTCAACCCGGAAGAACATGAGCAGTATATTGTAAAAATTTTGGGGCGGTTTGTTAATCCTTATCTGACCGACGAGGTAACCCGTGTGGGGCGCTCGCCACTACGCAAGCTTTCCCCGAATGATCGTCTCGTTCGCCCGGCACTTCTGGCGTATGAAGAAGACATGCCAGTGACACATCTCGCCATGGGCATGGCGGCGGCCTGCAAGTTTGATGTGTCTGATGATCCCGAAGCGGTGGAGCTACAAAGCATGATCCGCGAAAAAGGCGTTGAAGCCGCATTATCGCACTATACTGGTATGGATGAGAATCATCCGGTACTGGTGGAGGCAGTGAAGCAGTACAAACAGATGTAATCGGTTTGTATAACAGTAATCGAAGTCTGGCATAGTGTATTGAAAGCTCAGCGTGGATCCACTAAGGCTGGGACGTTAGCAAGTTTATCTATCTGTTTATACAGAAATATAGATGGAATAGAGATACCAAACGTAATAACGAACTTAAGTCTCGAATATAAAGAAACCATCCCTTCAAATTCATGATACAGTTCCATTTGAGAGGGAATGGTTTCTTTTATTTTTCGATCCTAGTTAACAATCGGCTCTTCATATCGCTTTTAGCGAATAAGAGCTGGTTATAGCAAAATAGTTACTCATGCTCACGTACATAGTTCTCCAAACATTGCTGACAAATGCATGACTTGCCGCGTTTCTCGGCTGGAATGCGTTCAAACACACCTTCGGGGAAGGAAACATGGCCGCACCAACATTCCGAATGTGGTTTACCTTCAGCATAGGCACAAGCATTGCTTTCTCCGCAAAGTGGACATATCAGCGCATTGAGCGTTTTGCCAGGAGTGCTGTCCTGTTGATCAGACATGGCCTATCTCCCTCCTTTTTCATTGTTTTACAATCCGGGCAATGACCTTTTGTTGATTTCAGTATAACAAATACATTAGTTTTGCTCCCACCTTTTATAATCGTGACTTAATCCATCTGCGCTGCAAGTACCCGTATGAGAGTAACATATGCACAGGTTGATTTTTTAAATGCGTGGGCGTGCCTTCATTCTTCCGGTGGTAGCTCAATTTGTAATCCCTCTACATGCTTGCGCCCCATGAGTTTGCGTTTTTTGCGGTTTTCTTTGCTTTCCAGCACAATGTCGAGATCATAATCGGCTGGATACAACTCATCAGCAGAGATGTGCAGACGCAGACGTTTCTTATGAATTTTTAGTTTGCGGCCCCGAATCATGACCCCGATCTGTCCACGGTTATCCTCTTCTTCACTTACTATACCTGCCTGATCCAGATAGGCAACGTAGACGCGGTCTCCTTTACGAAAAGCACGTATTGGTGCTGGTGCCGAATTGGAGACGGGAGGCGCACCGTTTGGAGATATAGTCTTATTTGGGACGGTCGTATGTGCATTTTGCTCTATAGAATCAGTGTGTTCCATAGAGACAGGCAAGGTAGTGTGATGTTCACTATCTGTTTGTGATTGCGATTCTTTTGCAACATCTTGCATCATGTTCTTCGTGAGAGCTTCATCCACAACAGATTTGGAACGAGCGATGATATGCTGGGGCATGCCCAGCTTCAGCGCGATCGAATATGCATAGCTTTCACCGGCTTCTCCGATCCGAAGTCGATACAGAGGTTGGAGAGATGCGGTGTCAAACTCCATGCGTGCATTTTCAAATCCAGATGTGGCTGAGGCAAAATGCTTAATTTCCCCAAAGTGTGTTGTAGCTACCACGGTTGCTCCGCGGTGATGCAATTCCTCCAGCATAGCAATGGAAAGTCCTACACCTTCTCCTGGATCTGTACCTGATGCCATCTCGTCAATCAGTACAAGCGTGGAAGGATTCGCCTGCTCCAGAATGGTAATCATATTCCGAATATGCGCTGAGAATGTGCTGAGTGCCTGCTCAAGACTCTGTCCATCGCCAATATCCACTGCGATCTGTTCATACACGGCCATTTCACCTCTTTCATCCACAGGAACAAGCAGCCCAGATTGCACCATGAGAGTGAGCAACCCCATTGTTTTGAGAGCAACGGTTTTACCGCCTGTGTTCGGGCCTGTAATGATAAGGGACGAGTAAGTGTATCCGATGGAAAAATCAAGCGGGACCATGGACGGCCCCATCAAGGGGTGTCTCGCTCGTTGCAGTTTAACTTTACCGTTGCTATTAACGCGTACGGATTGACCATCTATAGCCGCCGCATATTTTGCTTTGGCAAACAGGAAGTCAAGCACGCCAACGGTTTCTGTATTCAGTGCAATTTCCCGGCTGTACGATTCGGCCAGGGAAGTCAAGTCTCCAAGGATTTTCATCTCTTCCCTGGACTCCTCGGCTTGCAGTGAAGAGAGTTCTATCTGCAGTCCTGACAGCTCGGCTGGTTCGATATATACGGTTTGGCCGCTACCCGATTCGTCGAGTACACTGCCTTTAACCTGTTTACGGAACTCTTTTTTAATGGGCAGTACGGTTTTTCCATTTCGCTGGCTCACGACCTGCTCCTGCATGATCGAACGGTGCTTGCTAACCAGTGAATCCAGCTTGCGCTTCATGCGTTCCTCATGCACGGTCATTTTCTTTCGAATCCGTAAGAGTTCCTTGCTCGCTTGATCCTGAATTCGACCGTTGTGGATACAGCGTTCGATTTCACTTCGTAAGGGTTCTATAAGCATCATAGATGATGCATAACGACTTACGATGGGAGCGATGCCGGATTTACTCTCCATATACTTCATCAGTTGTGTGCAGCTGTGTAGAAATTGCGCGAGATGACTGAAGTCGCGTTCACTGAACAGATATCCCGTGCCAAGCAGGTTGATAATCGTTTCCATCCCCTCCAGCGAAGGGATGGGCACGCTCGCCCCAAAACGGACAAGAGCTGTGGCCTCCGCAGCTTCGTCCAGACGCATCTGAATCAGATGCACATCGGTCATCGGTTTGAGTTCACGGGCATAACGTTTCCCCAGATAGGAAAGGGCGCAGTCAGCAATATTTTTTTGAATATGATGGAAGCCAAGAATGGTTAGGGTTTGTTCGTTTGAACTCTTGATATTTGCCGTCTTGCTAGCGTCATTATTGTTGGTATTGTTGTTCATGTGTAAATCTCTCCTTCATGTAAAATGTTTTTGTTGTGCTTATATAAATTGAGCTATTCATTTACACGGAAACGAAGAGGACAGAAAAGACCTGGAGAAGCGAAGCGTTCGCCTTTATCACCAGATTTTATCCTTTCTAAAAGGGGATCAAGAAAATCTGGGGATAACAGCGATTGGAAGGTTATTCTGTCATCGGAGTGCATGTGTGAATAATCTTTAGTTCAATTTATATAGTCAAAAATATTTCTCATGGAAAACACAAAAAGGGCGGAGAATGAACAAACGTCATTCTCCGCCCTGAACGTATGGGAAAGCAGAGTCCATAAAGAGAGTCTATACAAAAAAAATCCGCGCTGAACACAGCGCGGCAATAGACCCGGACATAGGCAATCCCGGAGGCGATGTTTGATTTCCGCTGTTCTTAACTAAGTACAGGGATCTGACGCATCATGAAACACACGTATGCCTTGACGGCAAAAGTGTCATGAAAAGCCAAACTCCTGAATATGAAACTTGATTAGTTAAGAACGCTCACCGACATCAAAATCTCTCCTTCGACCTGAGGAATATACATGTAATATAAACTGGAAATCACTTCAAGTCAACAAATCTGAATAAAGATGTGGACTTGATTATGATTGGGTTTTAAAATAACAATAGTAATTTAATCCAATGTAAGCGATTTTTTATAAAAGGGAGATGCTCTTCTTGCCTAAATATCTACTGCGTCTACTCTGCTTTACGATGATTCTTGGGGCATTGCCAGTCATTGTGATTGGTTCCGTCTCGTATACGATTGCCTCGCGTGATATCGAACAGAAAGTGCGCGAGAGTAATCTTCAGATACTACATCAGACTCAGATGCGAGTAGAACAAGTATTACGAAGTTTACAACTGTCCTCAATCCAGTATGTCAATTCACCTTTGGTGCTTCGTGCAATGAAGCAACCGCTGAATAGTAGCGAATTTCAAGAAATTCGCGATTTGACATCCGGTTTTAACAATCTTCAGGCGGTCACAAGTATTGATCAGGCTTACCTTGTAAATCTGGAACAGGACTGGGTCGTATCGATGCGTTCATTTGGTAAAATCAATGATTTCAGCATTCGAGACCGAATCGGAACTTATCTTACATACACCAACAGTTTGTTCTGGGTGACTCAGAATAAAAGTTCATCCAAAGAGAGTGTGCCTGTATCTGCTGGCATGGGTGAGGCTTTAACGGAACAGGCTCCTACCTTGATCTCTTCTGATAATGTAGTCAGCATGGTTTTTAAAATTCCGATGGTGCCCACAAATGTGAAACCGAAAGGGTTCCTTGTCATTGATATTGCGGATGCAGAGCTGAGCAGCTTTTTGAGCCGGAATCCGAATTCGGGTGATTTGTATGTTCTGGATAAAGACCAGAAATACTTTCTGAATGACACGAATTATGGAAATAAATACGATCTGCTCAACCAAGACATTCAGGAGAGGGTTCAGACAACGGGGGAAGCACAAGGTTTTTACAGCGCAGAAGTGGAGGGCAAACCCGTAGCCGTCAGCTACAGGCAGTCTCCGCTAAACAGCTGGTTATACGTATCGGTTGTTTCGCTTGGACAGATTACAGCCCAGTCACAAAAAATCGCAGTGGTGACCGGTGTGGCGACGTTAATCATGTTATTGGTGACAGGGCTTGTGGCCATCTACGGTAGCCGGCGTATGTACTCACCAATCTCTAGACTGTTGCAGTTTACAAAAGGGTTAGATTCTCCGCTCCCTCCAGCTGGACGCCGTCAGGATGAGTTTATTTATATTGAGGAACGCTTGTCTACCCTGTTCAGTTCGGAGAGAACGATGCGTGAGCAGATGAAGGGGCAACATGTGCATCTTCAGGAGTTTTTCATGACCAAGCTGCTGACAGGTAAAATATCGGAAGAAGATTTCAGATATCAGGGCGAATTGTATGATTTCCCGACCGGATGGTCACATCTGGGCGTGCTGATGCTTCAGATTGATACGCTTGAAGGCACGAGATATGAGGAGCAGGATCGGGATCTATTGCTATTTGCGGTCAATAATATGGTAGGTGAGTTGATTCCTTCCGAGATTCGGTTCACACCGGTCATGCTAGATGATGCGCAGGTTACCGTGCTTGCTTCTGAACTGAGTGATGAGATACAGCTGAAGGAATGGATGCACACACAGGCCGATTGGATTCGTGAACGGGTTGTAACCTATCTGAATCTGCCAGTAAGCATAGGTATTAGCCGGGCTTATTCCAGCATTGGAGATACGCCTAGAGCCTATCAAGAGAGCAAAGAAGCGTTGCAAGGCAGAGTCAGCTTGGGTAGCCGTATTATTTTACATTATGAGGACATCCAACCAAGAGGTCAGGTGGAAGCTGCGCTGTATACGCAGTTACGAATGATCGAAGATCAGTTGGCTTCAGCGATCAAACAGGGAGACGAAGAAAAAACAGATATCTATTTTACACAATATTTAGGATTACTGGCGGATAAAAAGCTGCATTTCAGCGAGTATCCAGTCATTATGGTGCAGTTATTGTCACGGGTATATCAACTTGTGCAAGAGCAGGGCGGGGATGTGGCAGAAGTGCTTGGTGAGAAAGCTTCCATGGCATACTTGCTGAAATTATCTACACTTGATGAGATGACGGGTTGGTTCCGTAAGCGTTTATTTCTGCCTGTGATTCGTTACTGGAAGGAACAAGAGGAGTCACAATATATGAATATCGCCCGCCGGATGATTCGACTGATCGAGGAACGGTATGATCGGGATTTATCGCTGGAGGCTTGTGCCGAGGAGTTGAACTTTCATCCGGTCTATCTAAGCCGGGTCTTCAAGAAGGAAGCGGGTGTTAATTTTACCGAATATCTAGCAGAGTACCGCATGGAAAAAGCCAAAACGTGGCTACAGACGACAGATTTAAAAATATCGGAAATCGCCGAAAAATTAAATTACACGAACCCGACAGCTTTTATCCGTACATTTCGCAAAATAACAGGAACAACTCCCGGCAAGTACCGGGAGCAGCAACGCTAGAGAACATGGCCTGCTCTGCCCCCATGGCAGGCAGGCTTTTGTCGTTCAATTTAACTTTCTTTTTGAGCCCATTCGCAGCTTATAAGCCATAGTTAAACCAGGAACATGCAGGTTGAAAGCAGTTCATTTCTAGTAGCGCCAGCCATTCTTAAGTGGTTAAAACCCTTGATACACAAGGAAAAACAAGAGGCTAAAACGAGATGATAGCCAGTGATTCGATTATCCGCCACAATGGAGACATGAATTCAGGAAGTGATCTTTTGTAATCGTTTCCAACGTGGGGAGGAAGACACTATGAAAGCCGAAACGGCTGCTCGAACAAGGCCCGCTACCCGCAGTGACAAAAACCTGCTCTGGAGGGACGTCATCAAAAACCGGTGGCTGTACATTATGCTGATTCCGGGAGTGCTTTACTTTGTTATCTTTAAATACATACCGATGTATGGGATTACGATGGCTTTTCAGGATTACACACCGTACAAAGGCATCCTGGGGAGTGATTGGGTAGGATTCAAACACTTCCAGCGTTTTTTTGGAGAACCGCAGTTCTGGACCTTATTTAGAAACACGTTTTTACTTGCGATTTATAATCTGGTTTTCTTTTTTCCATTACCTATTGTGCTTGCGCTCATGATGAATGAGGTTAGGCGGGAGCGGTTTAAACGCTTCGTGCAGACACTGGTTTACGTTCCACACTTTGTTTCCTGGGTTGTTGTGGTTGGTGTGTTCTACATGCTGTTCACGACTGAAGGCGGTGCAATCAATGAACTGCTCTACAACCTGACGGGACAAAAAATTGCCTTTCTGCTTGAACCAGGATGGTTCCGTACGATGATTGTAGGACAATCCATTTGGAAAGAAGTAGGCTGGGGCACAATTATCTTCCTGGCGGCACTCTCTGGCGTAGATACGCAGCTTTATGAGGCTGCTCGGATTGACGGTGCTAACCGCTGGCGTCAGACCTGGCACATTACGTTGCCAGCGATTCGGAGTACCATCATCATTTTGCTCATTTTGCGTCTGGGTCACTTCCTGGATACAGGCTTTGAACAGATCTTCCTGATGCTGACACCTACTAACCGTGACGTGGGCGAGGTATTTGATACCTACGTATACACGAAGGGGCTTACCCAGGCACAGTACAGTTATAGTGCTGCTGTCGGATTGTTTAAGTCGGTTGTCGGACTGGCGCTAGTGCTTGGTGCCAACACGTTAGCCAAAAAATTCGGGGAGGAAGGCGTCTATTAATGCAATATTGGCAGACGCTCTTCATCAGACAGGAGTGAACATTAGATGCAACAGGACAAAACATGGAGCAACCGGATCTTTGATTTTGTGAATCATGGCTTGCTGCTTTTGATTGGTATTGTGACCGTAATCCCGTTCATTTATATTTTGGCTGTGTCGTTTACCAGCCCGCATGAAGTGGCCAAAGGAGGATTTATTCTTTTTCCGAAAGAGTTCTCCTTGGCAGCTTACCGTTACATTTTTTCTACGGATACATTGATTCGAAGTCTCGGTGTATCGATCTATATCACCGTTGTGGGTACGCTAATCAACTTGCTGTTTACATCGCTTATGGCTTACCCGCTATCCAGAAAGTATTTGCGCGGACGCCAGCCGATTCTGCTGGGTGTACTCTTCACGATGCTGTTCAGTGGCGGTATGATTCCAACGTATTTCGTCGTTAAATCCCTGCATCTTACCGATACACTCTGGTCTTTGATGTTGCCAACGGCTATCAGTGCCTTCAACCTGATCGTACTCAAAAACTTCTTCCAAGCCATCCCGGATGAGCTGGAAGATGCGGCCAAAATCGATGGCTGTAACGATGTCAGCGTTTTGTTCCGCATTGTGCTACCACTCTCGATGCCAGCCATGGCTACCTTTTCACTCTTTTATGCCGTGGCACACTGGAACAGCTTCTTCAGTGCCGTCATCTATATCAACGACAGTGAGAAGTGGCCTGTACAAGTCTGGCTACGTGAAATTGTCATTTTGGCACAGAGTCGAATCGGAGATACGAGCATTGAAGAAACCGAAATTCAGCCGCTTACGATTCGCATGGCTGTTATCGTATTCTCTACCATTCCGATTATGCTGGTCTACCCATTCCTGCAAAAGCATTTTGCCAAGGGAGTGATGCTCGGTTCGGTAAAAGGCTGATTAGTGCAGTGTGTGGTGTGAAGCGTATTACTGAATTGTGAATACCAGTCTGTGACTGTATATCAAAAAGGGAGGTTTTCATGAATGAAGGCAACAAAAAAGAAAGCCGTAGCTGTTCTGAGTACACTGGCTCTGGTGACCGGTTTGCTGGCAGGATGCGGATCAGATGAAGGTCAGGCTGCCGAAGGCGGCGTACAGAATGTATCTATCGCTATTGCACAGGTGGGTGACGTGCCGAGCAAGGGCAACGATGTACAGAAAAAAATTGAGGAATATACCAAAACCAAACTGGACATCCAGTGGATACCGGCATCTGCGTACAATGACAAAATTAATGTCATGATCGCCTCCAGCGACATGCCGAAAATCGTAAAGGTGCAATATAACCCGACGGTAACGAATGCGATGCGAAATGACGTATTTTGGGAAGTCGGACCTTTACTCAATGATTACAAAAACCTTTCTGCCCAAAACGGACGTTTCTTTGACAACATCAAGGTTGAAGGAAAAATTTATGGCGTGCCGGTATTCTCCGATATTGCACGGGCAACTGTTATTTACCGCAAGGATTGGTTTGACAAGTTGAATCTGAAAGTACCAACAACACCGGATGAGTGGTATGAAACGATCAAGACGTTGTCTACTTCCGACCCGGATGGCGATGGACAGGCGAATACGTTTGGATTGATGTTGTTCAAAAAGTATAACGAAGATCAGTATTCTTTTACGACTCGTCTTGGTGTGAGCTTTGGCGCACCGAACAAATGGAAGGTTGAGAGTGATGGGAGCTTTACACCAGAATTCATGACACCGGAATATATGCAAGTGATGGATTTGTTGAAACGTTTGTATGAAGAGAAATTGTTGAACCAGGACTTCGCTGTATTTGATTCAACGGAAGCGGAGAAAAAGTATGATTCCGGTGTTGTCGGCATGCGTGTAGGTGTGGCACAGAATGGTAAGAGCCAGCAGGAACGTCTGTCAAAAAATAATCCGGACGGTGTTGTAGATATTGCCGGTCTGTTAGGGCCAAATGGTGACCGTGTAGCTGGACAGACAGGTAACTCGGGTATTCTGGCTTTCCCGAAAGCAACGGTAAAATCGGAAGAGGAACTGAAAAACTTGCTCTCCTTCCTGGATAAATTGATGGATCCAGAGATGGCAACGCTGCTAATGCGTGGTCTGGAAGGCAAACATTACACCAAAGTCGGAGACAACGAAGTGGAAATGAGTGATTTCGATGCTTTCCAGCGTGAAGTGAAGCCATATCGGGATAATTTCCCTTATGTTGATGGTTACAATGTACCTAAACTGAAGGACACCGAGCTTGGAGAAAAAGGAACAGCTTTGGTGAAGGAACTGGCAGAACATGCAGTACCAAACCCTGCATTGACGTTGTATTCTCCAACATATGGTGACCGCGGAGCAGATCTGGATCAGATGATTGCCGATGCGCAAACCAAATACATTATGGGCAAGATCGATCAAAGCGGCTGGGAAAAGGAAATTGAGAATTGGGCTAATGCAGGCGGTACCAAAATCCGCGAGGAATATGCCGAGGATTACAAAAAACAGGCTCAATAAGGAGCGAAACCGGAGGTTTGATCATGAAGGAAACGTTACAACATACACCTATGCGCATGGCCGACCAGTTTATGGAGAGTTATCGCAGCCATGAGCTGTATGCGACTTGGCATTATGAGAACGGTTGTCTGCTCAAAGCACTGGAAGAACTCTACGCTCGTACAGGTGAACAGAGATATTTTGACTATATTCAGGAACTTATGGATCATTTCATTCAGGAAGACGGATCGATTCGGTCCTATACGATTGAGGAATATAATCTGGATCAGATCAACCAGGGAAAATCACTATTTTTCCTGCTGGAGAAAACAGGTCAGGAAAAGTATCGCAAAGCTTCTGAGTTGCTGATGGCGCAACTGAAAGGGCAACCGCGCACAAGTGGGGGCGGTTTCTGGCACAAGAAAATCTATCCGTTCCAAATGTGGCTGGATGGATTGTATATGGCGACACCTTATCTGACTCAATATGGAGCCGTGACTGGTGAAGAGAAGTGGTTTGACAAGGCTGCTTTGCAATTGCTTTTGGTGGAAGCACAAACTCGTGATCCACGCAGTGGTCTGCTCTACCACGCTTGGGACGAGAGCAAAGAGCAACGCTGGAGCTCCGGAGATACAGGGTGCTCACCACATGTCTGGAGCCGGGCAGTAGGCTGGTACGTGATGGCGGTTGTAGATACGCTGGATTATCTGCCAGTTGATCATGAGCAACGTGGACAGATTATCGGTATTTTCGAGCGACTCGCAAATGCGCTTATCCATGTACAGGATCAGGAGACAGGATTGTGGCCGCATCTGCTCGATCAGCCAGGACGCGAGCGGAATTATCTGGAGGCTTCGGGCACTTCGATGTTTGTATATGCCCTTGCCAAGGGTGTGCGCAAAGGATACTTGAGCGGGAAGTTCAAAGCGATTGCGGAAAAAGGATATCAAGGCCTGTTGCAACATCTGTTGCAAACAGACCAGGAGGGTGTGCTTTCCCTGACACAGTGCAACGGGGGAGCAGGTCTTGGAGGAACTCCGTATCGTGACGGGTCCTATGAGTACTATGTGACTGAATCGATTCGTATTAATGATCCGAAATCCGTTGCTCCATTTATTTTGGCAGGGGTAGAGATGGAACTGGCATAATGCCGGTTCTTTTCTCCAAAGCATTATGATAGCGCATACATTACGAGATTGAAGGCATCTATGATTGAGGAATGAGGGCAAGTCCACTGAACAATAGGTTTATCCAAAAGGAGAGATGGTTCATGAGTCCAAAAAGTCCAAAACGTTCAAAGAGTCCAATGTTTCGCGTAGGAAGCTTCGTTATTGTTGGCGCGATGTCTGCCGGTTTGCTGGCTGGATGTGGGGGAGAAAAAGCTCCAGCCGCCGGGGAAGGCAAAATGCCCCTTTCAATTTCATTGATGCAGGTGGGTGATGTGCCCGCTAAGGAAAATGCAATCGAGAAGAAGATTGAGGAATACACGAATACCGATGTAAACGTGCAGTGGATTCCGCAATCGGCGTTCGACGACAAAGTCAATGTCATGGTGGCATCAGGGGAGATGCCAACGATTATGCGTGTCAATTATGTACCTACAACTTTTAATGCGGCAAAGACAGGATTGTTCTGGGAACTCGGGCCTTACCTGAAAGATTACAAAAACTTGTCTGCCCAGTCGGAGGCCCATTTTAATAACATCAAGATCGAAGGTAAAATCTACGGCATCCCGAATTTCCGGGATATCGGACGAACGGCGATCGTATATCGGAAAGACTGGTTTGATAAGCTGAAACTGGATATCCCGAAAAATCTGGATGATTGGTATGAGGTTATGCGTTCTGTCCGCAAGGATGATCCAGATGGTAATGGCAAGGAAGATACGTATGGTGCGTTGTTGTTTAAAAAGTATAACGAGGGTGTATCTTCACCGCTGACCCGGATTGCTGTAAGTATTGGTGGAGTCAACAAATGGGGTGTAGACGACGCTGGTAAATTAACACCAGAATTTCTGACTCCTGAATATGTGGATACGATGAAGCTGTTCAAGCGACTTTTTAATGAAGGGCTGATCAATAGTGATTTCCCTGCACTGGACCCTTCCGATGCGGACAAAAAAATGGATTCAGGTCTCGTTGCTATGAAACTGAACGGTGTTGCTCAGAACGGGAAATCATCCCAGCAACGGCTCACACCTAATGCACCGGATGGTGTCATTGATGTAGCGCCGTTTCAAGGGCCAGATGGCATTCGCATTGCCGGTGAGCCTGGAAACTACGGTATGCTTGTCATTCCCAAAGCATCTGTAACGGATGAAGCGCAACTCAAAAAGGTACTCACCTTCCTGGATCAGCTGATGGACGAGGAACTCAGCACGCTGCAATTGCGTGGTTTACTCGATGTGCACTACAGCAAGACCGCTGACGGTAAAACGGAACTGAAAGACTTCGATGCATATCAGCGTGAGGTCAAACCATATCGTGATAATCTGCTAAGTGTGGAAGGATACAATGTGCCTGAACTGGTCGATGTTCCTATTGGTATGAAAGGCACGAAGATGGCTCGAGAAAATGAACAGTATGCAATTGCTAATCCTGCACTTACGCTGTCCTCGGTGATCTATACAGAGCGCGGTCAGGAACTGGATCAGATGATCTGGGATGCGCAGACCAAATACATTATGGGCAAGATCGATGATGCTGGCTGGGAACAGGAAGTTGCCAACTGGAGAAAAGCAGGCGGTGACCAGCTGATCACAGAACTGGAAGCTTCGTATAAAGAGCTGAACGGGAAATAAATGAGACTGCCATAAAAAAAGGTTGATTTCATGCAAGGAATAAGTTTATTCTATAAAAGAGGATAAATTCCATAATTTAATAAGTGAGACCACACCTTAAAGCATAAGGCTATGAATCTACGGATTCATGGCCTTTTTTTGTTTTTTTAGGATAAAGAGTAGGTCTCAAGGAGGGGGAGATGGTCACCTTAGAATCATGGGGAGGTATGAAAATGATACCAAAATACCAGTTATACATGGTAGAATATTGATTATAATTCCATATTTAGGATTTTGACTTATGTTTGATAAGCAAGTCATCCGTTTGAGCAAATGAAGCATCCCCATACTAAGGTACAAAGGAGCGTGAACAGATTGAAGATGAAGCGAGTGGTTCAAGTTAAGAAGAAAAGAAGATTTGTTTATATGATAGGGCTGTTAACAGCAGTCATGATGGCAGGTACATGTCTTTCTTTTGGAATGGGATCTGGGCAGTGGACGACAGAGGTTAGTGCTGCGGGAGTGAGCGACAGTGTAGGGAGTCGGTTCAGCGATATCAAAGGACACTGGGCTCAGGCAACGATTGCAAAAGCATATGAGAAAAAATTGATTTCCGGCTATCAGGATGGCACTTTCCGCCCGAATGATAAGATCACCCGCGGGGAATATGCAGCAATACTAGCTCGCGCGACCAGAATCGAGAATGCTCAGGGGCAGTCTTCTTTCTCTGATCTTCAAGGACATTGGTCTGAAACGGCTGTCCGCCAGTTGGTGGGACAAGGCTTTATTGACGCTGGTGATTATGCAGGCGGCTTTAAGCCCAATACGGAACTGACACGATATGAAATGATGAAGTGGATTGCAAACGGACTGATCAAGTCGGACAGCAGTTTTCAGAATGCTTTTAATGATACGAAAAACACCTTACTGCCTACACCCGAAGTAAACCGCGGAACGATTCGTAACGAACAGATTCCGTACCTCGCCCTAGTGCGCGGAACAGGCATTGTCGGTGGATTTCAAGACGGCACGTTAAAACCGGCAGATACGACAACTCGTGCAGAGGTTTCTGCTATTCTGCTTCGCTACATGGACGTGGAGGGAACAGATGCTTCCAAGTACAGCGACCTGAACGAGATGCGGGAAGTGGGCACGACAGGTACGAATTTAACGACGATTAGTAATTATAAGTATATCAAGGGAAGTTTCAAAGATATCGTTAACACGGAGTACACACTTAAAAATAAAGTTGGTGTCGTGAAATATCATAGGTTTATTGTCGTAGACACTCGAGGAAAACAAGCTAGAGGCTTATACGCTGGGTTGTTTGTAGATCAAGAAAACTTGACTAGAGCTCAGGTAGGTCGTTTCTCCACGTATGCTGATATTACATTTACATCTAAATTGGAGAAGTCGAATCTTTTAACTTTCGCTAGAGCAAATAATAACATAGCTATACCAGTTCAGCGATTATTTAATGAGGCGTATTTGAAACAGAAGGGATTTGTTACATTACCTGATGATACAAGCAAGGTTTTGAAGAAAGATATTCCATTTAGATTTTGGACATCACATACATTAGACGCTGTGCAAGGCGGATATATGATAAAAGATGATGCAGGTAAAGAAGTTCAGATCTATCAATAGAACTTTTGGTGGTGGTTAAATTAAATAAAAAATTTGCTTCTACAATTAATGTTCAGCGTTTAATTAGAATTTGTTTCATCGCGTGTTTTATAACTTTGCTATATTATTTCTCAAATTATATCTTTGGAGTTAATGCTGCAGCAGAACAATATGGGCCTAAATTCATGAAGGGTTCGGCAGTAATTGTAGATGCGGATGCAACAGAGGGGAGACCAGGTGTTTACTGGTATCAACTTGATTCAGGCAAGTTTAGGGCGGAATATCAAGGAACTCACAAAGATGTAGCTAACGGAGGAACAGATGAGGATGCTTACCCTGTCAAAACAGAAATACCAGACAACTTGAATATGAGAGAATGGCCTCCAGAAAGTTGGAAACCCTATAGAGGGAATATTATTGAATCCTCAATTGTAACAGATATTAAGTTAAAAGATGATCCTAATGGTGTTAGATATCAGCAAGTTAACAGCTATGAAGGAATAGGGATTCCACGGGTTACGAGTGAGAGTAATGCAGATATTCGAACATACACTGGTAAGGGATATACTTTTTTTGAAAGAGAACAGTTTGGAACTAGACCAGGAGGTAAGCCGAAGTTTAGAATGGTTTACCACACGCCCGTCAGTATCTTTTGGGAAGGGAAGATTTATGAAGAAAAAGAGATTGACGTTACACCTGATATTACCCTAACCATTGGCCAGACCAAACAGATGGTAGCCAAAGTAAAGACCAAAGGCTATGGTTCCACAACGTGGAGTGAGGGAGTCGATGTATCTGGCAGGGAGACGGAGATTAAATGGTTTTCTTCGGACGAAGCGGTGGCAAGCATTGAACTAAAGACAGGTATGTTAAAAGCAGAAAGCCCTGGAACGGTTACGGTACGTGCAATTTGGAACAATGGTACATATCTCATTTCGGATACAGCCACCGTTACCGTGACGTCCGAACCGGGACTGGTTGTGAACCTGCCTAATGCCTGTAAATCTACGACAACACCATTGCAGGCGGAAGCAGTCCTTACCAAATCGGATCGAAGTATCCATAAATTGACGGTGCATCCCAAATTGGCGTGGACCAGTTCGAATGCTTCTGTGGCGACAATCGGTGCTGATGGCAAAATTACAACAAAGGGTATTGTGGGTACTACGATCATCAAAGCTCATTTCCTGGATACCGCCCAGCGTATAGATGAACAGGCTGAACAAGAGCTTGAGGTCAAGGAATGCTCTAATGGCGGAGGTGGAGGAGACACGGGCGGTGAAGATCCAGGAAACGATCCTGCGAATGCCTGTCCGGTGAGCATCAGTCCACCAAGTCGAGGCGCAGTACTTGAAGCTAAAGTGATGGATCCTTCGGTTCAAGGGGTGCTCAGAGCAGACATTCGGGGTGCCGAGAAATTTGATGTTACACGAGGAATCCCAACGTCGGAAGATTTATATGCAAATGTTCTCGCCAAAGGATATTTGTTTCAGCACCGATGGGTGAACATGACGGGCACAGTGACCTATGATGTTAAAGTCAAGAAGACGTACCACAAAACGTGGACAATACCAGGCCGACCTTCCCGCGGTGAGGGGGATCCAGGCACACAACCAGAGCCCAAAGAACGTGATGTGCCAGGTGATCGATCGATGCGAGTAACAAGGGAATATAGTTATTGGCGGATTGATAACTTAGAGGTCTACAAATTAAATGAAGCCAAGGTGTCTAACTATGCGCTTGGTGGTTACGGAGGTGTAGTTACGCTGACACCAAATTCCTACATACCTCCAACTCTACAATCTATGACGGATACTGCTGTGCAGAGTCATGTTAAACCTTCGCCATGTCGTGAGATTGATCTGGGTACCCAGACTGTCCCTGGAGGTTCCACTGAGCCGCCTACGCCGATGGAAACTTCACTTTTTCAAGCAGAAGCAGAAGCGGTGGTTCAGGAGAATACGGTTAACAATGACAAAGTGGTCTTTAATGGTACGACTATTATGAATAATAGCCCAGCCCAGAAGGAAGCCCCCAGACCTGGAATGATTCCGCAGCCTCATATGATCGGGGATGATGTGTTATATCAGAACAGATTAACCATTCAGAACACACTGATGAACAGAGCAGATCAGCCGAGCACGGGTGACATATTCTACGGACTACTGCCTGAAAACGTAAACGCTGGACAAAATCAGCGGTTTTCAATTCCTGGAATCAATCCGGTCACGGTACATACACCAGTGGTCGACTATGCTTGGGTTTCGGATGACCAGCCGCATAACCAAAAAACGAAGCCAGATCCTATGCGGGCGGCGTTAATTCTGGAGCGTCCATTCTTGGTCCGTATCCCCACGTCAGGACAACATCTAGATGAAGTACGCTATCCAGGTTACGGAAATCGCGATTACGGGAAGTATTTTCGCAGTAAACAGGTGCGTTTCCCGTTCGATGTTTACACCGATGGCAAAAGTAGCTTTATCCCAGCCAAAACCTGGGTTGATATTCCCGTCAATCAACTGGATACTACCTTTGTGCTTCCTGTCTGGATCGATGAAGGCGCCTATCAGATTGAGTTCCGCAACATCGCAGAAAATGCACCCATGCAGTTTACAGAACAACCTGATGCTAATACGGATCTGGCACATCATGTCGCAACGGATACGATAGCTGTGGAGGTCATTGGGCGATTGTATGATTTTCGAATCACAGATATCGCGGACTATCATTGGGAGAGGGTGTTTCGTCAAAGACCAGGAAGTCCCGAGCCTACGGGTGTTAACTACTGGACAGGAACAAATGAAATTGATGGAGATCCGAGGGGCAACCTGGCTCCGTATGTTTTGCCAATCCGCCCAGGTAGCCACCCTGTGCAGGGATACCGCAATGTCGCTGTGAAGACAGGCTATCACTTTAAGTTTGATGTGAAGACCAAGGGGAATATGTTTGGCAAACAGGATGGTATCCGAATCACACCAACTTTCTTTTATATCCCCAAAGACGGAACCAAGAGGCAGGAAGTGGATTTGTACTACCATCGAGGGCAGCAGCAACTTATCCTTATTGGATCGGCACAGGATGTTGAGAAGCGTTATGTAGTGCTGAACGCAAGGCTACGAAACGTGCCTGGAATGGAACTCAGCGATACAGCACGCTATCAGTACACCCATGAATGGACATCAGAAGATCGGCAGTTGTATACGCTGGAACAGGCGATGGTTCGGTTTGTGACCCAGATGTCATATCGTCAAACTTGGACAGGCAGGTACGATTGGATGATTCTCCCGTCACAGATTCGTACACTCATAGGTCCAAAAACAGACCTTCCTTCCGGGGTGGATATAGATCGGGCGAATGCCGCCATACAGCGCTGGTACGGAGAATATAGCCTGCCAGCCGATGTATATGCTGTTCCCAAAGGCACGAATCTGGAGCGTCTGGCCCGAGAAACTTTGCTAGATGACAAGGCTCCTGTATTCCTGCAAGATGGATACATTGTAGTGAACTTTAATCTGGAAACGTTACAAAATGGCAATACACTCGCGCCTCATCTGCAATATATGCACGCCCCATTAATGAATCAATGGAAACTGGAAGGTTTTAATGGAAGTCCAGTGGATGAACAGGGGATAAGATGGCAGACGAGAGATGGAGATGTGGTGTGGTATCATGCAGATCAATCTAGCCGTGATGATTTTCAAGCGCAGGTACCTCATTAGCGAAACGACGGGTTTGAAATAAAAGTAGAAGCTTTATATACGAAGTAGCTGTGATGTGAGTCTGCGTCACGGCTACTTCTTTTTTGTATAAACAGATTATGCTTGATCCGTTGAACGGGTATAAAGGGTAAGGAGCACTTTCCTGATACTCACTCGACACTACGCTCTACATTCCGTTTTACATGAATAACATACGACGCTCACCGAGAGGGGAATTGATATGATTGACGAAGTTCAACAACAGCAACAGCAGATTGCCCGGAAAACAGATATAGCTTCGATCACGAGTACATATAAAGGGGGGGATCTGGGGGTTACCCTTCAACCGGCTGTTTGTTCTTTCAAAGTTTGGTCTCCCATTGCGATTCAAATGGAACTGCTTCTGTACCCACCCCTCACAGGTGGAAGTCCCGATGACATCCCGAACGCGTTGAAGCAGAGCAACATCCCAATGCATTCCGGTGAACAGGATGTGTGGGTTTTAGAAGTGGAAGGGGATTTACGAGGTTATCGCTATATGTTCAAGCCAACTTTTGCCGATGGAACTTCAACGATCGCGGTTGATCCTTACGCGCGGGCCGTAACCATGAACGGTGAAATGGGTGTTATTGTGGACATGCAAGAGACTCACCCTGAGGGTTGGCAACAGGATAAACGTCCCGAATTGAGTCATCCCACGGATGCTGTCCTGTATGAGCTACATGTCCGGGATTTCTCCATTCATGCTTCTTCCGGGATTGCGAACAAAGGAAAGTATCTGGCTTTCACCGAGACTGGGCTTCAAGATGCAACAGGTAATACGCTTGGAATTGATCATTTGGTTGAACTAGGCATTACACATGTACACCTGTTGCCTGTATTTGATTTTGCTACGGTAGACGAGGCGAAGGTAGATGATGATCCTAAGGATGCCTCTAACTATAATTGGGGTTACGATCCACTACATTACAATGTTCCGGAAGGATCTTATGCATCACGCGCAGATGAACCCGTAACGCGAATTCGTGAATTCAAGTCCATGGTGCTTGCACTTCATCGTAAAGGGATAGGTGTCATTATGGATGTCGTGTACAACCACACGTTTGATACAGCGGAGAGTTCATTTGAGAAGCTCGTTCCCGGATATTATTATCGTCAGCATGCCGACGGAACGTACAGTAACGGTTCAGGCACAGGCAATGAAGTGGCAACAGAACGAGCTATGGTACGTAAATTTATTATCGATTCGGTGCGTTTCTGGGCAGAGGAATATCATGTGGACGGTTTTCGTTTTGATCTGATGGGGCTGATGGATGTTACGACGATGAAACAGCTCGCATCCGAGCTTCATACTGAGGTATCTCCCTCCATTTTGTTATACGGCGAACCTTGGGGAGCAATGGAATCACCTTTGGGTGATGAGATGACCTTGAAAGGAACACAGCGCGGATCACGCTTTGCCGTGTTTAATGATAATTTCCGTGGTGTCATTAAAGGAGACAGTGATGGGGACGGCAAAGGTTTTGCGACGGGTGAAGACGGGAAAGAAGCGGAGTTATGGACAGGCGTGCAAGGGTCTATTCATGATTTTACGGAAGGTCCATCTGAGACTATTAGTTATGTAACTGTACATGACAATCTTAATCTGTGGGATAAGGTGGCCCGTACGCAAGGGTTACAAGATAAGCTAGGCTTTCTGACGTATGATGAGGATGGGAGTATCCGGGGGTTCGACAATGTGGAAGAGGCTGTGCGACAGGCTGATCCTTATCTTCAGATCGATCCAGCGCATGTGCTCGGAAACGAAACCGTGAGACGCTGCCTTCTTGCAAACGGTATTGTACTTACCTCACAAGGTGTTCCGCTGATTGCGGCAGGAGATGAGATATTACGAAGTAAATACGGGGACGCTAACAGTCATGAGAGTGGAGACGTAGTCAACGCCATACATTGGGATCAGAAGCAACGATTTAAGCCCGTATTCGACTATTACCGTGGCCTGATTCGCCTGCGGCGGGAGCATCCTTCTTTTCGCCTGCGTACACGCGAAGCGATTGAGAAGCATGTTCGACTTTTGCAAAAAGATAAAGGACTTTTAGCATTCGAGTTGCAGGGTGCAGATGTGAATGATGCATGGCAACGGATTATCGTGATCTACAATGCGACCAAAGAATCTCATCGGATCTCTATCCCTTCAGGCACATGGAGAGTGGTTGTTGAAGAAGGACAGGCTGGTGTAAATACGCTTCGTACCATCGAGGTTACGGAGGAAATGGAGGGCAACAATAACATCCACGATCAGACTCAGCATAGCAAAAAGAGCACCAAGAGCAGCTCAGACAATCAAGAGACTAACAACAATCAAGTACAGGTCAGCATGTTATCCATGACCGTATTATTTTCGCAGTCCTCTTGAAGAAAGTCAGGCTTGTACAAGGATGACAAAATGTCTGTTTTTATCTAACAACAGGGCAGTGAGTCATAACGATGTATTTCAGTTTAAAAGTCACACAGTAGAACACTCTCTTTGATATCAAAAGAGGGTGTTTTTTTGATTCCATAGGTACATACGTTGTCAACCGCTGCGCTTGTTTACATATGATAGATGAAAGCGATTGCTCATCAATTGTTTCGATCTAACCGATATGTTGAGTACAGACAACCCCGGGTTGACAAAAGGCGTCCCACTTCGTAACATCGGGACAATACGAAATTAAAGGATATAAAGGCGGTGAGAACGATGCCGGAATGGACTTCTTTTTGTTATGAAGGCAACGATCTTGGCTTAACTTATACCAGTGCTGCGAGTACGTTCAAAGTATGGGCGCCTACAGCACAGCTGGTTAATATATTAGTTTTCGAATATGAGGGAGAGTATAACGATCTTGGCGAAGTGTCCCATCATGAGGATGGTCAGGCATTTGAGATGACACGTGACCCGGACGGGATCTGGCAACGGACTCTTTCGGGCGACTGGGCAGGACACTTTTATATGTATCGCATCGTTCATCATGATCAACGGGTAGAAATAGTAGCGGACCCTTACGCCAGAGCAGTTACAGCCAATGGGCAACGGACGGCGATCATTGATCTGAATATGACTCATCCAGAGGGATGGGATCAAGATGTAAAGCCCGCCTTTGTAAGCCCGGTTGATGCGATCATCTATGAACTGCACGTAAGAGACTTCTCTTCCGATCCTCAGGCCGAACTTCCGTACAAAGGAAAGTATATGGCTTTTACGGCTACCGGGCTTACCGATGAGACAGGCAACCGAATTGGCGTCGATCATTTGGTTGAACTGGGTATTACCCATGTACATCTGCTGCCTGTGGCCGATTACCAGACGGTAAATGAACTCGCAGTAGCGAACACCGATCCAACGGCCAAAGTACCCTATAACTGGGGCTATGATCCGCAACACTATAATGTACCTGAGGGTTCCTATTCGACGAATCCCCGAGATCCTGCTGTTCGTATTCGGGAGTTCAAAGCGATGATTCAGTCCTTGCACCAGCAAGGGATCCGTGTTGTGCTTGATGTCGTGTACAACCATACGTACAGTGTGGAAAAAGGCCCTTTTGAGCGAATCGTGCCAGGTTACTTCTATCGTTATTATGAAGATGGTACACTCAGCAACGGTTCAGGTGTAGGGAATGAACTGGCAACAGAGCGTCCTATGGTACGAAAATATATTCTGGATTCCTTACGCTATTGGGCAGAAGAATATCATATTGACGGATTCCGGTTTGATCTGATGGCACTGATTGATCTGGACACGATGAGTGAGCTTACCCGTCAGTTAAAAGAAAAGATAGACCCTACCTTTCTGATCTATGGAGAGCCGTGGATGGGAGGCGACTCTCCGCTGGCTCGTCAAACCCTCAAGGGAACACAGAGAGGCAAAGGATTTGCTGTATTCAATGATCATTTTCGCGGTGCGATTAAAGGAGACAGTGACGGTAGCAGTAGAGGATTCATCACAGGTGCCGGCGGCTTGGAATATGAAATAAGCAAAGGTGTTGCGGGAGCACTGGATGACTTCACCTCATCCCCCGCCGAAACCGTTAATTATGTGACCGCCCATGATAACCTGAATCTCTGGGATAAAATGACTACCTCGCTCCATCTTAGACATGATCTGGGCTTTCCTGTATGGAAAGACGGACAGCCTGTGGAGGGAGGCAGTGCCGAGTCGGCTGTTAAGGCTGCAGATCCGTATCGATATGTCGATGAAGCAGATGTATTGCATAATGAAATGGTTCGCCGTTCCATTCTTGCATCTGGCATCCTGCTTACTTCACAGGGAATACCGTTTCTACATGCCGGTGATGAGATGTTAAGATCCAAGGCTGGAGATCATAACAGTTATCGAAGCGGTGATGCGGTAAATACGATCACTTGGGCCAATAAAGCCCGATTCAGGCCTGTATTTGACTATTATCGTGGGCTGATCCACTTGCGGCGCACCCATCCGGCGTTCCGTATGATTGAGGCAGAACAGATTCGCAGACATCTCCGCTTCATTCGGATGGATGGAAACGTTGTTGCCTATATGCTTGAACATGGAGCGAACGAAGATTCATGGCATCGGATTATGATTATCTATAACGGCTCGGAGGAATCTCAGACCTTACACCTGGATGAGGGTGAGTGGAAGGTTGTTGTGAATCATCATACCGCTGGAACCGACGTGATCGAGACGGTTACGGGGGAGGTTCAGATGGAACGTTGGTCGCTTATGGTTCTGTACGACAAGGAGCTCACGCCCCAGTCAGAACCGGCTGCACTGCAAATCGCTCTTCCGCGCAGGGTATTTGCTCCGCAGGAAACTTCTCAGCTACGAGCAACGGTGAGGGATCATATCGGCAATGTATTGGAAAATGTACCTGTGGTATGGAACTCTTCTGATCCAGACATGGTTCGTATAGAAAAAGATGGCACTATTCGTACATTGAGTCGTGGTGTAGTGTCAATTACGGCAAGCGTCGGTTCGATCACAGCGTCTTGTACCGTTCAGGTTGATATCCGCTACGCTGAGCGAATCGAGATCATAGGTGAACCAGTGCTATATACAACTCGAGTTAGTCGTTTCCGTGCGTTGGTGCTGGATCAATATGGGCAGCCACTTACAGATGCTCATATTCGCTGGAGTTCTGCTCATTCGGATGTAGCTGCTGTAAGCCAAGCGGGAATCGTGAGGGCGCTGACTTCGGGGAAATCCATGATCATCGCAGAAATAGGCTCCGTTCGTGCGGCATATGCGGTTACGGTTCACAGATACCTGTCACGAACCGTGACCATCTGTTATGAACGCGCTGATGGCTGTTATGACGGCTGGGATGTTTGGGTATGGGGAACGGGTATGGAGGATGGAGCCATTCGCTTGGAGCGGGCAGGCCATGTTGCGAAAGCACGGTTCCGCGTAGCTCCTGGTCTGCATCATCTGGGTTTTGTCATCAGGCTGAATGAGTGGGAGGCCAAGGACACTTGTGGAGATCGCTATGTGGATATCATGCCTGAGGATGGTGACCTGCAGATTATGGTACAAAGTGGGTCAGATGAAATGCAGATTGTGCGAGAAAATCCTGAAAAGGATGATCTGAATAGTGCATGATGTGTGCTTCTCTGTAATGTTTTGAACAGGTAATTCGTTTCATCACTCCAAGCACTAATCTTACAGTCGGAAGGAATTCCGGCTGTTTTCTTATGCTCCAAAACACATATAATTACAAAAAAAGGATAAAAAACTCCGGATTTATGTTTTAGATGCCGGATCATTGGGGTAAATATAGATATGGCCCAACATATGGCCCAACATATGGCCCAACATATGGCCTCAGAAAAAAGACCGTTTTGGTCTATGAGAGAAGCCGTAGAGCTTGCCAACAAAACCAAAGTAGGGATCCCTTGAAGGAGGATGTTCAACCATGAAATCCAACGGAAAAATGGCTCAACTTACAGCAACGCCAAGAACTGAAAAGAAAGGTGCAGCATTGCGCCTGTTAAGACAAGGTGGACGAGTTCCTGCCGTAGTATACGGACCGGGACAAGAAGGTGCCGCCATACATGTGGATGAAAAAGAAATGCTGAAAATGGCTCGTACAGGCCGCTCAGAGATGTTTAACCTTAGTGTAGAGGGCGGAAAAACCGTTCCTGTACTGATCAAGGATCAGCAGGAGCGTAATGGACGTCTACTACACGTTGACTTTTTACAAATTTCGAAAAATAAACCGATTAGCGTTAGTGTATCGATTGATTTCCAAGGTACTGCTGCTGGTTCCAAAGCAGGCGGTGTCTTCCAGACGCAAGAAACGCAACTGGAGGTTGAAGGTTTGCCAGCAGATCTGCCAACTTCGATCGAAGTCGACGTCAGTGGTCTGGAAATTGGTGACCGCTTGACAGCAGGCGATATTAAACTGGATAAAGGTTTGACGCTCGTGACATCACCAGATTCTATCGTGGCTTCGGTTATGCCACCGCAAGCTGTTGAAGAGGAACCAACCGCTTCTGCTGATGAAGCGGCCCCAGAAGCAGAAGAAGGTCAATCTGCAGAAGAATAGGCGAACGCTGGAATTTCAAAAATTCTGCGTAAATCAGGTCCAAGCTCAGTCCACTTCTTGTGGGCTGGGCTTTTTCATATGGATTTAAGGAGCGTATTTGTGGTACAACGTGAAGATAGATGAAATCGAAAAGAAAGCAGGTTTGCCCTATGTTTGACCCCACGATATACGATAATTTAAAAGTAGCTTTCGAGAATTACCTCTATGACCTGGACAATCTGGATGAGAGCATTCACATTACCCATCGCATGGATCAATTAGAAATGGCAAGCATGTCCCGGGAATTCACCTTGCGGTTCTGCCTAAGAAATCATACGGCTGTTACTGCCGAAGTGGTAATGAGAAGTTCGCTGCAGGCTATAGCCGCAGAGATTCTTCAGACCCCAGGCAGCCATCCCGGCTGCGAACTGGAGCTTCGCTTTGCGTGGGTAACTAAAGAACTGGAGCCACGTTGTCACAACGTCCAGTCGATCATGCAGGAAAATTGGCCCGATCAGCGGATAGTTCAGCATATCCACTACCTTTTTGGAGAAGCTCCGGTATCATTTAACGTTTCTGCCAATATATATTTCGGAAGGCATGTGAATGAGGATCAAATGCATGATATTCCAGTGTTATGTGATTGCATGGTTCACGTGCTGAACAAGTTGAGGGAAATAAACTAATAAAAATATGACAAATAGAACTTTTTGAAGCCTTGTCTCGTTTGGAGATCAGGGCTTTTTTTGTATTTTTTTTAGATATTTGTATAGGCTTTCAGGCATAGGAAAATTAGATTTTGGGTTATTAATTTACGCAAGCAAGTAAGAGAAGGTATATTTAGAGAGGGGAAAAGTGCAATTGGACTATAAATAAAAGGTGAAATTGCGAAAAATCAATTGGGACTAAAGATTTATATATGAACTAAAGGAACTAGTTTTCCTTGCCGATAAAATATCGAAGGGGAGAAACTACATGACAGAGAAATTAATTCGTCTGCTGCGTATACTTCAGGCTATACAAGCTAATCCCGGAATCTCTGCAAAGGAATTGGCGCTGAAATGTGGTACAACGGTGCGCACAATCTACCGCGATCTCCGGATTTTGGACAGGGTTGCTCCCATAATGAACGAAGGATATGGAAAGGGTTATCGATTTATCGGTGAGTTTGCCATGTATCCTTTAGATTTTACCGAACAGGAAGCCATGCTATTCTGTATGCTTCCGGCCTTAGTCGATACTACAAAATTACCTGCTGAATTTGACTCAGCATATGATAAGGTTATATCGGCACATACCAAACTAAAAACAAGGAACAGTGAAATTGTGGAAAATATTGCAGGAATTATTCGGATGGGGATACCTGCTTACCGTGAAGAAGGAAAGGATCCAAACTTGTTAATTCCCATTATCGAAGCGATTCTAGATGGACGGACGATTCAAGCGCAATATCATACGCTCACGAATAACGAGATTACGGTTAGGCAAATAGACCCTTATTATCTCGTACCGCGTGATCAACGTTTTTATCTGATTGGGTACTGTCATCTACAGCAGAAAGTTCGATTGTTTCGCATTAGCCGCTTCCTGGATGTAACAAGAACCAATGCTGCATTTGATATGGGTGATTTCAATATCACTCAGTATATGAAGAATACTTGGTCTGTTGACCGAGGGGACGAGCATATTCATTTTAAGGTAAGATTCTCCGAAAAGGTGGCCCCTTACATAAAAGAAGAAGAGATGTTTGTTCGTCCACGAATGACAGATCTTATGGATGGTGGTTTGTTATTCGAAGTAACACTGAATAGCAGTCGTGAATTTTTGCAATGGTTATATCAGTTCGGTGCTGAGGCTGAGGTACTTGAACCTCGCGAGTATCGGAGAGAGATTCGCAAACAACTTTTGGAATGGTTGGAGCACTATAAAGATGAAGAGGCTTTATAGCCATAAGCCAAGGAATATCTGTAAAAAGGAGCATTCGTATGAGTAACAAAATTTTTGCCGCTTTGATGGGCATGGAAAACTATCATGGAGCACAAGCTCTGCATGTGGGGGATACACTCTATCTTGTAAAGGACCCGGATAATCGCTTGGATCATCAAGCCATTAAAGTGGTTATCCCCCCAATAGGGGAGGTGGGGTATATCGTAAACCATGCTGCTATGGTACCTCATGGATGCTGGACTGGTGCGGGATTCTACGATGTCTTCTACCAACAAACTTGTGCAAAAGTAAGATTTATGATGAAGGATATGGTAATTATTGAACTGATCGAAATCATGCATGTACCTGTATCTCAGATGGACTCTATTATTACGGAATGGCAGTTCCGTGAGAAAGCCTGATCAAGAAAAAAGGCTCATGAACGGATGAGCCTTGTGTAAGCTGCCTCCAAGTAGAGAGCGGTTCTTGACCAACTGAAATGAGAACTTGCTGTTTCGCGGCCACTTCTTCCCATGGATTGCACAAGATCAGGTCGTGTGGCCAATTGACGCAAGGATGAAGCAAACTGCTGAGGGTGCTTATACTCTGATATCAAGTATCCGTTCATTCCCGAATGGATAATCTCCCTTATACCCCCATTATCCGAAGCGATGACAGGAATGCCGGAGGCCATAGCTTCTACATTCACCAAGCCAAAGGCCTCGTGGTTCTGTGAAGGACAGACCAGGCAGTCTACACTTCGATAGAGCTGATCAATCTGTTCATGATTCATCTGCCCTAAAAAGGCGGCATGAACGTTATGTTTTTGTGTCAGTTTACGTAATGAGCGTACATACTTTGGAGGGCCCTTACCTGCAATGACCAGCTGGACAGGTACTTGCTTTTGTGCTAAAGCAATAGCACGAATTAGAATATCGACCCCTTTGCCAGGGATGACTCTGCCTGCATACAGGACTGTAAAACGATCAGTAATTCCAAACTTCTCTCGCAAGTGAAGCCGTTCTTCTTTGCTGGCAACGGGTCGGAAACGGTCAAGATCAGTACCTAGCGGAACGACATTTAACCGTTTCGTTACAGGAGGGAAACGGCGGCTGAGTCTACGCTTCAATGATTGGCTGTTCACGGCAATACAATCCGCTTTTTTCAGACTAGACAGTTTCCGAGGTCCGGGTTGAACAAATGTAAGTGAGTGGAGATAGAGGATAACAGGTGTTTGCGGAAAGGCTTGTTTAATGGTAGCCATGCTGTGAGGTCTGTTATCCACTTGAATAACATCAACATCGAGTGTACGAAGCAAACGAATAACTGACCGGGTATAATCTACAATACTGGATGCAAAGATTCGCTGAATCGTTATCTGTCCGATCTGTTGAAGTGCCGGCAGCCCTTTAATTTGACGACTTACAACGGTTACCTGATGACGGCGGGCAAGTTCGTGTGCGATACCTAATATACAGATTTCCACGGAACCATTGCCAGGCAGTGGTAACTTCTCTGGTGCAACCAGAACGATCTTCATGAATCCACTCCTCCTTGTCCGACATGTTCATGACACATTTCATGCATTGTATGTTAGAGGTGGATATTTGGCTCCTGTGAGACGTATATTGGATCATGCAAATGACATGGAATATAATACAGCCTGGCTGGATGCAAATCGACACTGCTTTTGTGATATACTGTACAGGGTTCAACTAGCGTGTATTGCATAGAAGCAGGAGGAAGATGATGTTACGTTCAATGCTGGGTCGTTTCCGGCTAATGTTATGGTTACAGGGGATTTCATATATTTTACTGTTGTTCGTTGCGTTTCCCCTTCGGGATGCAGGAGTTATGCCTCAAGCGGTGACTTGGTTCGGAAACTTGTATGGTTTTTTGTTTCTGATGCATCTCTTGTTTATGGTATCTTTATACACAACTCAGAAGTGGCGTTTGCGCCGTCCCATTGCGCTATTCTTCATTTCGTTTATACCGCTGGGCAATATGATTTATGATTTTTTTGTTTTTCGAAAATTGGCCCTTAACACTGAAAATAAAGCTTGACTTTATTTTATGTTATGAAATATGATGTATACAGGTTATTCACCGGTTTCAACTAAAACTACATATTCCTGTTAAAGGGGAGTAGCTTTTACAGTAAAGTCGTCAATTCGGGATCACATCCCCGGCTTTATTGGCAGCATTTTGTTGTTAGCGAGACCTTTACCAAGTTTTTATGCTCGGTAAAGGTCTCTTTTTGTGGTTATAAAAGGATCTTTACCAGCCATGGTAAAGATCCTTTTTTTTGTACATCATAAGCATATTAAGGAGGAGTCAATGTTGGATGCAGCACTGTTATTAGAATATGGGTGGGTACTTTTAGTCCTTGTTGTCCTTGAAGGATTACTGGCAGCAGATAATGCCCTGGTACTCGCAATTATGGTAAAACATTTACCTGAGGAAAAGCGTAAGAAAGCATTGTTTTATGGTTTGATGGGGGCTTTTGTTTTCCGTCTCGGGTCGTTATTCCTTATCTCATTCCTTGTGGATGTGTGGCAGGTTCAAGCGATCGGGGCATTATACCTTCTGTACATTTCGATAAACCATATCGTCAAAAAGATATTGAGTGGTCGAAATAAAACAGACGAGGCAGCTGACGATGCACCAAAAAAACCAAAGAAACAATCTGGATTCTGGATGACTGTATTTAAGGTTGAAGTCGCAGATATTGCTTTCGCAGTAGATTCAATCTTAGCAGCTGTTGCTTTGGCGGTTGCGTTGCCACCAAGCGGATTGCCGCCAATTGGCGGCTTGGATGGTGGACAGTTCATTGTCATCTTCCTCGGCGGTTTTATCGGGCTCGTTATCATGCGTTTTGCAGCATCGTTTTTCGTGAAATTGCTTCATTCGCGTCCGGGTCTAGAAGTTGCTGCTTTTGTAATCGTAGGTTGGGTAGGGGTTAAGCTGTCCGTAATTACATTGGCGCACCCTTCCTTAGGCGTACTGGATGAGCATTTCCCGGAAAATAAAATATGGAAAATCGGTTTTTATGTTGTACTGATCACGATTGCGGTATGTGGATGGTTCCTTTCATCCAAAGTACCTGAGAAGGAAGATGAGAATCCTGTGGAAGAATTGCAAGAACAGGCTAAACTCTAAGGTCATGATCATGAGAATGTTGTTTGCCTGATGAATATGACAGAAACAGCGGTGAATAACCTAATAAACTGATGAAAAAGAGGAGGATGTCCCCGGACAACCTCCTCTTTTTCATCATTCGTTAGAATATAAGAATGCATTAATTTCCAAGAAAAGGGTTGACATTTGAAAAGATGTGCTATTAATATATACATATCAATGATGAAGGGAGGCCGAGAGACATGACGTTAGGTTATGAATTGAATCTAGGACACAGAAGCATCGACACAATTGTATATCCGGCTCATCGTCTTTTTGGCCTCATACGGTCGACATAAAGAACGGGCATATTGTTTATAGAATACAGCGTGTAGCGCTATAGGCAATGTGTGTTCTTCGCGGTATCCAGCGATGGATAACAGGTGCAAACTCATTTGTGCTGTTATCCGTTATTGTCATGTAGTAGAAGCCATGGACGATCAGTCCATGGCTTTTTTATGTATTTTTTACAAAACAACACGCGGCAAACTATATTTGCTGAACGGAACAGGAAGGAATTACAATCATTTATGAATAACGAAATGAACAATGTTGGAAATTTTAGCAACATGACTGAGGGTTATCGCCATCAAGTGAAATTACCAGCGGGAGAACTTACCGTATATGCGGCACAGCAATTATTTTCTTCTCTGGACTACAAAGTATTCGAGATGGCTAACAATAATTTGCAGATTCCGGATATCTCTTATATGGGTTATACTCCGGACGTGCATGTCGGTGTAGGAACATGTATTGGAACGACGGTGGTATGGGAGGCACAGAGTGGATATGTATCACCTTCGATCGTGGGTAGTGATATCGGCTGTGGTATGCGAGTTCATCTGACCAATCTGCATAAGGATGATCTGAAAGATTTAAAGCTGCGCCGCAAATTGGTTAAAGCGATCGAAAAAGTGTTACCGATGGAAGCCAGCCAGCGAGGCCATTTTTCCGATATAAGATTAGAGCATATTGTGAAAAAAGGACTACACGGACTGCCGAAAAAATATATTCCGGATAGCTATACACCGAAGAAGTCGACTTCACTGACGCATGTGGAGAGCAGTAAGTTTACGTATGACGAGAATGTACTGAATCTTGTTCCGGATATGACCTGGCACCGTTCGCATCGTCAACTGGGGACACTGGGGGGCGGGAACCATTTTGCCGAGATTCAGGCGATTGAGATTGCTGAGGAAAATCGCGAAGTAGCTGAGGCTTGGGGGCTTTATGATGGACAGATTGCTGTTATGATTCACTCTGGTTCCCGCGCTTGGGGCGGATATGTTAGCCAGACAAGTTCGACAGCGATTGCCAAAGTCATGCAGCGGCTGGGCCTTGGAACTTCCGATCCCCGATTGGTATTTGCCCCGCTGGAGCATGCGGAAGGCCGCCATTACGTCAACATGATGTATTCCGCATTGAATTATGCCGTAGTGAATCGCCATCTCATCGCTTATGCAATCCGGGAAGCATTCCGGGATGTATTCGGGTCAAAATGCGAATTTCGTACACTGTACGACCTGATGCATAACTATGCTTGGGAGGAATCCCATGCAGAGCGTGGTTCGGTGTTTGTACACAGGAAAGGGGCAACACGGGCATTGCCTGCAGGCCACCAGGATAATCCAAAACCTTACATGGCTACAGGCCATCCGGCTCTGATTCCTGGCTCGATGGGGACGGCTTCGTTTATTATGGTCGGTCAGCCAGAAGGCTCAGACAACTATTATTCGATATGTCATGGTGCGGGCCGTGTACGGTCACGTACTGCAACGAAACGTTTGGTGACGGTTGAAGATTTTGCTACAGCTCTTGGCGTAGGAACGGCGGACGAGATCGTTGTGAACCAGCGATCCTTGGAATCCATTATTGATGAATCACCTCAGGCGTATAAAAACGTTGATGAAATTATAGATAGTGTTACCGGCGCCGGACTGGCTCAAGTGGTAGCCAAATGTAAACCGCTTGCTGCGGTAAAGGGAGCGAAATGATGAACGATAACGATAAACAGATGAATCCAATGAACGAAACAAAAGCGATCTATTCCTACGACGAACAGCATGATACACGTATCCGGGTTGAAGGATACGCGGTCTATTCGAGACTGATTCGGGGAATTGGTGAGGCACTTCTAAAGCGTTACGGCGTTGAATACAAGTTGTATTCAAGTTCTGATCCAAACAACGAATATTGGGAACTGCTAAGGGAAGACTTGCAGAACGGAAGTGACGAGGTCGAGCTTGTTGCTCGTATCTTTGAGGATCTCGAGCTTCAGACTCTTCATTATGATGATGATGGAGATGTTCCAACATATGGTGTGCATTATTCCATCCGCAACAACGTATTTGCTTATCCCAAATGGGGCGTAGCTTTGGTACGGGTACCTTTTTTCCGAGAGAACGGGATCTATAGTGAAGACTTTGTGTTCGCTGTAGGGGATGAAGAGATGAAGCATTTCCTGGGAAGTGTAAGGGAACGCGAACGTCAGCAAAATATGAAAAAAGTAACGGTTTACACGGATGCCCGCAATGGCAGTGACCGTCATGTAGAGTCTATAACTCGTTCGGTGAGCCGAGAAGATGTAGTTCTCTCCGCACAGATCAAACAGGATATTTTCCGCTCGCTGGATCAGTTCTTTGAAGCGGATCGTTCCTTTTACCGGGACTATGACATCCCTTACAAACGCGGTATTCTGCTCTATGGGCATCCAGGGAACGGAAAAACAACGCTGGTGAAATCGATAGCAGGCAGTATTCCTGGACCGGCAGCTTATTGGCAAATTACGGAGTACACCAACAGCGAGTCTGTGCGTGAAGTTTTTGATGCAGCCAAACGACTGGCACCGATGGTGCTGATCATTGAAGATATCGACTCGATGCCGGATGAAGTTCGTTCCTTTTTCCTGAATACATTGGATGGTGCGACGTCGAAAGAAGGGATTTTCTTGATCGGTACGACAAACTATCCGGAAAAAATCGATCCAGGTCTCATGAACCGTGCCGGACGATTCGACCGGGCCTATGAGATTCCACTGCCTGATGAAGCTTTACGCTTGCAATATTTGCGGCAGCGTGGGTTTAGCGTGTTTGCAGGTGAAGAAGGGACGATCGAAGCGGCCCGCTTGACAGATACGTTCTCGCTTGCCCAACTCGGCGAATTGTATGTCAGCGTTGCGCTGGAGTGGCATCAAAACGGGCGAACCGATATTGTTCAGGTCATTCAGTCCATGCGGGGAGAACTGGACAAAAGTCATAAACATAATTGGCTTGCACAACCGGGCAAGGGTAGGGCTGGATTTTATTGATCTGTTATATGAGTCTTGTTTTCTGATCTAATACGTTGACTGATACCATTCTGATGGACTATAAAGTTTGGAGTATAAATGGTTCTGAGCCATAAATATAAATTCACCTTTACTGGGTATACTAACCTTGTCTTTGGTAACATACAATGACTCTCGGGAGGTACATATCGCAGCCATGTGCTGATGAGATGCCGGAAATTGACACGGCCTGTTGTCATGCCCTCGCAGAGCACCTGTTAGCAGAGAAAGAAGCATTTTGGACAATGGTAATATGCAACAATTTTTATGCCAGTTGTTTAAATGCCTTCGGAGCGGTTAATAGTAGTCAGACGCAACAAAAATTATAAAATAGAGGTGAATGATATGGGTTGGTTATGGTCATTAATTATCGGTGGTATCATTGGTTGGCTCGCAGGTCTGATTGTTGGTCGTGACATCCCAGGCGGTATTATTGGTAATATCGTTGCTGGTTTTATCGGTGGATGGTTAGGTGGAGTCATTCTTGGAGACATGGGTCCTGAGATGGGCGGATTCCACATTGTACCGGCATTGATTGGTGCGATTGTGCTTGTAGCGATTGTCAGCTTGATCTTCCGTTCGATGGGACGCAGCCGCGGGTAAACTAGAGCGAGCGATGTTCCTGATTAAGAAGTTATGGTGCAGCTAAAAGCTGTATGAACCATATCGATATGAATGCTTCCATGCGAAGCTGAATGAAGAGGTTGATGAAGAGCCATTGCGGTGGCTTTCCATCAACCTCTTGTTGTTTTACAATGTAGGAATATGAATGCGTGTCTGAGCTAATGCTTTCATGATATTGTTTTGAATCAGAGGAGTTGAATGGGATGGAAAAAGCAACGTTTGCTGGCGGATGTTTCTGGTGTATGGTTACCCCGTTTGAGGAACAACCAGGCATCCACGGTATCGTATCAGGTTATACAGGTGGCCATGTCGAAAATCCGACCTATGAGCAGGTGAAGACTGGGGAAACAGGGCACGTGGAAGTCGTGGAGATTACATTTGATCCAGATGTATTCCCTTACGAACGCTTATTAGAATTATACTGGCCTCAGATTGACCCCACGGATGATGGAGGACAGTTTCAGGATCGAGGATCACAGTATCGTACCGCCATCTTTGTACACAATGAACGCCAGCGGCAGCTTGCCGAGCAATCCAAACAGGAACTCGCGGCCAGTGGACGGTTCAATCAGCCCATCGTGACCGAGATTCGGGATGCCGTAACTTTTTACCCGGCAGAGGATTACCACCAGGACTATCACAAGAAAAACGAGAAGCATTACAAGGAAGACCGGGCACTGTCCGGTAGGGACGAATTCATTAACGAGAATTGGAAATAAAAGAAGCCGGAGAGCACCGCGAGGAGCTGTTCCGGCTTTTTCTTGACTAAAGCTATGTCAGGTAAGAGCAACATTCATTATTTAGGCGACGACGACTTGAGTGCATACTTAGAAAGAGCTTCACCCTTCATCGAATAGATCACATCATTCATATAAGTGGAGATACTTTCTAATGAAGGAACAGCAGTGCTGACGGTGTACACATGCACGTCTTCCAATGTCTGTGGGTTCAGAATATATCCTGTTTTAGCAAAATCAAGCTGGTATTGCCCGTCTTGTGTTCGGTCCACATGCATGAGCACAGGCTGAGCATCCTTGAACATACGCTCCGTCACTTTGCCTTTCATCGTGTATAACTCAAGCTTTGAGCCGGTGAGCACGGTGTACCCATTGCCCGCTGTTTGAATATACGCATCCCCAGCGATTGCACGCCCCCATGCAAGCTTGCCATCCGAACCAAATCCCATCAACCGATTGCCGGTGGTTTCGAAGTTGGCACGCATCAGGACGGAACCATCATCCAGAATCGCCAGAGCTTCACCGCCGCCATCTCCTTGTGTATTGGCATCAGCCGGGAATTGATAGAAGGACAGACGGTTTAATGAGGTGTCATAGATTTCAACTTTCGGATTGGCAACCGGTTGCCAGAAGTTTCCCGACTTGACCTGTTTGCTCGCATCGACAACAATCCTGCCCTGAGCTGCTTTGAGTACAGTGCCTGCAATTGTTTTTTCGGTCAACAGCTTACCTTTTTGGTCATAAAGAGAAAGGGTAGAACGCACAGAGCCATTGGATTGTACGCCCTGACTTGTAGCGACCAGTAGATTATCGTTATCCATGAGCGAGATGTTTGCTGACGAATTCACGGTTTTCACCCAGTTGGTCTTGCCGGACGTATTAAACGAATATAATTTCTTACTTTTATCCGAATACTCCATATACACGTAGGCCGTACCGTTGCTTGCATATACAGAGTTGGAGTAGGTTGTATAAGGGCCACTTTTCTCATGGAAAATAGTGCTCCACTTGAGCTGTCCTGTTTTGGCATCCAGTGCTTGAAGTGAATCGAGTTGCCAGTCCAGCGTTGTTTTGCTGCTGGTTTTGGTTACGGGCTGAGAAGTGTGCACATATACCAGATTTTTAGCAGGTACAGCGTAAATGTTCTTGATCATGACGTCTTTCTCCGTATTAGCCTCATTTAACATGAGGGAGGAGGAGGTCCATGCCGGTTTAGACAAGGATTCTGTGGACGCCGCCGCGTATCCTGTAGTTGTATTCATGTTCAAGAGCAGCATGCCACTGAGCAAAAGAACGGCCCAAGTTGTGGATTTGCGTTTGCGATTCGTATAAGTAGTATGCAAGTGATAAACCACCTTTCGTCTTCGGTAAAATAACACCGATTGTAGAATTCTACCATTGATTTCTAGTGTAATTCAACCGAACACGCTGTAACCTTTTTACACCTTGAATGTGATAATGCAATGTTAAAAGAGGTGAAACAGTTACAGGGAATTCATCTTCTTTAGATGACCTTTAAAGTTTGATATATTTAGGGCTGTAACAAGAGAAATACGAAGTTACGATGACAAGGAGAAACGACATGAATTGGAGTGAAAACATCATCTTATGGGTTATCGCAGGCATTGTCCTATTGTTGCTGTTAACCTGGATGACTCGGCGGATCATTTATCGTGGGCAACGCATACGAAGTGAGGCGAATCCCCAGAAAATCACGATAAAGGATATCGATAAAATGGAGGATGGATCAGAGTTTGAATTATATCTCTACAATCTGTTCGAGCGACTCGGTTATGAAGAGGTTCACAAAACGACGAGCAGCCGGGATTTCGGTGCAGACCTCGTGTTTGTGGACAGGCTGGGCAGACGCACGGTGGTACAGGCCAAACGCTACGGTGCCAATCATCCTGTTGGTCTTAGCGCGGTGCAAGAGATTTATACCTCCATTCGTTATTATGAGGCGGATCGATCCATTGTACTGACTTCTGCCCGGTACACGGAGGCTTGCCGCACGCTGGCTGCGGTGAATGAGGTAAAACTGCTGGATCGCGAGGACTTGATCGAGCTGATTGCCCTGTTTAAGTCGCGCAGGCTGGACGAAGCGATGGAACTGATCGAAGAGCATGACCACGAACCCATTGAGACGTGGCAGTCTCGGCGCAAGCGATCTTGATGTCAGTAAGGTAAAGGAGAAATCCGGCATATATAATTGCGATTGAAAACTACCCATGACGCACATGCATCATGGGTAGTTTTCAATCATTTTCATACGTTCTTCGTATACAATTCCGAAGCGACTTACTTGACTGGTCCCATCCAGGTTGAAATCGTCTTCTGCTGGTGCGGCAACGGCGGTTTCAGCTTCCCGTTATCGATCAAATGCTTCAAAATATAAGCGACCAGCCGGCCTCCGCCGGTGTTGCCTCTCACCATGTAAGCAAGCTGCGGCTCCAAATGTTTCGGCTGATTTTGCAGGAACAGGTTGAGCATTTTGTCATAGAGCTTGCCGACAGCAGGCGCATACAGAGCGGACAAATCCGGCATTGCCTTGTTCAACCGATCCAACGTTTGCGGAGAGTCAAACCAAACCGCATTGAACTTGTACCCCTCCTTCGTCTTGCGGATGTATCCTTTCTCCAGCAGGAACGAATACTGCTCGGCGTTCTCTTCGTTGTCGGGCAGTTCCCCTTGTTGGAACGCATGACAAATCTCGACATTCCGGTATTCCAGGAAACGCCAATCCGTCTCGCGGTCGCTCCAGTAAGTATTGAATTGCCATAAGTATAAAGGAGTGTCTTCGACGTAGCGGAGCGACGGACCGAAGGTGACGTAACTACCCATATCAAAACCCGGATCGGCATAGTGGCTTCGATCTAACGCCGCATAGGCAATATATTGACCACCGTCTTTTCGAATTGGTGCGACCGCATCGAAGTTTTCGCCCGCTGGCATGCTCCGCCAGGATTGCTCCTCGATGTTTTTGGGCAGCAAGGTCCAGAGCAGGAAGTTATAGTCGCCATCCGGAACGTACACTCCGCTATCCTCGACTTGATGGCGAACTTCCATTAACGCGTCAAAATGAACATCGGCTACTTCGGCAGCGCAATCTTGCCAAAATGCATGACCAGCTACGGCCAACTCGAAGAGGTCCCAGACGATGGTATTGCTTTGGTATTTGCCGGGAGAGGTTTGGATGAGAAAATTGTAATCAGCCAGGTGCCGGACTTCGCCTTCCAACAAAGACGGCGGCATTCCCAGTTCCTCCGCGATTTGATGTACGGTACGCGCCTTGTGATAAGCCGCATAAACGATATTTTGCGCCAAGGCGCGTCCAAGAAAATCGTTGGTTTCGCCCAGTCTGCCGGCCGAACCCGAATGGCCCATTTCCCCCATGCTGACCGGATTGACACTTAAAGTTCCTGTTGTACGCATACGTTTCATCCCTTTCCGTAACTTCTTTTTAGCCTCGCTCAAATGCCACTTCACCGTGCCTTCAGGAATGTTCAGAGCAATCGCGATATCGCCGATTTTAAGCTCATCGTAGTAGTGCATGACCACGATCCGGCGATGGATGTCGGACAGAAACGCGACTTCTCGGCGCAGCTCCCGTGAAGCTTCGGTTGCCAGTAGCCGGTCAAGCGGCTCCCGGGAAGGGGCGGCAGATAATTCAGACATACCGTTGATTTCAATCACTTGGGGAGCGTGCTCGCGCTTTTTCAACCAATTCACCCAAGTGTATCGAGCAACCGTCCAGACGTAAGCGTCAAGGCTTCTAATGTCTCGCACCCCAGAGAAGGATTTCAACAACTGCAGCATAATCTCCTGAGCCAGATCCTCCGCCTCGGCCCGGTGCTTGACCCGGTTTAACGCATAACCGAAAATCGGTTTGACATAGCTCCGAATCGCTTCCGCGGCTTCTTTTCCGTTATTACTGATTGAATCCATTTTTTCCTCCATATTTGCATCTGTAATTCCTGACAATTATATAGTGTGCCAGGAGAAATAAAGGTTGGGATTATTTTTTTTATAAAATTGGACGTCCTACTGGATTACTCATACATATGTATTTACAAAGATCATAAGTAGGTCACTTCAATGGTTAAAGAGACGTTATGACTTTTTGTTAAACAAGTTTAAGATTACTTAGATGTAAAGGCCTCAATTTTAGTATATAAAGATAGTTCTTTTCCGTTCAACTATGGGAGGTTACAAACTAGGAGCAGGAGCCCAAGTTTTTCTTTGAGTACTTGGAATACTCCTTCGTTCCTTAGTTAACGAGGAGTGGTCTCGATTGTATACGGATATATATGAGTTTGGGCTGGTTGCACCTTCACTTGCAACGTTACACATGATATATTGAACGTAGTTCAACTGAAGGAGTGTGTTCATCATTATGGCACGTACACAGACACAAAAGGCACTACGCAAAGCAGAGCGGTCCGGACAATGGACCCCAGAGCAAAGCCGCAGAGTGAATGGAAATTATGGCGCATTATCGCAACATGTTCGCTTGACACCAACCAAGAACGAAAAATTGCAAAAGGTCAAACACAAGAAGCAAATCATCCAGGATGGTGGTGCTTCTTTTTATTTTATCTTCGAGCCGAGTAGGTCAGGAAAAGGTGATGAATGTGTGCGTGGATGTAAGGAGACGTACGGAGACGTACGGAAATAAAAAAAGGAGAAGCATGGAATCTCCTCCTTGGATGCAATATACATTAAACTTATGACTGAACGAGATGAAGTACTTCCACGTTTGGATCCACATCGGCCTCATAATCGACGCCATCGGTTTCGAAACCAAACAGCTGGAAGAACTCGCGGCGGTAACCTTCAAGATCGGACAGGTCGTAGATATTCTCGCTCGTAAGATCGTTCCAGATCTTCGCCACTTCTTCCTGTACGTCTGCTCTCATCTCCCAATCATCGATCCGAATGCGTCCTTGCTCATCTGTTGGCACTTCACCGCCGGCGTACAGACGATCTGCAAACAGCCGTTGCAACTGTTCGATGCATCCTTCATGCAGTCCTTTTTCCTTCATCACTTTATACAATGCGGAAATATATAGTGGCACAACTGGAATAGCCGAGCTGGACTGTGTAACCAGTGCTTTGGCTACGGTAACGTAGGCACGTCCGCCTTTTGCGCTCAGTTGCTCATGCATTTTGCGCGCCGTTGCTTCCAGATGATCTTTCGCTTGACCGATGGAGCCTTCACGATAAATGGCTTGTGTCAGCTCAGGGCCGATGTAAGAGAAGGCAATCGTTGTTGCATTGTCTGCGAGTACGCCGCCTTGCTTCAGTGCATCCATCCACAGTTTCCAGTCTTCTCCGCCCATAACGTTAACCGTCTGACGAATCTCTTCTTCTGTCGCTGTTTCGAGAGTCACTGAAGTGATCTCACCTGTATGGAAATTGACGGTTTTGTTGGTGTACGCTTGTCCAATCGGCTTCAGCACGGAGTTGGACACTTCGCCTGTATTTGGATCGGTACGGCGTGCCGAAGCAACGCTGTATACGACCAGATCCACTTGACCCAATTCGCTGCGAATCAGTTCAACAGCTTTATCACGGGTTTCATTGGCAAAAGCATCGCCGGTGATGCTGTAGGATTTAATACCTGCGGCATCCGCAGCCTTCTCAAATGCCGCAGAGTTATACCATCCAGCAGAAGCTGTTCGTTTATCCGTAGAGCTGGAGGGACGGTAAATACCAATTGTATTAGCGCCTGCTCCAAAAGCGGAGACGATGCGCGAAGCCAGTCCGTAACCTGTGGACGCGCCGATGACGAGCACATTGCGGGGGCCTTGAATCTCTGGCTTGGATTTTACATAATTAATCTGCTCCTGCACTTGTGCCGCACAGCCGACAGGATGAGAAGTTGTACAAATAAAACCACGTGTTCTTGGTTTAATAATCATTGTTGTGGCACCCTTTCGTGTTCAATTCATGTGTAACATTGGATCGATTCATCATGCTTTTTTCGTACATTGTACGTATACATCCTCCCTATTGTAAAACAATTACGTTCGAAACGGAAACCGTTTTGTCAATTTTACTGGAAGGATAGTACGGGGGTGGCAATTCGGCTTTCATTTTGGGATGATGAGATGATAGACTCGCTATAGAGAAAGAGTAGACTGTCATAATGAAAGGATAGACCTGTTATGCTGAAAGAACGGATCGAGTTTTTGAGCAAACGAAAACAAATCTCACGTAAGGACCTCGTAGAAGGTCTGGTTACGCAGGCGCATTTTGCAAACATCCTGGCAGAGCGTTATCCACTGCCCGAAGATTTGGCCGAGAGTATTGCTGAGCGCTTGGGTGTAAGCTCCTCCTATCTTTTGCGAACAGCAGTGCAGGATGAACAGACACTTGCGAGAGCAGAAGCGATCTTTGTACAAATGTCGGTTCCAGCCTCGGCGATCCCGGAGGAAACGGTACATGCTCTGGATGATCGGGATGATTCGCTTACGGTGGAACTGACGACTGCTCTAATGAAGGCAGTGTATTACCAGCAGTTAAATGACGCCGCTGCGCATGAATATATACATATATCGTATCTGAATTTTTATTTGGAGAAGTATGGCCGCCCGGATGACATACAGCTACCTAGGCCGCTTACGAAGGCTTTGTTATTTTACAAAATCCAATATTACCGATCCAAGCAGGCATATGTGGACGTGCTCACTCATGTGACAAGACTGAGCGCCCTGACGGAGCCAGGAAGCGAGCTATGGCTGTCGATCCAAAATATCCAGATAGAGGCATACATTCATACCCGGCAGTATGAGGATGCGAAGCGCACATTTGAGCAGACGATGAAACATGTGTATGACCAGCGGTTGTTTCATCGTTTGTCTGGTCTGTATGTGGCATACAGCGGGTATTGCTTTACGATGGGACTGTTGCAGGAAGCTTTGTCCGCATTGTCGATGGCTGAGGCGAATCTGGTTTACGCCGGAAATCAGGGTGACTTGGTAACGGCCATTGCGAACAATCGAATTGTCATGTTGACGATGTCAGGGGAGTTAGATCAGGCACAGGCTGAGATTGAGCGTTTCGAAAGCTTGCTTCAGGGAGAAACGAATGAGACGCAACAGGCGATGAAGCCGTTGCTTTTGGTGTATCGCTGTGAGGTTGCCTCCGCTAGGAAAAGCTGGGGCATGCTGGCGCAAAGTGTGGATCAACTGTTAAGTTGTGCTGTCACAGAGGATCAGCGAATGAATGCGGTTTTTTATCAAAGTCAGCTGGCGCTCGCACACGGAGAACAGGACACCTTTATAACTCAAGCCCTGACTTGTCTGTCGTATTTTGAGTCTGTGCAGCAACCGCTACGCCTGGAATCCCTATATGAAGGATTGGCTGTGGTGAGTGAGGATCAGCGGCGGTACAAAGAGGCGGCAGGTTATTATCGCAAGCTGGTGTATTTGCTACGGAGAACGAAGTAAAGGTTAGGCCGTGAGGCTAGCTGGGGTAGGTAGGTTAAGGCAATGAGACAGGACAAGACAAGCATAAGGTAAAGTAAGAGTAAGAGCAAGACAAGCTTAGAATAGGGCAGGACAGGGAAGTTTATTTCTAGCTATGATGAACGTAAACAAGGATAGCCCTCCATATTGCTGCACTCTTAGGTTAAAATGGAAAGTGACAAAACCACCATTTCAGAGCTATCACTATGAAGTCTACCACAAAATTCATCAGTTTAGATGTATCCAAAGAGAAAATTTCGGTGGCTATCTTGCAGTCCCTTCGTGGCATTGGCTTTCTGACGGCGGTGACGCTGGTTTCGGAAATCGGTTCATTCGCCCGGTTTGCTTCCCCGTCGAAGCTTATGGCTTACTTGGGTCTGGTTCCCTGTGAGCATTCGTCTGGAGCCAGCACTAAACGAGGCTCCATCACGAAAACAGGCAATTGGCGCCTACATCTAACCTTGATTGAATCGGCCTGGAGTTACCGTCATCGACCTGCGATTAAAGGGGATCTGGCGATCCGTTTAGAAGGTCTGTCTGAGGATGTGCAGCAGATTTCATGGAAAGCGCAGAACAGGCTACATGCAAAGTGCCGCCTAATCTTTGGAAAACACAAGCATCCCAATGTAGCGATTGCCGCTGTAGGACGTGACTGATGGGCTTTATTTGGGCGGTTGCCCGAACCATGGAGCGGAACGCAAAGTAAGTTGTTTTGCATTTGTCCGAGACGTTCGTCACAAGGGAATAGGGTAAAACTCGGAGTCTTACGCCCGGGGGTTCATGAAAAGGTTCAGGAGAGAATCTGTGTTGATCGTTTGCACTAGGCTCTACGTGGGCTGAACGTGCGTTTCTAGCTTACAACCGCTCTCCTTGACGAAGGCATACCATGTGGTAACCAACCCACGGATAGCAGCGTGCCAACCGTCGCTCGCATATGGACCCCCGCGCTTAGGACTTCGACGAAATTGCAGTATTTGTGTGCTGGGCTTGAATAAAACGTTCATAGCAACGATCACAGGCGAGCTTATTTTGCGGTTTTTGAGGGTTTGAGAACTCTAACGATCTCTACAGACGCTATTTCACCTAAAATGCGCATAATGGGGGGCGAAATCGTCACTAAATTGGAGTAAATAAGCTCTCTGGTGATGGTTAGAATTTTTGGCGGACTACGGTGTATTGAATAGCTAGAAGGTAAATACTCAGCCACTGGTAGTGGAGGCCTATCAACACTCGATATAGCTTTGTTCTGTTCTGTTCATTTACTGTTGCATCCATCGCGATAAAATTCAGAAAAAGCTGTCCCCGCCATATACAGACGAAGGGCAGCTTTTGAATTACAGGTAATCTACTATGGCACTTAGATATGAGAGAACGCACAAACCAACTTAGAAAGTCAGTGTACCAATGTACACTGTGAGAAGATTTTACGTGATTCAAATGCTAAACAGTGTGCCGCACCCATAAATTATAATGCTTAAACGTTAACACTGTACGGCGGTAACGAAATGTAGCATGACACCTAAGCTTCCGAATTCTCAGCCAGTTCGGCGATGCGCTTTGCAGGCTCTTTTGTATATTCTCCGCCATGGTAGCAGAGAACTTGATCTACCGTTAGGCCGGTCAGCTTCTTCAGACTGCGCAGTGCTTCAGGCATGTCCGGCGTTGCTGGCGGCGCTGGGCCGACCAGTTCATCCTCAACGACGCGCAGTTCATCGGCAGCAAGCAGGAACTGTTGCTCGCTAAAATAAAAACACAGGTGGCCTGGCGTATGTCCCGGTGTATGAATCACCTGTGTTCTGCCTTGGAGCGGAAGGATGTCGCCGTCCGCAAGTGTTCTGCTGATGTTGATCTCAGGCAGTTGCATCAACAATTGATCTGCCAGAGCCAGCACAGGAGCGGGCAACATGGCGCGACGTTCCGGCGTGAATTTGATCAGGGGTTTTGCACCTGTCAAATAAGGAATTTCATCCGCATGAGCCCAAACTTCTAGGCCTGGAATAGCATCCAGCAGAGCACCCAGATTACCAATATGATCGATATCCTGATGTGTTACAATCACACGTTTAATGTCGGAGAGAGGGACGTTCAACTCTTCGAGTGTAGATTGTAATTCGGCAAATTGGCCAATCATGCCCGTGTCAACCAGAGTGTACCCGTCTTCGTCTTGAAGAAGCACAGGATGAATAGGGCTGTTGCCCGAAGGTGTTGGAATGTTGAGTGTTAGCACTGTGATGGATGGTATAGGTTGGCTCATAAAATATCCGGATATGTGTCCGGAGCACCTCCTTATATGGTTGTATTTTTAAAAAGGTACAGTGAACTCAGCTTGTACCTTGTACATTTTCCCATTATGCATCAAGCAACGATTAAGTAATTAATCACTTAATCACTTACTTACTCCTTATTCTGAACGTTCGGTTCATAGCTCAGATGTTTTCTATATTTTTTTACTGCATGTAAAATGGTTTCAAAGGTGTCCTCTTCATTGCTGCCGTCTTTTACGATCGTTACGAACGAGAAGTTCTCGTGAATTAATCTGTTCCTTGTCTGGAACGCCTGATGGAGCGCTATGCTGCATGGCTCTTTGCCCGCTTTCAAAGCAATATGTTGCTTGCCCAGTTCGGACTCCAGCATCTCCATGTTGGAGCGTGCCCGGTAAGCAGGAGTTTTCATGAGCTGGGTCGAATTAAACTTTTTCTGATACGTCCGTTTGTAAAGCTGTAATAACATCTGTTCCATAATAGAGCATAACTCCACAGTTAACGATGCGTATCTCCGGTTTTTGCGTTTGCGGGTAAGCTCGCTTGACTGTTCTTCGTTCAGCCATTCGTATTCTTCATATATTGAGGAATCGTCATGGTTCAGAATATCGCGATATTCCTTTTCCAGCAGTTTAATCTCAAGCTTGGCGAGTTTCTTGACGTGTTTGAAATCCTCTTGGGTTAGCATACGACTTGTCCTCCCATAGGTACCGAGATGTGAATGGAGCACGATCTTATCATGAATGTTGCTGATCAGGTGATCGCTTCATTATCTCATATTCTGGAACATAATGCCTTAGCGTCAAAATAATTCACCGGAACCTCCGGTTCAGAAGGGAAGGGCATCTCATGTCCATTCAGACAGCCATCGTTACAGGAGCCAACTCAGGGATGGGGCTGGCCACCACCATTGAACTTGCCAAGCAAGGGTACCACGTCATTATGGCCTGCCGCAGCGAAAAGAGAGGACAAGAGGCGCTTGAACAAGCCTTGCGTCAGTCCGGATCGACCAGTATCGAGCTGATGCTGTGTGATCTCGGTTCGCTGGACAGCATCCGTCAGTTTGCACGCCAGTACCGCGAGCGCTATGATCACCTGGACGTACTGGTGAATAATGCGGGCGTGGTGATGGTGAAGCGCAAAGAAACGTCAGATGGCTTCGAGCAGAGCATTGGCATTAATCACCTGGGTCACTTCCTGCTCACGTTGCTTCTCATTGAACCACTGAAAGCGTCTAAACAGGGTCGAATTGTAAATGTGTCTTCTGGGGCGTACAAAGCCGGTAAAATTCATTTTGATGATCCACATTTGCGAAAAGGCTATAATCCGATCAAAAGTTACGCCCAATCCAAGCTGGCTAACGTATTTTTCACACGGGCGCTTGCTCGTAAGCTCGCGGGAACTTCCGTTACGGCGAACTGTTTACATCCAGGTGCGGTAGGAACCAGCATCGGAGTGGATCGCAACACCGGATTTGGCACCCGCATCATGGCACTTGCAGCCAAGTTGCCGTTTTTCTTGACACCAGAGGAAGGGGCCCGGACTGCAATCTACTTGGCAACAAGTCCAGATGTCACCGGGGTGACTGGGCGATACTTTTATCAGCAGAAGGAGCAGCGCTTGAAAGAGCATGCTTTGGATGATGCGGCTGCCGAGCAGTTATGGACGTGGAGCGAAGAACAGGTTGGTTTGCAACCTGACGAGAGGTTATAACCTCTTATACCTGTCCGAGCACAATTTTATTCATCACCGCGTGTTGAATCATCTGGACAAAAGCATCGATGTGTTGCATGCCTTGATCTCCCTGACCGTATGCCCGGACAGAGGCGGATGAGGCATTTTTCTCTTGTTCACCAAGTACGAGCGAATAAGGGACTTTTTCCATTTGGGCTTCCCGAATCTTATAGCCTAGCTTCTCGCTGCGTAGATCAGTTTCCACACGGATACCCGCTGCCCGTAGCTTACTTTGCACCTCAAGTGCATAGTCGGCATAATGATCCGATACGGGAATCAGCTTAACCTGCACAGGAGCCAGCCAGAGTGGAAACGCACCTGCATAGTGCTCAGTCAAAATGCCGATAAAACGGTCAATCGAGCCATAGATTGCTCTATGAATCACGACTGGGCGGTGTCTCAGACCGCCTTCACCGATATAAGTAAGATCGAATTTCTCCGGCATCTGAAAATCAAGCTGGATCGTTCCGCACTGCCAGCTTCGCTTCAGCGCATCAAGAATATGAAAGTCGATCTTCGGCCCGTAAAAGGCGCCGTCGCCTTCGTTAACGCGATATTCCACACCGCGGGCGTCTAACACATTGCGTAACGCCTGTTCCGCCTGATCCCACAATTCTTCCGAGCCCATGGAATCTTCGGGGCGTGTGGAGAGCTCGATTTTATAATCGAAGCCAAAAATATCGTACATCCGTCCAATCAGGGAGATGGCCCAATTAATCTCGTCTTCAATCTGTTCAGGCATCACATAGAGATGGGCATCGTCCTGACAGAACGTCCGCACCCGCATCATACCATTCAGGGCTCCTGAGAATTCATGACGGTGAACCTGACCGAATTCCATCATGCGAATCGGCAATTCGCGATAGGAATGCAGTGTGTTTTTGAAAATCAGCATATGTCCTGGGCAATTCATTGGTTTTAAGGCAAATGTAGCGTCATCCACGTCCGCAAAGTACATGTTATCCTTGTAGTGCTCCCAGTGACCCGACTGTTCCCACAGTCGGTTGTTCATCATGAGCGGAGTACGAACCTCCTGGTACCCTTCCTGCAATTGCAGTTCCCGTGAAAATTGCTCCAGCTCTGTACGAACTGTCATGCCTTTGGGTAGATAAAAGGGCATGCCAGGCGCCTCCTCAGAGAACATAAATAGCTCCAGCTCTTTGCCAAGCTTGCGGTGATCCCGCTTTTTCGCCTCTTCCAGCATGTGAAGATGTTCCTGCAACTGGGCCTTGTTCGGAAAAGCAGTGCCATAGATACGCTGCATCATTTTGTTGTCGGAATTTCCACGCCAGTAGGCACCAGCGACATTCAGCAGTTTAAAGGCTTTGATAAGGCCAGTGGATGGGAGATGAGGCCCGCGGCACAAGTCAAAAAACTCACCCTGCTCATAGATTGAAAGTTCAGCGTCTTCTGGCAGATCACGAATAAGTTCCAGCTTGTAAGGGTCATGGATGGCTTCGAATCGCTCCAAGGCTTGCACCCGACTAACCACTTTGCGGCGGATGGGCCAATTTTCCTGAATAATCTTGTTCATTTCCCGCTCGATGGCATCTAGGTCACTGATGGAGAGGGACTGCTCCAGATCTACATCATAGTAAAATCCATCTTCAATGACCGGACCGATACCCAGCTTCACGTGGTCTGTGCCATATAACCGTTTAAGTGCCTGTGCCAGCACATGTGCTGTGCTGTGACGATATCGGTGCAGACCTTCCTCGCTATCCAGTGTAACAATGATGAGTTCGCAGTCCTGCTCCAGTTTTTCGCTCAGATCGACATTCTGGCCATTCACGATCCCACCGATCGCCTGTTTACCAAGACTTGTGCTAATCGAAGAGGCAACTTCGCCTACAGTGATGCTTGCTTTGTAACTACGTACAGCACCGCCTTGCAACTGGACTTCAATCTTTTCAATCGACGATTTGGCTGCCAACGACTCAGACACTTCTGCGTGCTGATCACCCAAGGATAAATGCTCGCTTGCATACTCATTTTTTTCTTGACTCATGTGAACCACTCTCCCATATTTTTTGTGTTGGAAGCGCAAAAAACACCCGTCCCGGAGAAGGGACGAGTGCGCTTGGCTCGTGGTTCCACCCTAATTTGGTTATGCTGCATTCTGCTCTCGGCCAGCCGCCGCAAACAGAACCATCATAACCCTCATTGGAATCCGTTAACGGGGATCAGGCGGTGAACTCTACTGACCGTACGAGTAACTATCTTGCGGAATCATCGATTGGAGTAATCTATTGAGATGATCTGCGCAATATCTGTACATCGTCGGAGGTTCGAGACCACGGCTACAGAGGGGTAACTTGAATTCGTTCGCTGAAGAAGGTTTCACCAATCCCTTCTCTCTCTGGGCAGCACGCAATGCAAATCATGTCTCTGGTCATCGCTAAATATGAAGGATGCAACGAGCTGAATAACACAGGGATATTTCAGATCTGTTGATCCTGTAGTATGCAAAACTTAATGTAACCATCGGAACAGGTGTTACTTGAGAACCGATTATATAGACTGAAAATGGAAAGGTCAAGTGGAATATTCAAATGCAGGCTAGCCCATTTCTTATGCATTTTGCATCCAGATTAATCGAATCGTTGTTCCTTCTCCAGGTGTGGAAGACACTTCAATTCGACCTTTCATTGCCTCAATTAAGCCTCTGGTGACAGCCATGCCGAGTCCTGATCCAACATCACTTGTTCCCGTATCTGTACCACGGTAATACCGTTCAAATAGCTTCCATACGGTTTCGGGGCTCATGCCTCGTCCATTATCGGCAAACTCGATTGTAAATTCACCGTCACGTTCACCCGCCTCGACACGAACAACGAGGACAGACTCGGATGGGTTGTGCAGCAGAGCATTAGCGGTGAGATTATCTACAATCCGTTCAAAAGAAGGAACGTGTACTAGCCCATAGACAGGCGCGTCTGCAGATTGAAAGACAATACGTCCTTCACCGTACGCAGGGTTGCGCTCGGCTCGCTGCACGAGATTACGAAGTAGCGTATTTACGTCATTTCGTTCAACCTCAGGTTGATATCCTCCACTCCGCAACCGATAGGTCATCGCAAGATCGTTCACAAGTCTGTCCATATACATGGATTTGTCGATCATGATGCCTGCGAATTCTCGAACTTCTTCAGCCGTCCAGGTGTATTTGTCCGTTTCCAGCATATGCGCGTATCCCTGAATGGAGGAAAGAGGTGTCTTGAGATCATGCGTGATGCCAGCGATCCATTCCTCTCGAAGGGAATCGGTTTGTTTCCGTAGTTCCTCATCCTGCTTGAGTGTATGGGACAAAGCTTGCATGGAGTGGAGTACGTCGCCATACACTTGGTATTTACGTTTCCATTTTCCATTGCGGCGTTGGCTCCGCGGAATACCTGCTGCCCCGGTTGGTTCCTCATACTGTCCTTTCTCCAGACGTTGCAACCACTGAAGCATGTGCAGCATCGGAGCACCGAATCGATTAGCGTACCATAAAGCGAGTAAAATCAGCAGCGCAACGATGGACAAGATTAGGACGATTAGCGCCGGTTCAAGAATAAAAGCGTATGGATTCTGTTTCTCAACGACAGTTGAATCAATCCGTACACTTACCATCCAGGTCGTTTCGTTTTGGTTATCGTACCATGTGGCGACCGATATGCCTGAACGATTCGGGTAACGAACTTGGAGAACGAGATCCTGAATACTGTACTGGTTCGGCACGCCTACGGCCGGTTTGTTATAAGAGTCGATTTCTTTTCCATAAGGGTCCAATATTTGGATGTAGGCATCTGCTTTGCGAATCGTTTCTTGCTCCGCAGGTTTCACAGTCAGTTTGCCGCCCTCATACGACAGCTTTGGACGGATCTCATCAAGTAAGGATTTGGCCGCATTTCGCTCTCCGTATAACAACGTAAAATATTTCCCGTCCTTCTCCCGGATCAGCATGGATAGCTGGTATGGAAATTCTTTATTACCTTCCGAGTAGGCAATTAATTCGCCAGGTTTGTAGTGAGCAGGCACATCGGAAGGAACGTGATAATCGTCAATAACAAAACCTTTTTCATCGAGCACCTGCAGCCAGCCCTGATTTTTATCGACTTGCTTCAATAGTTCGGGATCATAGCGTATGGTATTGTCCGGCATGATCTCCGCTGAATTAATGAGCTGATCCAGTCCGTTAACTGCGAAGTCATCTACAATATTCACTTCATTCACTTTTTGCAAAACCCAAATGGTAGCCAGTGATCCTAGCAAAATAATCAGAATGACCGTGCCAGTGAGCATACCGATGAAGCGAGTTAATAACTTACGGCGAATACTCATGTCCGTGACAGGTTGCTAGGCTGGATCAGTTTGTACCCCAAACCGCGCACATTAACAAGAAAAGCCGGATTGGAAGGATCTTTTTCAATGCGTTCCCGAATGCGGTGGATATGCACCATAACGGTGTTATCGTCGCTAATGGCTTCTGAACCCCACACCCGTTCATACAGTTCAGACTTGGTGAAGATTCGGTTCGGATGTTTGCAGAAGAAGAGAAGCAACTGGAACACCAGTGCCGGGCAGGTTACAGCCTGTCCTTCAACGCGAAGCTCCCCAGCCAGTTCGAATACTTGGAATCGTCCAAAATCATAAATGCCTTGTGATAGGTCAGAAGATGACGTATTTACGTGTGATGGAATGTTTTGTTGTTGCTGCAAAACGACTGTCTTAGAAGGCAAATAGCGATTAAGCAACGATTTAATTCTTGCAACAACTTCCAGCGGGTTAAACGGTTTGACGACATAATCATCACCGCCAACGGCAAATCCGGTCAGTTTGTCATAGTCCGTTGTTTTGGCGGTTAGAAACAGGATAGGAGCATCTGTGACCTGCCTTAGAAAAGGGCAGATTTCCAAGCCGCTTTTCCCTGGAAGCATAATATCAAGCACGATACAATGATACGTTTTGTTGTTGCATGCTTCGAGCGCTGCTTCACCTGTAGTGACCGTATCAATATCGAGAAACTTTTCTTTGAGCAGTACGGTTTTGAGCATATGTAAAATCGCTTGTTCATCATCAACAAGCAGTAGTGAGACATGATCCATGATGTAATGCTAACCTCCTTCTTAACTCTCTTTCTTGGTATATTGCCCATCATAACATTCTTGAGACCAATTGGAAGATAGGTTGCCTTAACAGAAGCTTAATTATAAAGCTTAGGTAGGGCGATAAATTTAACTAGATGTAAGTGAAGGTTAGACAAACCATAAGACTCATGATGTAGATTTGAGGTAAGTAAGAAAAGATAAACAGAAAGGGTGTTGAATGATGAATAGGAAATGGAAACTACTCCTTCTAACCGTGACAGCATGTGCTGTACTCTCTGCTTGTACAAGTAACAAAATTACCTCCGACGAAGCAGAGCAGGCTGAGAAGCAAGCTACAGAACAGGTGAAGGATCAAAAGGATGACGGTGACACTTCAAGCAAAGAACAAAATGATGGTTCGACAGCTCAACAGGTAACACCGGATAATCTCATGGATACATTGACGAAGGGCTCCAAAGATGCCATTTATAATCAGTTTACTCCTGACATGAAGCAAGCTGTTTCCTCGGAAGATTTCAAGGCGTCTGCTGACAGCTTTTTGAAAGGAGTGAAGTCGTGGAAGCAGGTGGTAGATTCTGAGATGAATGGTTTGACGGAACATGCGTGGACAGACGATTCAGGAACCAAGGGGATCCTCGCTTATTTTACAGAAGATCATCAGATTGCCGGATTAAGCATTACTCCACTGGAACCACATCCCGATACAGATAACAAGCTGACCAAGACTGAGTTTCAGTTCCCGATGAAAGGAGAGATGTATGTCTTCTGGGGAGGTCATAGTGTTATGGAGAATTATCATTACGAGCATGAAACACAGCGCTATGCACTCGATATTGTTCAGACGAAAGACGGGGCGAGTTATCAGGGCGATGCCAAGGATAATGCTAACTATTATGCGTTTGGTCAGCCGCTCTATGCTGCTGCGGATGGTACGGTAGTTGAGATCAAAAATGATATCGAGGATAATGTACCCGGCGTGATGAATCCGGAAGAACCGGCGGGTAATTATGTGGTTATCGATCATGGCAATAAAGAATACAGTATCACGGGCCATATCAAAAAAGGCAGTGTAGCGGTGAAAAAAGGGGAAAAAGTCAAGCAGGGGGATCACATCGGGGATCTGGGTAATTCGGGCAACTCCAGTGAAGCTCACTTGCACTTCCAGGTATCCGATGGTCCAGACCTGTTCACGTCACGTTCCCTCAATATTCGCTGGGCCGATCAGAGCCAGGAGTTGACAAGGGGGAATACCGTTCAGGGACTGCCGGAGTAAGCGGGTAAGACGGCACTATTGTTGGCTAACGCTTGTTGTGTAGGTATGGATATTCTACATGCTGTACGCCAGCTTCCTTTTTCCATTATAATAGCGTCTATAATTAATTATAGTCTTGAACTTGGTTGTGAATGAGATTAGAGCTGGATAAGGTGAAAATTTTATTTACACTTTAACGGAGAGGACAGAAAAAAACTGAAAAAGCGAAGCTAAAAGCTTTCTGCAAGAAAGCTACATCGGAAGCATAAGCTTAGCGCCTTTATCACCGGATTTTTCCCTTTGGAAAAGGGAATCAAAAAAATCTGGGGATAACAGCGATTGAAAGGTTATTCTGTCATTGGAGTGGACTGTGTAAATTCTTAGTTCAACTTATAGAGGTCAATGGAGGAATAGGGAATGGCACTGGAAAAGGTACAGATCGAATATGCATGTCTCGAAGACTTGCCGAGAATTGTAGAGATTTATAATTCAACTATCGAGAGCCGCATGGTAACGGCGGATTTGGAGCCGGTGACGGTAGAGCAGCGTTTGCCATGGTTTAATGAGCATACACCGGATCGTCGTCCTCTATGGGTCATGAAACGGGATGGGCAGGTTGTCGCATGGGCCAGTTTGAGTTCGTTTTATGGGCGACCAGCATACAATGGGACGGTAGAAGTCAGTGTATACGTCGATCAGCAGTGCCGTGGAATTGGGGCCGGTGGGTTGCTGCTGAATACGGTATTCGAGGCTTGTCCTGAGCTGGGAATCACGACGATTCTAGGATTTGTATTCGGGCATAACGAGCCGAGCCTGGGGTTATTGCGCAAGCATGGCTTCGAACAGTGGGGATTTTATCCGGAAGTGGCGGTGCTGGATGGCGTGGATCGAGACCTTGTGATTCTGGGCAAAAAAGTTGGAGCTGATCACCGCCTGAAAGAGGCGCAGATTTAAATAAAGAAAAAACCTCCGTATCCACTATAAGTGGAATGCGGAGGTTTTTTGCTTATTTTACAAACCACGAACCCATTTACAGTCCCAGTTGCTGCTTGATCTCTCGAATCTGTCCCAGATGACGTTCCTCGTGGTAGCTTGTAAAATCGATCCATTGTGCCAGATCCAATTCACCGAACGCCGGGTGAGGGAACGACTTACTACGTAACAGGGCAACATCATGCTCGCGTGCAAACTGTTCCAGTGCTTGATGGGACTCAGCCAGATCCCTACGAATATCCGCAAGTCTCTCAGGCTCAGTTGGTGGTTGCACATGAGGAGGGGCTTCGACAGATCTGCTGCGGTCCAGAGACATTTCATAAGGCTTTTTCTCAATGGACACATTCTGTTCTTTTTCCACTGCAAGACGAGCTTGCTTGGTGATGACATTTTCCATCAGATTCAAGTGCCGTAACACTTGCATAATGCTCCACTGTTCCGGGGAAGGTTTCCGGTTCAATTGATCTTCATCTAACCCGGAGATAGCCTCCCAGATTTGGTTACGTATTTCGTCATTACGTTCAAACATCATAAACATCCTCTCTTTAGGTTTATTACAATAACATTACTGTTTCTATATGTCCAACCGAACATATAAGACCCTGTTTAACCAGCATAAAACACAAAATGAGCAAATGCGAACTTTACCCATATTACCCCTTGTTAGGTGAACTTGAGGAAAAAATAAAAAACATACCCTTAAATTGGGTATGCTGAATTGTATACAACGGCTTTCATAAAACGAAAAAAAGATTGACGGGCACACCCCGGCAAACTATAATCGGTAACAAGTAACTTGATATGTAAGGAGTCCTGACATGATATGTTAGTAATCGACGAGGTGTATCACCATACAGCATTGCAAATATCATCGTCCGATCTATTGTACCTTATCGAACGGTTGAAGGTCAAAAAAGAAAATGAGATCGAAACGCTAAAGCAGAAGATTGAACAGTTTGAACAAAAACGACGAGCCGAGGAAGTGGCTTATCAGTCGCTGTCTCCTGTTCGCAAATGGTTTGCGGGACGTCCGGCTTCTCATCACCAAGCGGTGGAATACATGGTGCAGGTGAAGGAACGATTCCGCAAGATGGAGCAGATTCGCAGGCGCATCCGTGATCTTGATCAGATTATGGAACGTATTCAGAGCGCTGATCATAATCGGCAGGAAGAGATTGAGCTTTCGCCTGAAATTATCCGCGAGATCAGACAGCTTAGTGAAACGGAGGATGTGCAGGCATGACTTTGGAAACGTTAAGCTCCGGGATCGACACGGTCTGGGTTGTTCTCAGCGCAGCGATGATTTTGTTGATGGAGGGCGGATTTGCCCTGCTGGAGGCTGGGTTTGTACGTTATAAAAATAGTGTGAATATTATCATGAAAGTATTTGCTGATATTACGATTGGCACATTATTGTTTTACGCGATTGGTTTTGGCTTGATGTATGGTTCAGATGCTGGAGGGTTTATAGGAGTGACAGGTTTTTTCCTGAATGGTGATCTCTCTCATCTGAACGTTCCGGTATCCCTGGAGACGTTTTGGCTATTCCAAGCCGCGTTCACGATTGCGGTCATTTCAATCGTATCCGGTGCCGTAGCTGAACGGATCAATTTCCGTGCATACCTACTATATATCATCCTGATGACGGCGATTATTTATCCGATTGGCGGACACTGGGCTTGGGGTGGCGGCTGGCTCAGTCAGCTGGGTATGCAAGATTTCGCCGGTTCAGCGGTGATTCACGCACTGGGCGGTTTCTCTGCATTGGCGGCAGCTATTATTATCGGGCCACGTAAAGGGAAATACACACCACTTGGTGTAAGTGCGATTGCATTGCCAAGCAATCTGCCACTGGCATCGGTAGGTGCTTTCCTGTTATGGTTTGGCTGGTTTGGGTTTAATGCGGGAAGTACATTGAGTGCGACGGATGTCAGAATCGGTCACATCGCCATCGTTACGATGCTATCCGCAGCTGCGGGTGGTGCGGCTACGTTGCTCTATACCTTGTTCCGCTTTAATCGTTCCGATGCACCGTCCGTGATTAACGGTTCACTTGCTGGACTGGTAGGCATCACGGCAGGCTGTGCATTTGTAGGTGATCTGGCAGCAATATTCATCGGCGCAGTCTCCGGTCTGTTGATGATGGCTGCTACGAACTGGCTGGATCGCATGCGCATTGATGATCCGGTAGGTGCTTTCCCGGTTCATGCCGTTTCGGGAATGTGGGGGACAGTTGCAGTAGGTCTGTTTGCCACGGACGGAGGTTTGTTCATGGGCGGCGGCTGGAAGTTACTTGGTGTTCAGGTGCTGGGTCTGACTGCACTGGTCGTCTGGGGATTCGCCATGACCTGGTTCGGACTGAAGCTCATTGGCAAAGTGGTTCCTGTCCGTTCGACCGAGGAAGAGGAAGACCTTGGTCTGGACATCAGTTATCACGGGGTGATGGCTGCGCACCAGTCGCATGAATTTCTGGATGGCGAGGAGCATATGATTGCTTATCAGCAGAAGTCCTCTGATTCAAATCGATAACAAAAGTATATGAAAAGATAGGGGCTGACGAAGGTCAGCCTCTTTTTTACACAGAAAGCAGGGAAAAAAGACAAGGCGGAAGAATATACAGGTGTGAACGTGAATAAGTCTCAGCATAGGTGTAACGTCAAAAAGGGAGGATCTATATGATTAAGCCGGAACAATGTGAACGTCTGACTAGAAAAGCACGTAAAACCCTCGAAGAAGAATACGGTCTCGGTGCTGTTGCCGATCTGGTGCTGGATGCTGGGCGCTGGGGTATTCGCCTGGATGTGTCCACAACGGATGAATATCGCAGAACAGGAAATTCGCGTGTTGGCGGACATCCTGATCTGCCGGATGATCTGGACTGGCCGCTTACGAAGGACGGGGTGCCAATGACTTTTCTGGCCCAGCTGAATATGGTGGATTTGTCTCCGTATACACCGAATGACGGGCGCGGAACGTTGCCGGAGCGGGGCATGTTGTACTTTTTTATTGGCAGTGTGGATGCAGCTTATCCGATTGAACATCGAGTGATCTATGAACCATCTACATATAATCTCGTGAAACGCGAACCGGACGGGGCCACCGCTCTGGGGGGAGAGCCTACGATAGCCCATTCGGTTACCGTCTTGCCTAACCTTGAGCTTCCTACATATGCCTACATAGATGCTGCGGCGTTGGCTGAACAGGTGAATATTTCAGAGGCAGTTCCCGATGATGAGCGAGCTGTGGAAGGTCGCTTGCTAGACCGTTATTTGGAATTCGAATCAGACTGGAATCACCCAAGCCCGCTGAATTGGGGCGGCATGTTTGGTTACCCCGATGGGCAGCATCCCGATGCAGAACACCGGGCGTTGAGTTATATTGAGCTGGGTGAGGCACACAACGGCAGTGAGCAGGAATGTGTGAAGAAGCTGACCGCGCATTACGATGGAGAAGAAGAGCGCACGTGGGAGGAATTATCGGACACACTGCTGCTGTTAAAAATAGATACGAATGATGCTATCGGTTTTCAGTGGCTGGATTGCGGTGAATTACAGTTCTTCATTCGAGGTGCTGACCTGGAGGCTGAGCAATTTGATCATACATGTTGTTCGATTTATTCCAGTTAAGTTTTAGTTCATTTTTATTACCCAGGCCAACTGCCATTCCATAAATTAGGTGAATATTTATTCAATAGCTGTAACAAAATGTCCTGAAACCCCGTTTATAAGAGGAGGAGGGACTTTTTTTGTGCGCATATGTTAATCAGAGACGCCAGCGTGTTTAAATAGTTAAAGGAAGTACATAGGTTGAAATGAGATCATATGTTCTATATAATGGGATGAAAAGGAAGTGATAATGTTGATTCAGTCTGCATTCAAACATATTGATACGGCGGTTGCATCATTAGTTGATATTTGCGATCAGTTAAGTGAAGAAGATTTGGACCTGACTCCGATTGAGGGCAAACGTTCTATAAGGGAGTTACTCTCGCATCTAGCGTTAGTCTGTCGCGCAGATCTGTACATATCCGAAGGTGCATCAGAAGAGGAAATGACTCGATTTTATCAAGAGAACCGCGTGTGTTCTGTGAACCAGATCAAGGATTCTCTCATAGAGAACCGGAACTTCCTCTACCAGCGTTACATGCAGTTTACGACGGAAGAATTGCTTCATGTAACAACATCCTATTGGGGTGCTTCCTATAGCCGTCTGGAATGGTTACTTGAAATGATGGGGCATATGTACCATCACAGGGGACAACTCTATACGATGTTAACCTTGACGGGAAGAGAACCCAAGACGGCGATGTTTGCCTAAACGAATACATATCATCAATACATATTGGGTAAAGGTATGAAGAGCATTAACCGGGATACAAGGGACAGTACATAAATTTATGCAGGTATTCTTTGATATAAGCCGACTTGTAACTTACATCTAATAATGGAGGGGTTAAGTTGGTAGAATTTATGGATAACCAGAATTCATCTTCGAGTGAGAGCGGCATGCTGGAGATTGTGACAAGGATTCCTGAACTTCGAAATGCTCTACAGGTTGAACGTATATCCCGAGGATATTCCCTGGATCATAAGTTCAAAGTCGTTGTTCCTGATCAAAGAAATATGTTGCTGCGAATCTTTCCTTGTCGTGATATGGATGACAAGCGACAAGAGACTCATGTTTTGGCAGCGTTGAGAGAGATGGGGGTTCTATGCTCTACACCGCTTGGCGTTGGAAGGTTGGATGAGAACAATGGATATATGATTTTGAGTTATCTTGAGGGTGAAGATGCTTCCGAGGTATTGCCTTCGATGAGTGAGCAGCAGCAGTATTCCATCGGCCTGAAAGCAGGTGCAGAGTTAGAGCGCATTCATCAGTTAGCTGTAGAGAAGCAGGCCGAGTCCTGGTACATACGGAGAAGTAAGAAGCATCGGCGGTACGTGGATCGATACAACGCGTGCCCTGTTGTGATGGAAAGTGATCAGTATATCCTGAATTTTATTGAAGAACATTTGGAATGGATGAAAGACCGTCCCGATGGTTTTCAGCATGATGATTTTCATCCAGCTAATCTGATAGTAAACAAGGGTGAACTGGCAGGGGTAATTGATTTTGACCGTGCAGATCAGGGCGACCCTGTGCATGAGTTTTTGAAGCTGGGGTTATTTGCTACAGAGATCAGCATTCCATACTCGATTGGGCAGATACATGGATATTTTGATGGGCATGAACCGGATGAGGGTTTCTGGAAGATGTACTCTCTGTATATGGCCATGGCGCTGATATCTTCCGTGGTGTGGATTCAGAACGTGAAGCCAGAGGAGACCGAGCAGATGATGATGAAGATTGAACGTGTGCGGAATGATCATGATGATTTCCGTAGTATGATTCCGAGGTGGTATACTGTGAACAGATAGATTGCATTAGTAGTTGGGTTAAACCGATGTAGCTTTTGTGAAGCAGAAAGGAAAAATGCCGTGGCACAACCAGCATCCATACTGCTTGTCGATGATGAGCAGGATATTATTAAACTGATGGAAATTTATTTTGGCAATGAAGGGTACCGGATTTTTACTGCGAATGACGGAATACAGGCTCTAGAGGTGCTTAAGACGGTAGACATTGATCTCATTATTCTGGACGTCATGATGCCCAATATGGACGGAATCGAAGCCTGCATGAAAATTCGCGAAGAGCAGAAAATGCCAATTATAATGCTGTCTGCAAAAAGTACGGATATCGATAAAATAACGGGTTTAAGCATCGGCGCTGATGATTATTTAACCAAGCCGTTCAATCCGCTTGAGCTTGTGGCGAGAGCGAAATCCCAGCTTCGCAGGTACCATACATTTAATGAGGGCAGGGAAAGCAAGGAGCATGAATGGATCATTGATGATCTGATTATTAATACAGACACACATGAAGTGTGGCTGGATGACAAACCTGTGCATCTTACACCCCGGGAATTTGCAGTGCTTGAACTGCTCGCAAGGCATCAAGGATCGGTACTTAGTATGGAACAGATTTACCGCCAAGTCTGGAAAGAAGAATTCATGGAGTCTAACAACACGGTTATGGTGCATATTCGTAAACTTCGTGAGAAGATTGAGCACGATAGTAAACATCCGAAGTTCATTCAGACCGTATGGGGTGTCGGATATAAGATGATTAAACCGATTTAGGTTGTACGTCACAAGCAGGGAGTTTCTACCATGAATTCGAAATGGATTAATACGGTACGCTGGAAGTTTATTTACGCATTTATATTAAGTGGCATTTTGACTGCGGTGATATTGTATGGAGCAGGTAAAGTGGGCGAGACGATTCTGAAGAATCAGCAATATCCGAATTATACGATTCCGGGGCAAGTGGTTCGCTGGCTAGTGAATCATATTGGCTCTGTTCCACTGATGATTGCTGTAGGAATCATCAGTTTTGTGCTGTTTTTCTTTCTGTTCACCCGCAAAGTGATGGTTGTACTGGATGAGATCACGGCGGGTATCCAGGAAGTTGCCAAAGGAGAACTGTCACATCGGATTGCGGTGAAGACTTCGGATGAGTTTGGTGTGGTTGCGGCGAGCATCAATCAGATGGCGGAACAACTCCAGCGATCTCTTCAGGAAGAACGGAGTGCCGTTGCAGCCAAAAATGATCTGATTACAGGCATCTCGCATGATTTGAGGACACCCTTAACCTCGATTCTTGGATTTTTGGAGTATATCGAGAAGGATCGTTATCAGGATGAATTAGAAATGCGTTATTACGTCAGTATCGCTTACGAGAAATCCCTGACGTTGCGTAAACTCATTGATGATTTGTTTGAATATACTCGGGTCAGCGGCGTAAGCCTTCCGTTGTCTTTAAGACCACTGAATCTGACTCCATTCCTCATGCAACTCGCCGAAGAATTTGCTCCAATGCTTGAAGAAGCAGGCATGACCTATACGATCGTTGGAGGACAAGATCCATTATGGATTCAGGCTGCTCCGGGAAGACTCGTTAGAGCCTATGAAAACTTGTTCAGCAATGCGATTCGATATGGCGCTAAGGGCAAAGTAATGGAAATTGGCCTTGTTCTTGAAGAGGGAGAAGCTGTGGTGCGTATTAGTAATTACGGGGAACCGATTCCCGCTCAGGACTTGCCACATCTGTTTGAACGTTTCTATCGGGTAGATAAATCACGTTCTCGTGATACAGGAGGCACAGGATTGGGACTTGCCATTGCCAAATCCATGATAGAACTGCATCAGGGGCAGATTGCCGCTTATAGCGATCAGGGCCGGACGGATTTTGTTACCCGTTTTCCGGCCATAAAACCACCCGTCCATACGCCATTGGAAGAGTAGGAAGAGTAGAATGTTCATATCATACCTCTCATATTAAGCTTTGGATATGTAAATTAAGAATTTGATAAGAAGTTAACAACGCTTCTTTAAGAACTATTCGGTATGCTACCTCTATCAATCTGTTCGAAGTATGAGGAGGGTACCGAAGATGAGTTCAAGATTTAACACCGTTCGAATGAAATACATCTATATTTGCGGAGCAAGCGCGGTTCTCAGCATCGTGCTTCTTTTTGTTATGTACCAGATCATGAGATTAGCTTATCGTTTGATGTTCCATGAAGCTGTCTGGTTTACCGACCTCGTACATTGGAGTATCAATCATATAGGAAAGAAACCGATCGGGTTGCTTATGGGCGGAGGTTTGTTTCTTTTATTTTTCTGGATTCGTTCTCAGAAAATAAGCGAAGACATGCAAGCTCTTGTGCGGGGAACTAATGAACTTGCTAAGGGCCGGAATCCTGCACCCATTCAAATCCTGAGCGGTGGTGAGCTGCGGCAATTGAGTGATCAGATCAATGCGATTGCGGCGCTTACAGCGAATAAAGATTGCTCTGAAATGAAGGTTAAATCCGAGGAACCATCATGTTAAATGTGAAGATGAAACGTTCCATATATCGACTGTACGATGTTGCTGTTATTGTAGCGGTTCTACTAGTGCTACTGTACATCTATTTGTTTTCGTATGGAAAAATGGTGATTCGCCATCAACCGGAAGTTATGCATCAAGTGTCATCAACCGTCATTCTGGATGAGGCTGGACAAGAGATCATCAGGTTGACGACACCAAACGGAGGATATATGGCGTATGCCGATCTGCAAGAAATGCCGGATATGCTAAAACAGGCCTTTTTAGTGACCGAGGATCGGCGTTTCTACCGACATGCGGGTCTAGACGTCATGGGTGTTGGCAGGGCAATGGTAGAAAATATACTACATATGAATTGGAGCCAGGGCGGGAGTTCGATCACACAGCAACTGGCTAGAAATCTGTATCTGAACGCCAACAAGAACTTCATCCGTAAAATAAACGAGTTATCCATTGCGATCGAGATGGAAACGAAGTATTCGAAGGACGAAATCCTGGAAATGTATCTGAACCGGATTTACATGGGACGGCAGCAGTATGGAGTCAAGGCAGCAGCATGGCGTTATTTCGGTGTGGAAGATTTGAAACGGTTAAAACTCTGGCAGATCGCGACGCTCGCGGGTATTCCCAAGGGGCCGTCTATTTACAATCCGGTGGATAACAAGAATCTTTCCCAAGAGCGACGTAATGTCGTTCTCTCCATGATGCATGAACAGGGAATCATTACGAGCAAACAGATGCAGGAGGCCGCAGCTGTTGAATACCAAGCGCCTCCTCCAAATATGGCGAGCCTGTCAACGGCACATAAGTCTCAAATGGAGAAGCCTTCCTATACGTCTGCCTTAGATGCAGTCTTGCAGGAGGCTTCACTTCTCACCGGCAAGGGTGAGGACGAGATTCGTTCCGCAGGATGGACCATTCGAACGGGCTTGAATGCAAGTGTGCAGCGGGCAATGGAGGAAACATTCGCGGAGCATGTCTGGTTTCCGGATGACCGAGAAACTCAACAGGTACAGGCCAGTATGGTAATACTTGATCAACATAACGGTGAAGTGAAAGGAATGATGGGTGGACGAAATCCTGTGAAGGGAGATATGAATCGTGCTATGAAGGATGCAAGGCAGCCAGGATCCGTATTTAAACCCGTCATCGTCTATGGCCCTGCATTGGAGTCCGGACAATTCGAGCCATCAAGTATGCTTCCTGACCGACCTACACGTTACGGGAATTACCAGCCGGGCAATGTGGGAGGAAGGTACAGAGGTACGGTATCTTTGTCGGAGGCTCTGCAAAAATCAATCAATGCACCTGCAATCTGGTTGTTACACGAGATCGGGTTGAACCAAGCCAAAGGGTTCGCTGAGCGACTAGGAATTCAATTACAGGATGAAGATATGAATCTGTCCGTTGCCCTTGGGGGGATGCATCAAGGTGTCTCGCCGCTCAAGCTTGCACAAGCCTATGCTGTTTTTGCCAATGAGGGGAGATTCAATCGTGCACACCTTATACACGAAATAACGGATGCCCGAGGGCAAATTATCTATAGCCATCGCTCAGAGAACAAACAAGTTATCACGAGGCGAACGGCTCAAGAAATAACGAACATGCTGCAGCTTGTCGTGAGCCAAGGAACAGGAAAGCGTGCCCAGTTGCCTGATGATCATGTGGCTGGCAAAACGGGTACGACACAAGCCGCATTGCCGAATGTGCCCAAGCAAGCAAATCGGGATATCTGGTTTGCCGGATATACAAGGAAATGGACGGGGGTCGTGTGGATGGGATTCGATTATACGGATGCGAAACATTACTTAAAGTCAGGAAGCGGAACTGCCGCTGAGCTGATCGGAGCGGTAATGAAACGGACAACGCCATAAAGAAAGAGCAAAGCTGAAATTGCACCCAGCTTTATCGGTAATTTTATCCTTTTTATAGCATGATATACAGATGATGAGCTATAATAGATGCTCTTATATCGTTTGAAGGAGGATATTATGCGTAGTCGATATAATAACCGAGACAAGGAACCGGGCATGTTCTCATCCAAAAGTGGTATTCGGCCTGAACTTCCTGGTATCTCTGGTTTGGGTGGCTGGTTGATTTTAATTCAGATCAGTTTGTGGATTTCATTTGCGTTTCTACTGTCCGATATAACAAGCGTTACCGTGATTATGAACCCGGAGCGATGGGTAGGTAGTCGTGGCGTTAGTCCGCAGTTCTATGCAGAAGTCATCCGTCCACTCCTGTGGTTTGGTTTCATTAGCAGTGTTATACTGTTCATCCTTATTGTAGTGAATCTTGTTTTGTTATATAGACGGAAGCGATGGTTCCCACGAATGATGATTGTGCAATATATTGCGAATGTGCTCATTGGAGTGGTGACATGGATCCTCATCGCCCGCAATGAGATCGGTAGAGAAGAGCATATACTGGATGCCACATCTGCTTTTAACCTGATCATTCGTTCGCTGCTGACGTGCTGTATTTTTATTCCCTATTTTCTGAAGTCGGTACGTGTGAAAAATACGTTTATCAAGTAAACGAAAAGGCCCATAGTCTACAAGAACGGAGCTAAGTCAAAACTCCAGCTTGCAGACCATGGGCTTTTTTTGCTTGGTGGCAACCTGCCATTGGGAGGTTCATTTGGAGGTGGACTTGATGCGGTTTGAACGGGAAAGGCTCTGAATCATCTGGTTTAATACCTCGGATAGGACAAGTCCTACGGCGATAGCACCCGACAACATAAGAGCTTTGGCGGCCATCTCCATGGCAGCACTGTAGTCATTTTGTACAAAACTACGCATTGCATTATACGCCAGTCCTCCCGGCACGAGAGGAATGATACCTGCCACGCTAAAAATAATGACAGGTGCCCGGAACATGCGAGAAAATAGCTGACTGATGACACCAACAGCAATCGTTGCGGCCAGTGTGGCCGGGACAGCATCTGCTGCATACTCCAGTACAATATAAATGATCCAGCCAATCATCCCGACAAATCCGCCGTGAAGCAGCATCCGTCTTGGCGCATTAAAAATAATGCCAAACGCAGCCGAAGCAATGAAGCTGGTTAAAGCTTGTCCTATAAAATGGAGCATTTCCTGCAACCCTCCGTCTTACATCAAAAGTGAAAATACAACAGCAATGCCTGTGCCGATGGCAAAAGCAGTCAGAAAAGCCTCGGCGCCCTTAGATAAGCCAGATACGAGATGCCCAGCCATCAGGTCGCGCACGGCATTGGTAATGAGCAGTCCCGGCACGAGCGGCATGACAGAACCGATTATGATTTTGTCCCGCTCCAAGCCTGCACCCACATACACGAGGAAAAAGGCAAGCATGCCGATGACAAAGGAGGCCGTAAGCTCAGCAAAAAATTTAACACGCACCCAGCGGTGAAAAAGAATGACCGCTGCGTAACCGATTCCGCCGCAGAGTAGTGCCGGAAGAAAATCTCCCCAGCCTCCGCCGAACATGATTGTGAAGCAAGCACTGGATAAGGCAGCGGCCCCTAGCTGGACAGCATACGAATAACCGGAAGGCTTGCGTTCGATCTCCAGCAGCAGCTCATGGGCTTCCTGAACGGTTAGTTGCCCTTGTCCGATGCGACGTGAGACGGCATTCACTTCAGACACTTTATCGAGGTCCGTGGTGCGCTCCGAGATGCGAATCAGCTTCGCGGGTTCCGTGGCATCCACCGAGAAAAAGATGCCCGTGGGCACCACATAACTATGTGAATGTGGCAGCCCCAAGGCAGCGGCCATCCGCTTCATCGTATCTTCAACGCGGTACGTTTCGCCGCCGCTTTGCAGCATGATTTTCCCGGCAAGCAGACAGATGGCGATGACTTGGGATTGCTCAGACGGCTCAGTAACAGGGTGTTGACTTTTGTTACGCATCTCCGGTTCTGATTCAACAGGAGAAGAGGGGTCATGACGTATGTATTCCAACCGGATCAAACTCCGTTTCATATGAAATAAGGCAAGGTACCGACACCATTGTATCATATTTCACACGCTCACAAGCAATCCCGGCACATGGAATAAAAAAGCTTCGCCCAATCCTCGAAAGGAAAGAGACGAAGCCCTTTTGGCTTACATTAACAAGGTGATGACGAGCAATTCATACAGCACCAGCGGTAGAATCGTTGGGCCAAACAAAGCACGCGGTTCAGGGTAACCATGCATTGGTGTCACTTGAAGGTACAGTATTCCGCGGTCTGCACTAATAATGACTCCTTCCCAAACCTGACCATCGATGTTCTGAACTTGCACTTTCTTGCCGATATGCTGACGAGCCGTATGGTGCAGCATGTTCCGCACATTTTGCACGGATTGCAGCATCGGTTGATTGGCCTGATATACAACACGTGTGGTTGGTGTGGATGGCGATTCAGACATGATGCACAACCCTTCCTCGAAATAAAATCCTTCTTACTTCAAGGTATGCATCTGCCTACAAAAGGTGATTACACATATGACATGTGCAGAGTTCCACGACCGCTTTCGTAACTGACCTGACCCACTGCGCCATTCACAAAAGTCATCTGAGGTGGAATGTGACCGAGATCCACATCATACAGCAGAGGCACGGTCAGATCGCCAAGCGCAGAGGAGAGGGCATCGGTAAACGTAAAATCGGCTGTGTCCGAATAACCGGCAGGCCGTCCAAACAGGAAACCGTTCGCCCCGGCAAACCAGCCAGCTTGTCTCATCTGCCACAGACGGCGATAGATATCACTTGCGTCCATCTCACAGCTTTCCAGATACCAGATCGTTCCTTCGTCAGCGCAGTACTGATGCAAATAGTCTTCTACCGGTGCAAAAGGAGTGCCGATCAGGCAAGTGATGGTGTCCATACAGCCCCCAATTAACCGTCCTGAGAAGCGAACAGAGTCACTTAGTGTTTCAGATGCTCCAAGCTGCTTCCAGCAAGATGGCGTATCTAGATTAAAGCCGGGCAGTCCCATATTCCATTCGGATTGATAATGGGTAGAAGATACTTGTGTGATCTCTTCGTCAGCTTTCGTCTGCAGCACATCAATCCAGCGAGCCGTAACCGGATCTAATTCATTTGTCCGAAGATCAACATAATTCGTACCATGAGCTGAGGCAGAGCCGGTCAACAACGTATAAGCAAACAAGAAAGTGCTGATATCGGAGTAGCCGAGCACCCATTTAGGTGGTGACTTCTTCATTGCTTCCCAGTCCAGCAGTGGCAGAGTATCCATCAGAAACTCTCCGCCCCATGGGGGAATAATGGCCTGTATCCCGGGATCAAGCATAAATGCGTTCAGTTCTGCCGCGCGAGATTCTTTGGGAGCACTCACACATTTGGAATTGTTACGCAGGGAAGGACTTTCCTTAATGTTGAAGCCGAGACGCTCCATATGATGTTTGCTGTCTTCCAAATGACGATGCATAGACTCGCCTACACCACTGGACGGTGCGGCTACACCAATCGTATCGCCCTTCACGAGTGGCTGCGGATAACGGATGGAACGCGGGTTCATATATAACACACCTTTCCCACTTGAGCTGAAGTTGCTCATGATATGACTTCATAATATTTCCATCATTATACAGCAAACTTTTACGAAAGACAGCTCATTGGAGGCAATCTATCAAGGATTTACAGGGATTTCGAGTGAAAAGGGTGACTTTACTTTTGACGGATAGGTAGCAATTTTCATCTGAAGCTGACCCTGTAATTTTGCACCATGTTCGATGGTGATTGAAACCGTGGTGTGATCCTGATCTTTTCCATAACCCGGGCTCCAGCTTGCACCAGGGGTTTGATAAGTTTTACCCGTACTGTCTTTCACTTTGCTGAAAGCGAGTACGAAACTATCTTCCATGCTGTCAGGAACAGAGAAATCAACAATGAGATTTTTGCCCTCTACTTTGCTGCCAAGCATCTGAAGACCGGAAGGGCCTCCCGTAATCTCACGTGTTTTCAGGTCGAGGCTGAAATCAAGCTCTTTTTTATCCAGACCTGAGAATCCAGAGCCTTGTAAGGTCAGCTTTTTGGGTTTGGAGAAATACATGCTCTCAAAATAAATGGAACGTGTATCCTCCCCAATGGCGGTGTCGGTTCTCCAGGCACGTCCTTGTTCATCCACGAGTTGCAAATCGCTGAGACCAAAGATTTTTTTGCTGTTGTTTGGGTCGATCTGTACGTCAAGTACCAACCGGGTTGGATACATGGTGGCCTGTTTTACCTGGATACGCTGTCCATCGACGACCAAGGTTTCGTTTACAGGGATAACCTCTTTCATGCCCTTGGTTAAATTTTTATCGACTGGCATCGTTACCTTCCACACGCCTGGATTGGCTTTGTCTCTCGATTTGAATACCACCGTTAACACATCCGGAGGGGGGGCTTGGTCGGTAAAAATAACATCAATATAGTTTTCATACACTGGATCATCTGAGTCAAAGTGGATTGTAGAATAGCCAAAACCAACAGGAAGATCTTTACCGTTTACATCCAGCAAATCGATGTCATAGTCGAATTTTTCTGTATTTTTCATGCCTTTCATCTTATAAAAAATAACCATGCGTGAGTCGTCAGTAATAATGCCTTCCACGGTTACGGAACCCCCATTATGCTCGTCGGTGATCCCGACTTTCTGCAACAGGGACTGATCAATCGCCATCATCAATCCTTTGTCTTGCCGGATCAGATTGACGACGCCTTCCATTCCAGGCAGTTGCTCGACAAAGGACGCAAAGGCAGGGGATACCCGAATACAGCCAGTGAACAATAAAATCAGGGCTGCTGCGGAGATGGAGCTGGTCAGCCAGCGTAATCTGGTTTTTCGTTTACGGGAAGCTTGTTGAATCCCGGCCTGTACAGCTCGGGAAGTTGCTGTATCCGGTACGGGCATCGTATCGTATTCGGCTTTGCGTGCTTGAAGACGGGTCTCCAAAGCTTCGAACGGATTTTGTTCGTCGGTCATGATAAGAGCTCTCCTTTCGGTTCAAGTTGATCCCGGAGCTTGCCAAGCGCGCGGTGCAGTCGTGATTTGACCGTGCCTGCCGGAATTTCGAGAATGTCAGCGACTTCAGTTAACGAGAAACCTTCGAAATAACTCAGAATAATAATTTGTTTGTATTCCGGCTCAAGTGCAGCTACCGCAGCGGCAAGATCCGGATCTTCGGGACGATCCCAGCGGCCGGATTCACGGATCTCGGTTACGGAACTGAACCGGATTTTGCGTTTGCGTTCATCTGCACAGTAGTTCAGAAGGATGCGGATTAGCCATGTACTGAAGTAGGTAGGTTCTTTCAATTTTTTGAGTTTGCGGTATGCGCGGTAGGTTGCTTCCTGTATCGCTTCCAGTGCATCGCCCTCATTATGCAGATACGCATAGGCGATCCGGTACAGGCGGCTCTGATGCATCTCCATTAAGGCTGCAAACGCTGCAGCATCCCCTTTTTGTGCAGCTCGCGTAAGTTCGGTAGGGGTCACAAGGCTCCTCCTTTGCTGATGTTGTTTCGTATTAGACAGAGAAAGTTGCCAAACGGTTCTTGTTTTTTTGAAAAAAATGTTGTGCATGTTGATCTTCAGAAAGTTTCGTTGCATTATACAGCAAAAACCGTCAGCCCTCTCATGAGCATTACGGCTCCAGCAAGAGTCTGACGGTTACAAGTATGATCTCGAATAGCCTTCTAGGTACGATGCCGAGTCTCAAGTGTAGCATGAGTCCCAAGTATAGTACGGATTCACATCGTTATCGCGGCTTATATCTATCCCGCTTAGGATAGCTTTGCCATCGCTTGCTCCAGACGAGCAGCGACAGAGGTATGACCACGTTGCTTCGCAATATCTAGTGCGATTTCGCCGGATGTGTTAGATGCTTTGACATCGGCTCCATATTCAAGCAGCAAGTCTATAATGGCTGTCTGATCGGTATGAAAGGCAGCCGTGTGAAGGGCTTGCTGTCCATCACTGTCAAGGGTGCTCGTGGATGCGCCATGTTCCAGCAATAGCTTGATCACTTCCACTGAACGCTCTCCAGCGAGTGCGGCGTGTAGCGCTGTGTTGCAGGGAATGAAGGAGATAAGGGAATGAGAGATCGCATTCACATCCGCACCGTGTTCAATAAGGGCATGTACGCTCTCCGTGCTTCCAAAATGTGCGGCATATCCCAGCGGTGTCAATCCATCCTTGTTTTCCGTGTTGGCCAGTTCTGGTTGTACAGCTAGCAGGGACTTTACTTTTTCCGCATTATTCTGCTGTGCAGCTTCAAATAACTGTTCCAATGGTTCTAGCTGCTTTGTATTCTGATCTGTGTCTTTCATCTGTGAAAACCTCCTCTTTCGTATCTGTACACACAGGGAATGTGGCGTAAGCTCGTTCGGAGCTAACTTCATGATAGATCGTTCACACGGGCAGTGCTTCTCGAAAATCACCTTTTTATCCGATGCTGTGCAGGGGAGTGTTTGAATCGTCTGGAGAAAAGGGAGCTGAACGAGCCAAGGCTCTCAAAACCGACGTTGTAACAGATTTCTGTAACAGGGAGATCCGTATTGGATAACAACTGGCAGGCGGCCCGAAGCCTGCGTTCCGTCAAAAATTGATGTGGCGATATTCCGAATACCTTTTTATAACTGCGAAGAAAATGATTCACGGACAGATGCGCGGCTGAGGCAGTCTCCGCAAGCGTGATAGGTTTATTATAGTAGGCTGTCATGTACTCGTGTGCGATATAGATTCTTCGATATATCTCGTTTCGGGTTGAAGATTTCACCATATCCAGGCTATCGATTTCCAACCGAATCTCACGGTGCAAAACAAGCATGTGCACGCCCAGTTGATAGAGTTGTTCCTCTAGTCCCCATACATCTACGGCCTGAGAGGCATAGGAGGAGCGCAATCGCTCAAGAGCAGCTCCTAGTTGATCGGTCATAGGATATGTTCGTTCCATCCAGTCCAGTGTACCAAGGGAGGATGTGGCATAAGGCTCATCCAAGAGATAGCGGTTACTTCCTGAGATATTCCGACCGATCTCTTCCACTAGCCCCGAAGGGAAGAAGATGCAAAAAGATTCGACAGGAACAGGTGAATCAATATGTAGCTGATATTCCTGTCCTTCGTTCAAAAGCAAATATCTGTCCTGATCGACTGCAAAATGTCCATGACCCGCTTCGTATAATGATGTTCCGTAACGGAACGTTTTCAGAGAAAGGGCACCTTGACCTTTCCAGTCGAACTGGTGTCTGGACTCATGCAGTATGAAAGGGACGCTACGTTGCGTTAATGTATTTCCCGTAAAGCTATTCATTGTGAGATGTCGGTGCCATGTTTCTGTGTATATTGTTGCTTTATTGCTTCCAATGCCGGGACGGCAAAGCTGGCGAGTGGAGAAGGTAGTTTATGGAGCGGGAACCAGCCAATCTCCCCAATGGCTCCGCCTTCTTCCAAATTGCGTGCTACTCCGCTAACTACCTTAGTGGAGTAAAGCACGGAAATCCAATGCTCCTGTCGTTCAGGGCGAATCGTTTCTGCGGTACAGAGAAGGCCGTCGATCACAATATCCAGATTGACTTCTTCCTTAACCTCCCGAATAACAGCCGTTTCCAATGTTTCATACAGATCGACTTTCCCGCCGGGAATACTCCAGGTATGCTGTTCGGGCGTACGATTACGCCAAACGAGGAGCACTTCATTTCGTTCATTAAGGATCACTGCACCTACGCCGATTCGGGGAGTGGCCTCGACCGCCATGCTACCAACCGTAGTAGAGCCTGCCGAAGGGAAAACACTTGTACTACCCGAACTAGACCCTGGCTGAAACGAAACGGGATAACCTGTCTGAGCAGACCAATCCGTTGCCAGAATACTCATCGAGATCAGATCGTACTGTGTACCGTCTCGAAGAACAGCGGCACGATGCCGGCCTTCCTCGCGGAATCCGGCCTTGAGATATGCCCGTCTTGCGGCTTCGTTGTATTCAATCACGTCAAGAGCAATTCGATTCAGGTTTAACTCATGGAATGCATATCGCAAAATCAACGCAAGAGCGTCACTGCCATAACCTTTGCCACGATCTCGTTCTTCACCAATGCCGATAGCCAGTTGTGCAGAGCGGTTATTCCATTCCAATCGATAGATGGCAACAAATCCGAGAAAGCGATTGTCTTCCAACGTGCGCAGGGCAAATTCGAAATCTTGACCGTTCCGAACGGAAGAAGATCCGGTCTCATCGGATGTTTGTGGCGTCACAATATCCGTATCCAAGTTACGCATATATTCGTAGTTTTGTGTAAAATGTGCGATTTGCACGCTGTCTTCGGGACAGGGTGCCGTGAGTCTGACTTTGGAGCCTTGAAACGCATTGTATTGACGAGTCATGTTGCACCTCTTTTTATATAATCTAACGTTCTTCGCTTATCCCATTATACTACAGCCCTGATAAATACCGAACTTCCAGTGTGGATTGGTCGGCGGAGAACTTGGATCAACGCTTGCAGACGCTACACTTGAAAGTACTAGAGCTGATCGAGAAATTGTTTTATATTATATACAAAGGGATAATGTGGGAGTGAAACTATGAATCGGTTCAATAAAATAATATTATGTAGTATTCCAAGTGCTATTTTTCTATATGTATTCTATCTACCACAACTAAACTATTACCGGATCACAAGATTAACGGGTTGGTCAAATAACACAATGTCACTTTTAATAAATGTTATTAGTATTCTGCTTTTGGTTTCATTTGTGGTGTTGTTCTATTTCATAACGAAGAGAATGCTACATGATGAAAAATTCAAATATATTCCAACTGTTTCATGGATTCCGTTCTATATTGTTTTTATTCTCATTAATAATTATACAATTCCTATTACAGAGTCGGGGGACAAACCTTCGCCAGGAACAGGCATATTACTTATATTATCTTATGTTTTATTGCCTATCATTTTGGCTTTTATCATCGGCATTTCTACCTCATACACAAAAAAACAGCCACGAGGGCTGCTGGTGTAAGCTTTTATTTTAAATCATTCAATAAATTTTTCATTTTTTTGTAATGTCCGCTGACTCGATCAGCCATGTAGTTATACATGAGTTGATTCTCGGAAAGCATAGCCATCTCCCGGTCAATATCTACATTGTTGTTGTTATTGTTCATGGCTGTTTCGTTGTTCTGCATCACTCGGTACTGCACGATGGAGGCATTGGGATTGCTGACGGGAAAATGTTTCTCATGCGTGCGTTGCATCCGGAGTTGTCCGGGTTTACCGTTCTCGATGATACGTCTAAGCTCATCTTGAAACTCAACGGTGGTCTTTTTGTAATTGGGCGTATCGGCGTTAGCAATGTTGTTCGTGATGGCTGCATGTCGCGCGTTTAAGGCTTGCAAAAGGGATTCATTACGCTTGGTCGTATTCGTTTCAATCATACCCTGTTCCTCCTTTACCGCATCCGAGTGCAGTTCCCACTATTTTAAGAAATTCGCCCACACACTGTCAATCTGTTCAAAGTAACATATGGCTGGTGAGCTCACAGTCACAGCCGAACTAAACAATAATAAAGACAAGTATATGACCCAAATATGTGCTTCCGTGAAGGAAGTCAGCAGGATCAGAATCACTTGTCTTTATTCATGGTGACATCACTCCTGACTGGTCTGTCCAATCAGGAAGAACGGTCTATATTTTTGCCGTAATAAATCTCGTCCATCTCCAGCTTCAGCCACTCGGTGATCTCCTGTTGTTCCGCTTGGCTCAGCTTGTCCTTGGTGTACCCGAACAGATAATTATCCAGGTCGAATTCTTTCAGCTTACATTTGGTGTGGAAAATGTTCTCCTGATAGACGTTCACGTCAATCATATCGAACCCGCTTTTGATCTCGTCCGGGATATAGTTCTGGATCGAACTGATCTCATGGTCAATAAACAGCTTGCGCCCGCTTGTATCCCTTGTAAAACCACGCACGCGATAATCCATAATCATAATATCTGTATCAAACGAGTGAATCAGGTAATTCAACGCTTTCAGCGGTGAAATCTCACCACAGGTCGAAACATCGATGTCTGCACGGAAAGTGCTGATGCCCTCGCTGGGGTGGAATTCGGGATAAGTGTGCACTGTAATGTGACTTTTATCCAGCTGCATGACGACATTATCGGGCAGGGGACCAGGCGATTCATCGAAGGATTCTTCTGGAATCTCAACGATCGGGCCTTCCGATACCAGCATGGTTACACTTGCGCCCTGCGGCACATAATCCTGCTGTGCGACATTCAGGACGTGTGCGCCGATGATGTCCGATACATTTTTCAAAATATGGGTCAGTCGGTCTGCGTTATATTGTTCATCGATATATTCAATGTAAGCTTCACGTTCTTCTTTGGTCTTGGTGTAACAGATATCGTACATATTGAAACTGAGTGACTTGGTCAGGTTATTGAACCCGTGCAGCTGGATGCGCTGCTCTGGCGTTAAAGTCATGGTTGCAGTTCCCCTTTATCCCATACGACATAAAAATCGCAGTTTTAATACTACTTATACCCAACCTTGCCCGAAAAAAAACATGAGTTTCCCATTTGTGGCGAGCGGACGTACTCCTTGAGTTCAGCTTAAGAGTCCAATAAAAACGGAGTCCAGTCAGAAAAAAATACTGCACAGCAATTTGCCGTACAGCATCCAAAGTTAGAAGGGGATGTCCCCATCATAAGCAAAATCATTCATGCGTTCTTCCTCCGCGACCGATTGGATATCCTCGGAAGTGACCGTAATGATGGGATAATGCTCATTTTGTTGTTTCTTCAATGCCTTTTCCTTTACAAAACGCGGGCTGCCTTCGCCGGCATCTTCGTCATAGACAAGCAGCAGGCCATCGCTTTTACGCAGCAGCAGATCGTCCCGTGCGGTGAACTGCCAGGGCCCGATGTATGGCTGTTTGCTAATTGCACCATAATAGTCCACTCCAGACAGAATGGAACGGTAGTACTCCTGCTTGTCTTCTTTCCATTGTTCCTCCGGGTTCTGAAAAGCAGTGATAATCGACAGCTTCAGATGTGGATAGTTCTGTTTCAGCTCCAACACAACCTCGCAGGCCCAAAGGTCGACACCGTATTGACCTGGAGTAAGCACCCATTCCAAGCCATCTTCCACAAGAGGTGTAAGGCGGGAGGCGATGGCTTTTTTAATGTAAGGGATACCCTCATGCTTCTGACCAAAAATTTGCAGTTCATGTGCACGGTAACCGGTAATGAACAGGTTTTGCAAACGTGTTAACCTCCTTTCAGACGGACAATGAGTCCGTGAGGAACGGCATCTTAGTCGGTTGTCCGTCTTCGTATGAGCACGTTATTGTGCAGGTGTTGCCTCTCCGCGGAACGGATACAGGAATGGCTTCGGAATATCCGTTTCGAATGTCATCAGTTTGCCTGTCGTTGGATGAATAAACGACAATACTCGTGCATGGAGTCCCAGACGTCCGAGATCTCTTGTACGTGCGCCGTATTTACGATCCCCGGCAATCGGATGTCCCAGGTCTTCCATATGCACACGAATCTGATTTTTACGACCCGTTTCCAGACGAACCTCCAGCAGGGAGAACTCACGGTTCGACTTCAGCCGTTTATAATGCGTAACCGCATGTTGCCCGTCGTTTGGACGGGAACTGGAGTACATCTTGAGTGTTTTGGTTTCCTTGAGCCAAGAGGAGATGGTGCCTTCTTCTTGAGCTACCGCGCCTTCAACCAGTGCGACATAAACACGGTCTTGTACGTTTTCTTTCCAGTTGTTTTGCAACTGCTGCTGAACCTCTTCACTTTTGGCAAACATCATCACACCCGAGGTATCCCGATCCAGACGATGTACGATGAAAATCCGGTTCAGTTCGTTGGTACGACGCACATGTGACATCAGCTGGCGATAAGCGGTCAGATCGTCACTTTTGTCAGCCGCGATCGATAGGAGTCCGGCTTCCTTCCTAATCACAATGATGTCGTCGTCTTCATGCAAAATGTTAATACCTGTCAGAGAAGGAGCGGCTACAGCCCCTTCTTTGCTGATGGATACGATCTGTCCGGGTAGCAGAGGTTCGTTAAACTTCGTTACAACTTTCTCATCTATCGATACTTGTCCACGTCCCAAAATGGACTTCACCGCATTACGTCCTGACTTTATATGCTTCAGCAGGAAATTCAGCAGTTCATCCGGTTCGGTTACCTTGTACTGACGTGGCGGTTCGGACTTGCGATAATAAGCATTGCCTGGACGCTTGGATGCGGTAGCCGGTTTGGCCGGTTTGCTTCCTTTGCCACCGTTTTTTGCAGGCGCCACGGACGAATGGGAAGCTGAAACCTTACTCGTATCCTCTCCCGAACGAGGGGGATTCGGTTTGGATGATGAAGTGCCAGGACGGCCGGAACGCGGCTTGGAAGAGCCTCCGTATGATTTTCCTTTGGCAGATGTACCGCCGGTTGAACGTTTGCGTTTATTCATGAATGACAATCTCCTTCTGAACAGCTTGTACCCTTTGTGTGCATACGATCCGTTCATTTCGTTATGCTGTTCAATATACCATTAACCGCGCGGAATTAAAAATAGGTTCATCAAATCTGCCAACCATCCAATCCGAAGAGTTATCAGTTTCATAGAATATGTTATCCCATAGCATTGGAGGTGTTACTTCATGGGCGTGTTTCTCGATATGAGAACCTCGGAGAACTCGGGATACGTAGGGGCACCGGGATTACCTTTGTCCGAATCCCCTGAACCTTTCGGCGCTATCGGTCTTCAAACCCAGGGGGTCATTAATCCTATCATTACCTTGAATGGTACAGTGGGTGTTACAGGAGAACTGGGCGACACGTTTGTTGTAGAGATAGTGCGTGGTTTTGTGTACGATCCGTTCTTCATCATCTATCGAGCAGAAGGAACGGTCGGGCAAAATGGCGGTGCCGAGTTCCATTCGTTCACAGCTCAGGATCTGGCTGCACCACCAGCGCTGGAAAATGTATATACGTCATTCATCTCCGGTGTATCCACAGCTGTGCGAACCGGGCCGGAGATGTTCTACGGTATTGCCGCGACCAACTAAAGGAGCTTTGAAAGACTTTAGAGAGACCATCTTATAGTAACGTTTGTTGTACCCGTTTAAGTTACATGGCAATCAAGATCATTCCAATCAAGATATAACTCAAAATCCCCGCCTACCGAGGCGGGGATTTTGAGTTTGAGATGAAGCAGAAGTGTAAGAGCATTGATTTATAAGAGAGAGTTGAAAGACTTTGATATAGAAGAAAAAGGGAGAAGTAAAGATACAAGCAGCGCTATCGATCATGGGCATAGAGAAAAACTGAATACTGTAGATGCAACTTAGTTGGCGCGTCCTTTCAAAATCATGTTATTGGCTTTGCCGAAATCGATAGCGACTTTACCTGCGAGCGCTGCTGTTCGTTCTGCAAGAATGACGGCGTTAACCCCGCAAGAGAACAGAGCAACATCAAAGTCATCCTGATGCGTTTGAATCCATTGCAAGGTCTCATCCATCTGATCATAGTTGTCAAAAGCCAGTGTACTTACGATGTCGAGATGATAAGGCTCCTTAACGAGTGCGGCCTGTAACTCATCCAGTTCACGCGTTACAAGCAACACACGTTTGCCGGCAAGCATCTGCCAAAACCGAGGTACTTGCACAAGTTCACGATTCACACAAGCATGACAGGTCAACGCAGGCGCGATGCCGTAGTGAGCAAAGATCATATCGGTCAGCGGCCGCTTAAGGTAATCCGGAGCCTTGATGGTGCTGTCTCCACGCGGAAGGACACCCACAATAGTGGCTCTTTTCAACGAAGCAGCGACTTCGTCCCGCATCTTCAGGTTGGGAAGCCGCAGCCCCTTTTGTCCGAGATTAGCTTTGATTGCCCAACGCTCTTGTAGCACCTGCTCCATAGGCCATACGGATTCTTGCGACATCACGATATTTTCACCATCCCCCACACGCACCAGTGAGAATGGACGCTTCTCTTGCAAAGCTGCTTCAAGCTGATCCAGCACGTCTTGCATTTCTAGATAAGTAGATTTCATTCCGAATGCCTGCCCCCTTTGAAAATCAAGCTCCTCTATTCTATGTCGCGAGAGAAACCGTGATCTGTGCGTTCGACCTCCAAGAGATAACTTGGGGTGTATATCAATCTATTTATAAGAAAATCAGTACATATGTCGGTGCCGGAATGTTCGGGAGTTCATACGTTATACAGTGCTGGCATTTAAGAGAATTGAAGTGTAAGCGATCAGCGCGAGGAACGAGTTTCGTAGATGCGAGATTTCATTCTAAAAAAAACTATGAAAACGTCTGTACTCGCCATATAGGCTTACAGCGTTCATGAGGAGGAAGGGTATGTCCAGGAAAGTTGTGATTGAGATTAACTTCAATAACTACGGGTTAGATCCGCAGCGGCTGACCCGCGAATGGCTGGAGCGCCGTATGACCATTTTTCGCACATTTACATTGCATTGTCTCAAGGCTCAGACCAATCAAGATTTCTTGACAGTGGTGAAGCTTTCCAAAGAATCCGGGGAGCTGATGCAGGAGATTTTGGCGAGCCAGGAGCCGCTGCCTTCGAATATTCGTTTTGGAACCCATATCGAGAGTGTACGTGCGATTCTGGAGTTTGCCAAAGACGTAGAAAACATCTATATTGCCCGTCTGGATTCGGACGATCTGTATCACAAAACATTTGTGCAGCAGCTCTATGATGTGCAGCCTCAGCCAGAAACGATGGCTTTGATTAATCAGAACGGTTATCTGTGGGACAGTGTGAACAACGAGATGGCGCCGGCGTTTCACCGCTCCCCTCAATTTTATGTCTATCTCTACAAGACAGCGGAGTATGCCGCTGGATATCGGGTCAAACTTCCCGGCCGAGGAACGCATGGGAACGTGATCGACTTGCCACATGAGCTGCTTGCACCGCGGAACTACGTCAATATCGTGCATTCCAGCAATACGTCCGTCAAAAAAGTACCGCCTAAAGACCGCTTAAGCCGCGAAGAGATGGCGCAGGTTTTACGTGAATTTATGATCTGAACAGGAGGGATTCATCCATGATTCAAGGACAAACGATTCTGGTCACCGGAGGAACTGGCTCCTGGGGTCAGAAGCTAACGGAGGTACTGCTCGCGCAGAACCCGGCGGAGATTCGGCTGCTGTCTCGGAACGAGTATGCTCAGATTGCAATGCAGCGGGAGTTCAATCATGATCCGCGTCTGCGTTTTATCATTGGAGATATTCGCGATTACCGGGCAGTGGAGGAAGCGTGCCAAGGCGTAGATGTGCTCTTCCATCTGGCAGCGCTGAAGCATGTCCCGGTCTGTGAGGATCAGCCGGATGAAGCATTTAAAACCAATGTGATTGGAACACAGAATATTATTCGGGCGGCCATCCGAATGGGGATTCCGAAAGTCATTGACGTATCCACCGACAAGGCGGTCGATCCGATTAACGTATATGGCATGACCAAAGCACTGGGCGAAAAAATGATGATTCGTGCCAACTGGCTGAGCGAGAAGACCCGATTTGTATGTATCCGCGGCGGCAACGTGCTGGGCACAAGCGGCAGTGTTGTACCTTTGTTCCGGCGGCAGATTGACGAAGGCAAAAGCCTGACCATTACAGACGAAGGCATGACTCGCTTTTTCCTGACCCGTACCGAGGCCATTCATCTATTGCTCAAAGCAGCGGAAGCGGCGGTGGGCGGAGAGACCTTCGTCATGAAAATGAAAGCTTGCAACATGACCGAACTAGCTTCCGTCATGCTGGAACAGGCAGGTCGCCCGTCAGGCGATTACAAAGTGACAGGCATCCGTCCGGGGGAGAAGCTGCACGAAGTGCTGATCTCTCCATTCGAAGCACCGCGTACTCGCCAGTACGATGCGCAGTATTATGTCATTTTGCCGGAGCATGCCGATCAAGGTCTTACGAAACATTATGATCATCTGCCACGTGTGAAGTTTGACCAGTATCGCTCTGACAGTGAAATGATGAACAAACCGGCGATTGCTACGTTTTTGCGTGCCGGAGGATATATCGACTAACGGAAGGGAGGCGGAACGTTTGGAGGTGGAAGAGATGAGTGAGAACAGCCTGAATCCCGAAGAGAAACGTCAAGACGAAAAGGAGAAGCAGGCACAGGCTCCAGCAGAGCCCCGTGGCCGGAAACAGCAACGATTGAAGCAGCTCTACCCGAAGCCACAGCAGACCACGCTTCAATGCATTCATGACCGCTCCCTGAAGGCTGTTGTCATCGGTCTTGGTTACGTGGGACTGCCGATGGCCGTTGAGATGGCACAGTCCGGTTACCAGGTGCATGGCATTGATATCGATGCAGGCAAAGTGGCTAAGCTCCGCGCAGGCCATTCGTATATTATCGGCATTGAAGATGAGGTGCTTCAAACGCTGCTGGAGGCGAATTTGTTAACGGCAGGCACAGATTATGCAGCAGTCGCAGGTGCGGATGTCATTGTCATCTGTGTGCCGACTCCGTTAACAGATGAACACCAGCCGGATATATCTTATATTTCATCAGCCGTGGGGGGCATGACCCCCTATCTTCAGCAGGGCAGTCTTGTCATTCTGGAGAGCACCACGTATCCAGGCACTACGGAAGAGCATGTGAAACAGCCCGTAGAAGCAGCGCGCGGCTGGACTGCAGGTGAGCATTTCCATGTCTGTTATTCTCCGGAGCGAGTCGATCCGGGCAGCGTGCATTATGGGGTGAAAAATACGCCTAAAATCATCGGCGGTTCGACTCCCGCCTGTCTGAGTTACGGAAAACAATTTTATGGCTCGTTTCTGAACGAAGTCGTGCCGGTTAGCTCGACAACGGTTGCCGAGACAGCCAAACTTTTTGAAAATACGTTCCGCAGCGTAAACATTGCGCTGGTTAATGAGTTAACTCCGGCTTGTGAGCAGATGGGCGTGGATATCTGGGAAGTATTACAGGCAGCGGCAACGAAGCCGTTTGGCTACATGCCGTTTTATCCTGGACCGGGTATTGGCGGGCACTGTATTCCGATTGATCCGATCTATCTATCTTGGGCAGCCAATCGCCAGGGATCGGAGCTGCGGTTCATCGAGCTTGCAGATGCGACCAACAGGCAGATGCCAGAGCACGTAGTTCAGCGTGCAACAGCCCTGCTGGAGCAACGCGGCCATTCCATTCGCGGCGCCCGCGTTGTACTGGCGGGTATGGCGTACAAAAAAGACATTGACGACCTGCGCGAATCCCCTGCGCTCGACGTCTTCCGGCTGCTGAGCGCAGCGGGCGCCGAAGTTGTTTTCACCGATCCAATGGTGCCCGTATTCCGTCAAGACGATGGTTCCATGCTCCAGTCCCGGCCTGCTTCGCCCGAATTGTGGACATGGGCCGATCTGGTGATTATCACGACAGACCACTCTGCGTTTGATTATCAGGAGATGGCGGATCATGCACCGCTGATTTTTGATACACGTAACGCAACGGCGGGATGCCGCGGAGACCATATCGTTGTACTGGGTCAACCTGAGCGACATGACCATGGGAGAGCACACAGCTTGGAGCAGGATAAGGGCGCTGGTGGGGAAACGGATGCGCAATCAGCACATGTAGAGCATGAGGAACAAGGGATGGAGAAAGAGGGTTTTCAAGATACAGAGCATGAAGCGGCAGGATTGCAAGGTCATAGTAACAGCGGTCGGGTCACGAGAGAGAGAGATTCTGCAGGAGCAGATGTAAAAAGACACAGTGAAAGATATCCAGATACGAAACGCGAGAGTGTTACCTCGGGTGAAAGTGCAGAAAACGAGAACGGTGAATCATATGGAAGCCAAGACGATGCATGGGCGGAACAAAATGTGAAAAATGTGCACGGGAAAACGGGAGATGGCTATGGCGAATCATGATCGGGTGAACGAACGTTATTACGGGCAGATCAACTCCGAAGATTCTCATGAAGCGACGAGGACCCGCGTGCACTGGATGTGCCGGGAGACCACAGGCAAACGTATTCTGGATGTGGGATGCAGTCAGGGAATTACGTCTATTTTGCTGGGGCGTGAAGGGTTTCGGGTGACAGGTGTGGATTTGGAGGAAGAAAGTATCCGTTATGCGCAAGAGGAGCTGGCTAAAGAATCCAAGCCCGTCCGCAACCATGTCGATTTCCGCATGCTGGATATCACGCAATGGAAGGCGAGAACCACGTTTGACACTGTCCTGCTAGGGGAAGTGCTGGAGCATTTTGCGCATCCCGAAACACTGCTGTTGCAGATCCATCGACTGCTTGTAGAGGAAGGTACACTCATTGTGACAGTTCCGTATGGTTACCATCCCTTCTACGATCATAAACAGACGTTCTATGCGAGTAATCTGGCGATGTGTTTATTACCTTATTTTGAAGTATTGAAACTGGAAATTCATCATAAATATCTATGTTGTGTAGCACGCAAACGCCAGAAAATACAGCTCGACGTAAAACCGCCTCTGAACCAGGTGCTGGACTGGACGAAACTGGATCATATTCATTTTGAAGAGTTGGAGCAGCAGCATCTTCGCTCCATGAAACAGCGTAAAAAAGCGCTGGACAGTGCCGTGGAGCAGCTGAAACGGTTACGTTCAGGAGAATGAGTAAGGCTAAGCGGCGCAGAGTGGTAACACTAACAAAAGTACCAACACCAACACCAACACCAACACCAACACCAACACCACTAACTTAAGCGTGACATGAGCAACTGTACCATTAGCATGGGCACCACTGACACCAGTAACAAAACCGCGATCACAGCGAGAGTAGGGTAACCACAAGCACGAACTACACAAACACCAACCTTACCTCTACACACTTTAGAACAAAGTAACTGTGCTAACTCAAGTATCAATATCACCGACCATACCATTAGCATGGGTTCCACCGACACCCACAGTCAACAGCATTAGCAATACTACCATTACCAGTACCAGTAGCAATTACGATAGAGATTACAGCGTATTAATGAGGCAAGTTTTTCTAACGATCACCAGAAGCCTTATTTAGGCCATTTTGAAGCTCTCAGAATTCTAACGATCACCAGCGACGTTATTTGCCTTAAATTCAGCGATTTCCCTCAAATTTAGCCCTGAAATACGAAAATAGGCTCATCTGTGATCGTTAGATTTTCAAAAGCGCTGAAATGAGCTAAATAGCGTGATCTGTGATCGTTAGAATTTTTAGAATTTGCAAAAGCTTGTTTGGATTGGGTTGCATCAGTACGCGTACGACAGGAAGGGGCTCAAAACGTGATCACCATCAGTTTGTGTATGATTGTGAAGAACGAAGAACGCACACTGGCAAGGTGTCTTGATACGGTAACTGACCTTGTGGATGAGATTATCATTCTGGATACGGGGTCGTCTGATCGAACGATGGACATCGCTGCAATGTATACCGACCAGGTCTATACGTATGTGTGGAATGAAGACTTTGCCGCAGCACGAAATGAGTCATTCGCCCGGGCCACCCAGGAGTATATCCTGTGGCTCGATGCGGATGATGTGCTGTTGCCCGGGGAACGGGCGAAGCTTACGATGTTGAAGGAGCAGCTGCCGTCCGGAGGTAAGACGGCGGGTGTGATTATGGGCTATACGCTGGCCGAGGGGCCGGAGGGAAGTCCACTGGTGGCGGACCGAAGGCTTCGCCTGGTCAGGCGGGATGCCGGTTGCCGCTGGCATGGCCGGCTGCACGAGCAGCTGCGCTTCCCGCAAGGCGAGGTCATTACGGCAGATATTGCCGTCACCCATCGCCGCGAGGCGGGCAATCATTCGGCGCGAAACGTGCGCATTCTGCGCAAATGGATCGCCGAAGAGGGCATAGCCCAGGGACGCCTGCTGTTCTACTATGCAGGCGAATGTTATGACCGCCAGCGCTACGCAGCGGCGGCACGCGGTTACGCGAAGCTGCTGGAGCAGCCCAGCGGTTACCGCGAAGATCGGCTCATTGCCTGCGCAAGGCTGGCGGAATGTTATGAGCGGCTTGGCGAGCCGGGCCGTAAGCTGGGCGCATTGCTGCAGTCGTTCCAGTACGACTTGCCGCATGCCGATTTCTGCTGCGCCATTGCCGCCTGCTTCCATGAGCGGCAAGAGATCGTCACCGCCATTTATTGGTATATGCAGGCGGTGGATGTAAGCAGCCGTGATCCGGGTCTGCGCCCTGTACCGGCTGCATGCCGAACGTGGCTGCCCCATGCCCGGCTTTCGCTCTGTTATGCTCAACTGGGCAACTGGGAGCAGGCGTTGTTGCATAACACGAAAGCTCGGAAGTATCTGCCGGATGATCCAGGCCTGATCGGAAATAGAGAGAAGCTCGAAGCCGTCATTCGTAAACAGAGGAAAGAGAGAGAAGGATAGCACATGTAAGAAGGAACAAAAAACGGAAAGTAAAGATGGGGCATCCAATAGTATGAAGCTAGCAATCCATTGGTGAAAGGGAATCATAACAGTTCTCAAATATAGCAATCAGATATAGCAATCCAATAAGGGTCTTCTACAGAGGCCTAATAAAAATAAACTCCGTTTAGCCGAGAAAGTCGGTAAACGGGGTTTGCTGTTGCTTTGTTTTAGTATGAACAGTGTAAACCGCGTTTAGAACAACTGAACTTATCGTCCGTATCCATGTTCCGAAGCAAAGTTGTCATGACATGATATTTCATCAGCATATGTTATTCACGATTCAGGTGCCAGACATCGGACATACTGGTCCTTTGTACGCAAGCTGCTGCAAGCCCAGCCCCATCCATCATAAATTTCTTCATCTATATTCAAGGTAACCGTCTCGTTACTATACTCGCTCCAGTTTTCAATGCGAAGGGTATTGTCACTTTCCCATTCGAGGTGATTTCCGCCATGAAACTCTGCGCGATAGATGCTTTTGGCATTCGAAGCGCTTGTATCCGCTGTTTTCCGTACGTCTACCCAGATCGTCACCCCGCCTGCTGCGCCGCCATAGGGAACACCGTATAGTTCCGCAGTGTATTCCCCATTGGGTGATGACATGGACGAGTTCAGATCGCCCTCACCCGAACGATCAAATGTGGAAAGATAGGGCCGGAGCGTAAAGAAAAGCGTTAACGCCACGATGGGCAACATAAACAAGGCGATGAATATCGAAGTGTTTGGATGCCTGAGAACCCAAGATTGGTGTGCGTTTATTGGAGATGAATCCGGGCGAGGAGTTCTATCTTTTGTCATAATCATGCACCTTCCTTTAGAGCGTGATCTGTTTGGCAGGGATATAAATATCCAGTTCTCCGTAATGCTCCTGGGCGAGACTGCCGTCTATTCTTTCAAAATAATAAGCATCACTTTTGCTGTATCCGGAATGACTTTGCCAGTATTCATCGATAAACGTCCAGACACTATCCAGATGATCGATATTAATCAGGCTTGGATGGAAATCACAGACAAACTTGAACACGGCATACTGATTGGCAGGCACTTCGATGCCGTTCAGTTCTTCCGGGATCTCTTCCAAACTCGTAACTTCAACAGATGGCTGATAGGTACTGTAATGTTCTTCAATCTCATTGGTCAATCCAATGTATACGTTATCGTGCAGCACGTTAGGGATCAGATGAGAGTATTTTTCATAAAAAAGGTTGCCTGCAGAATTGGATTTATAATATTCCTCGTTATCCACATATCGAATCTGAGATTGCTGACCGATAAGCTTCATCGCAGGTTTCCGTACATAAATCGGATGAAAAATGTATCCATACGGAAGGATCGTAATCATCGACGAAGTCATACGAGCCGTAAACTGTAAATCACCAGCACCCTGTTTGCGGTATTGCAAAGGAGTTATCCCAAAGGCCTGTTTGAAAGCCCGAATGTAAGACTGCTCATGTTCAAAAGAATAATGTCCGCTAATATCGATGATCTTCCAGTTCAGATCGACCAGCTGCTCCAGACTGCGCGCCAATTTGCGAGCACGAATATACTCTCCAGGTAACTGGCCGCTGGCATGCTTAAACATGCGATGCAGATGGAACTTGGAGATATGGGTTAACGACGAGAGATGATCCAGTGTCAGCTTCTCATGAATATGGTCTTCTATGTAATCAAACAACGTATCCAATGTCTGTAGTAGATCTGGTTGCATATAGAAACTCCTTATTTCGTCCTGATTTATAGGGGATAGCAAGAAATGTTCATTTTTTCCTTATCACTGATGATATCATAACCAGATACTTAATTTGATGACAAGATTGGAGTAATTACATATGTTAGCAGACCAAACCATAACAGACAAAAGAACGTATAAGCCCACCCGAATACTAATACGTTTATGGACATTATCTGGAAAATATCGCATGTTCATCATCCCATTGCTCCTTGCAGCTTTGGCCGCTTCACTGGTAGAGGTAGGATATTTGGAATCCATTCGCAGATTGGTCAAAGGGGCAGCGGAATCACAGTTTTCTCTTATTTATTCAGGGTTGATCATCGGCGTTTTGATTGTCGTGCTACGTGTCATTGTAAGCCTATTCACAACATGGTCGGAGACCTTATTCCAACAGAAGACCCAGGTGTTTTTACAGTCCAAGATGCTACATTCCCTTGCTCGAACAGATACACAAGAACTGGCAAAGTATCATACGGGGGATCTCACATCCAGAGTATGGACTTCAGCTACGGAGGCTCAGAAAGGCATCAATCAACACGGAATCGAACTTGCGAAAAATATGATTCAATTGGTTCTGGCTTTTGCTTATTTCAGCTGGGTGAACCTGCAACTTGCTCTTGCCATTATTGCATTCACATTAATCTATCCGTTGGTAACAGCAGGGCTTGGACGAAAACTGCAGCGAGAACATGACCGATTGAATGCAAGTGCAGCGGCGAGGGATGAATTGCTGACAGATATCATTCAAGCCCCGGTGGAGATCCGTAGTTACGGACTTTCGGGTTATATGCAGCAGCAGTTTAGCAGACGAATGAATCAGGTATTTAAGCGTACGATGTCTGTTTCGGTATTACAGCGTTTGACGGAGGCCGCTGGACGGGTCTCCACTTACGGGGGCATGATCCTGATCTTGTATCTCGGTGGATTACAAGTTCTGCATGGACATATGGATGTGGGCGGATTGGCGGCTTTCCTGGTCGCAAGTAGTCAGTTGACACGTCCGATCGAAGCATTGTCAGGGCTATGGAGTAAAGTGATTGGATCGGCTTCTCAGGCGGCTCGTGTGTTTGAAATGTTGGATTTGGAAAAAAAGAAACCGGCTGCCGCTCAGCCGCAGCACAAGTTTATGACCGAAGGTGTTCATGTAGACCAGATTTCCTACAGGTATGCAGAGCAAGAAGAAGTGTTATCGAACATATATTTTACAGCCGCCAAAGGCAAACTTACGGTAATTACAGGTCCTAGCGGATGTGGAAAAACGACTTTACTGAAAGTGATAGCTGGTTTAAATGCGCCTACGAGCGGTTCAATCCAGATGAATATTCCAAATAACTCAAATCACTCAAATGATTCAAATCACTCAAATAATTCAGCGTTTGCCTATAAGGACTTTGTGGGATTGGCGGCCCTTAAATACCCTGATCAGGACATAGAAAGGGATATAAAGTACGTTTATGTTCCACAACAAGCCTTCATTTTCTCAGGAACCGTAGAGGAGAATATTAGATTTGGCGCAGAAGGGCTGTCTGCTGAAGAGGTGCAGCTTGCTGCCCGTATGACTTATGCACATGATGCCATTATGAACCAGACAAACGTTTACAAGACAGAGCTTCAGCCGCAAGGGGGACACATGTCTGGCGGAGAACTTCAACGGATCAGTCTCGCCAGAGCAGTGTTAAGAAAACCGGAAATTTTATTGCTGGATGAACCAACCTCCTCACAAGACCCGTGGCATGAGCAACAGTTGAACGAGCTATTTACGGTGTTAGCAACGGAGTATGACACAACGATTATAGCTGTCACTCATCGTTTATCTTTGATTGAGCGTGCAGATCAGGTGATTTATATGCAGGATGGAGAAGTTGTTGACATCGGTACTCACCGTGAACTGCTGAATCGTGAGAATGGTTACCTTGCTTACCTTGCGGAGCAGGATGCAGAAGAACGGATATACGGAGAAATGCCAGAACAGTTGTAAACCGATCGAAAGAGTAAACGGATCGAAAGAGTAGCCAGATCGATAGAGTGAAGACGTCTGAATAAATAACAGGGCAAAAAAGCTGAAGTACTCTTAAAAGTAAATGTGAAGAATTAGATTGAGATAGCCCGCGAAGGTAAAGGTAGAAGTATAAGTAAAACTGGGGGAACAGCATGTCATATGAATATGAACATAAGCAGAAAGATGAATACGAAGATAAGCAGAAAGTGAATGAAACGTGTCCACAAAAGAGATGCACATGAAGCATGAAGCATCAGTGTCGAAGGAAAATGAACATGAGTGCATAGAGGCGGAGGGCAAGAGCACAGATGGAAGAGCACTATAAGAACAATGATGTTGAGGGAAATCAGCATATAGATGGAGAGGAACATAAGCGTACAGATCGAGAGGAACATAAGCGCATAGATGAAGATGGGCATCATAACAGTGATGGAGATCAGGATGTGAATAAGGCCAAGGAAACAGCATCTCTGAGAAAGGTTTGGCCGATTATTGTGCGCTTTATGAAGCCCTATAGATGGGCGGTAATCATTATGTTTCTTTTTATTGCGGCGGACGCGGTGTTCGATTGGGGTCTGGCCTTTGTGCAGGGATTTTTTGTTGATGCAATCCATGACGGAGGACAGGAGAAACTGAATGCTACGGCGATAACCTTTATCGCAGTGTTGATCGGGTTTATCGCATTACTGGCGATGCATCGCTATGTGCTAGTACGGCTCAAAGAATCCATGCATAGGGATATGTCAATGAACCTGCTCCAGCTTTTCAACCAGATGCCTTATCCATGGGCGCGTAGGCAGAAGTCCGGGGATGTGATGCTGCGAATCAAAGAAGATACGAAGCATGGTGCAGAAGTGGTGGAAGCTATAGCAGAAGGAGTCACGGTCGTTTTTATTATCGTTCTCTCGCTGGGGTACTTGTATCGTGCAGATGTATGGGTTGCAGTTATTGCTTTGGTCAGTGCATCTGCAATCTGGTTTACGGCCAGAGTATATGACCAGCGTATTGTGCGCTTGTCGGATGAAGTGGAATCTATGGAGGGTGAGTCACAGCAGCAGATTCAGCAATACATGGAAGGTGTTCCTGTGATCCAGGCATATAACGCTTCGCCATGGTTTCTCACACGCTTGCGTATGCAGCAACAATCACTTAACCGAGTACAGGCGAAGCTGCAGATGACCTTAAGCATATCCGATAATGTGGCGATGACCGTATTTGGTCTGGCTCAATTGGCAGCATTATTTCTGATTGCTTTAGCTGCAGCGAAGGGCGCTTTGTCACCGGGAATGGTTGTGGCAAGTAGCTTGCTGTTTGAACTTGTGGTATGGCCTGTACTAGGCTTGTCCAGTCAGTGGAGCCAGATGCAGTCCAGTATAGGCGCGTTTGCACGGATTTCGTCATGGCTGAATCTAGCACAGGAGCGAGTAGAAGCAGATGATAGACTACAATATAGCTCACGAGAAGGACTAATGGACGATGGACAGCCTATCCTGACACTGGATCAGGTCACGGTATTGGATGAAAGTAGCGGCCGGACTCTTCTGGATCAAATTACGCTCCGACTGGTTCCAGGTGAACTGGTTGCAATTGTGGGGAGTAGCGGATCCGGGAAGTCCACGTTATGCCAAGTGTGCGCAGGGTTAATCAAACCGACTTTTGGGCGCGTAATGCTTGGGAACGAGGCTGTAGAGCAGATTATGGCTCGGGATCAGCAATCCCGGCTGACGTACATGCCGCAGTCACCTGCTTTTTTTACGGGAAAGATTGAAGAGAATATCCGTCTGGGCGCGAGTGCTACATTGAATGAAGTAAAACTTGCGGCTGGACAGGCTGGTTTACACGAATTCATTGAGAATCAGGAAGGCCAGTATGATGCGATTTTGCAGGAAAAAGGAGCTAATCTGTCCGGAGGTCAACGCCAGCGTCTGTCTCTTGCCCGGCTCATGCTGAGATCCTCAGATGTGTATATTTTGGATGAACCGACATCATCGCTGGATAACCTGACAGAACAGTTCGTCATGCATCAACTTCGTCGCTTCATGCAAGAAAAGACGGGATTGCTAGTGACTCATCGCATGGAGGTCGCACGTCAGTGTTCCCGGATTCTAGTGATAAGGCATGGACAAATCGCCGAGGAAGGCACTTATGAGCAGCTGATGGAGCGAAAAGGCTTGTACTATCGAATGAATGTCGGGGATGCAGCGTCGGGAGAGTAAGACTGGAAGAAGGAAGTAACTTGCGATACTAAGTTCATTATGCAATTAACTAGACCGGACGTGGTATAATGTATAGAAACGGAGTTGATGGTCAGATGGCTGATTTGCTCGATCCACGGAACGATTTTGTTTTCAAGCGTATTTTTGGTAGTGAGGAAAACAAAGATGTGTTGCTTGTGTTCTTAAACCGAACGTTTGCGGAATCAGGTGACCCACCATTGACGGAGATTGTACTTCTCAACCCGTATACAAATAAAGATGCTCCTCTAGACAAACAGTCGATTTTTGATATTTGGGCTAAAACGGCAGAAGGTAAGCTGATAAACATTGAGATGCAACTGTTTAATAAATACGATATTGAGAAAAGAACCCTGTACTATTGGAGTAAGCGTTACTCTAGCCAGTTGCAGGAAGGACAGTCCTATAAGGAACTGAAGAAGTGTGTGACGATTAATATTCTAAATTATTCATTTATTGCCAATGAGTAATATCATAATATCTTTCATTTGAGAGAAGATCACACTGGACTTGAACTGAGTGATGATATAGAAGTGCACTTTATGGAACTTTCCAAGCTTGACGGTCAATCTGTCCCCATAGAAGGAGGGTTAATTAACTGGCTTTTGTTCTTAAAGAGTGCTGACAAATCCAATTGGGAGGTGTTGCAAATGAATGAGCCGACATTGAAAAAAGCGATGGATACGTTGGAGTTTCTAAGTCAGGATCGGGAGGCACGTCGATTGTATGAGGAGCGTCAAAAGTACTTGCATGATGAGGCCTCGATGATTGAATGGGCTACGGAAAAGGGAATGGCTCAAGGAGAACAAAAAAAAGCTTTGGAGATTGCCCAAAACATGCTTTCACTAGGAATTGAGGTTTCGGTTATCGTCAAGGCCAGCGGTTTAACAGAGTCCGAGGTCAAAGCGCTTAAAAGCTAAAGCCGTACGTTACAAAAAAATAGTTTGTTTTAATAACGGAAAGCAGCCGTTTGTCTCCACCCGGGATGAACGGTTGTTTTATTTGTGTTTGAGAAGATTCAGGTTTTTACATTAAAACGCGGTTGCTCATTCGGGCTGTGCCCGTTAAACTAAAGGGAGCGGCGTTTTGCTTGACGGACAAGTCATGAGAACGCCATTTTGTTCTCAGGGATGCGGCGTTGATGCCGCGTTTGGATGTCAGAATCGGATAGAACCAAGCCGGTGCAGGAACATCGGTGACAAGTAAGGAGTCTTTACATGAGTGTGCAAGCACCTACTTTAGAAGAGGCGCAGGGTCTCCTGCAAAAATATTATGGTTACCCCGATTTTCGCGAGGGTCAAAAAAAGATCGTTTCCAGCCTGCTCGAATATGAGGATACGCTGGGCATTATGCCGACCGGGGGCGGGAAGTCGATCTGTTACCAGATTCCCGCCCTGTTATATCCGGGGCTGACGCTGGTCGTTTCCCCGTTAATCTCGTTGATGAAAGACCAGGTCGATGCGCTGACGACCGCGGGCATTGCCGCCGCTTATATTAATAGTACGTTAAGCGGCAGAGAAGTGAATGAGCGCATCCGCGCGGCGCAGCGCGGTGAGCTGAAGTTGCTCTACGTCGCGCCGGAGCGACTGGAGCTGGACTGGTTCCGCGATGAGATGGGGCAACTGCCGATCTCGTGCGTGGCAGTGGATGAGGCCCACTGTGTGTCGCAGTGGGGCCATGATTTTCGGACAAGCTACCTGGCGGTAGCGCCGTTTGTGGACAGTTTGCCGGAGCGGCCGGTGGTTGCGGCCTTTACGGCGACGGCGACGCCCGAGGTCATGGGCGATATTCTGCGGCTGCTGCGTTTGCAGGACCCGCAGACGTATGTGACCGGACTTGGGCGAGATAATCTCGCGTTTAGCGTGCTACGCGGCGAGAGCAAAAAAGATTTTGTCTTGAACTACGCGCGCGAACATGCCAGCGAGCCAGGTATTGTATACGCCGCGACCCGTAAGGACGTGGACGATCTGCATCAGCGTTTGTTGCAGGCTGGTTTGCCAGCAGGACGTTACCATGCAGGCATGACGGACGATGAACGGGCGCAGAGCCAGGAGCAGTTTTTGTACGATGATATTCGCGTGATGGTTGCGACCAATGCCTTCGGAATGGGGATCGACAAGTCCAACGTGCGTTATGTGCTTCACTACAGCATGCCGAAAAACATGGAGGCATACGTTCAGGAAGCCGGACGTGCGGGTCGGGACGGTGAGCCAAGTCAGTGTATTTTACTTTTCGGAGCACAGGATATCATCACCCAAAAGTTTCTGATCGAGCAGAACCCGATGGAGGGTGACCGCAAAGCCAACGATTACCGCAAGCTGCAACAGATGGTGGATTACTGTTATACCACACGCTGTTTGCGCAGTGCACAGCTGGATTATTTCGGTGAGGTGCACGAGGACAAGCCTTGCGGCATTTGCAGTTCGTGTACAGATGACCGTGAGCTGGTGGATATGACCATTGATGCGCAAAAAATATTCAGTTGCATTCACCGCATGCGTGAACGCTACGGGGTATCGCTGGTCGCTTCGGTACTTAAGGGTTCCCGTGCCAAAAAAGTGCTGGACTACGGCTTCGATTCCTTGCCAACATACGGGGTTATGGGCAATCGCACAGAGCGCGAAATTGCAGAGATCATCAACGTGATGGTATCCGAAGGTTACCTGATGTTGTCCGAGGGCCAATATCCAGTGGTTCGATTACAGCCGCTGGCGGTGGAAGTGCTGAAAGGTCAACGCGAAGTCATGCAGCGTGTCGTACGGAAAACAGCGGCTACAGCTTCCGGTACAAACTACGGCGGACGCCGCGGACGTGATGCAATGCCATCGGCTGTTAACGAAACGGTGTTCGAACAGCTGCGTCTGATCCGCCGTGATCTGGCTGCCAAAGAACATGTGCCATCCTATATTATCTTTAACGATGCCACCTTGCGCGAGATGAGTGTGGTATGTCCGAAGACAGAACGTGACATGCTGACCATTAAAGGGGTCGGTGAGGTCAAGTACCGCAAGTATGGACTGCCGTTCCTGGAATTCTTTCAGAAACAATCGGGTGAAGAAGTGGATACGGACGATGATGCCTTTTATGAATATGAGTGATATATGTTAGCGATATGTGATAGTGAATATTTCGTGAGTGATGAGGATAAATGACAAGAGATAAGTGATATCTGATCTGTGACCGAGGCCTACAGACTTGACAGGCTGCTCAAGTAGAGGATGGAAAGCTAACGATCCTCATGGAGCTTATTTGCCCTGAATCGGGGACATTTGAAAGCTAACGATCTCCAGGAAGCTTATTTCATTCAAAATTCTGAAAAATGAGTCTGATCAAGCTGATTTTAGCAGAATAGCGTCTCTGGGGATCGTTAGAATTTTCAAAAGCCCGAATATGCCGAAATAAGGCTTCTCCTGATCGTTAGCGCTCGCAGTAGAGGGCAGCGGACTTGCACTAGCCATAGGCGATGGGGCTGGGCGATATTTGACTAATGTGCCTGGATGGATGAGCATATCGGAGTGGATTGTGCGCTGAAACGTGAACAGAAACAGAATAGAACTAGATCTTATGCAGATAAAGAAGTAGAACAAGATAACGAACAAGACAAGAAGCACAATAAGAACCAGTACCAGAGACAAGATCGGGATAGAAACGGATTCAAAAATCAGGATAAGTATCTCATAAAGTGTGTCCCTGCTGAGTAGACAAAACGAGCGAGATTGTCTTTTAGAGGGTGGACATGGACGTAAAAGGTGGCTAACGAGTGTGAATACAGTATATAGTGATTTTGAAGGAATTAAGTCTATATATTGTAGTTTTTGTTGGCTGGAGAGTGTATTTGTTTTTTAAAGAGGTGTCCACTCTTTGAAAGACAAATTGAGGATTTGTTTATGAGACATGGACGGTTATAGCACAGGGACTGGTTAATAGATCTTGTTTTTAGTCGGGCAAAAAGTGTGTTTTAAAAGAAGTGTCCACTCTTTGGAAGATAATTTAGGGATTTGTTTATGAGGTGTGGACGGTTATAACATAAGGACTGGTTATTAGATCTTGTTAATAGCTCCTGGGCGTGTGTTGGTACTATTACGTGATGCGCATGTACTTGCGCGGTTGCCGGTGTGCTTTTGTGCAAGTGTGGCGAGAGATAAGGCTCGGACTTGCATTAGAGGTTTGTCTGAGCAGCATCCGGGGCAGGATGGCTGTGAGGCTTTACTTTTCCAAAAAAATATATGGTCTGGGTGTCCAGGCAAAGGTTGTGAACCATGAAGGTAATTTTATCGACTTTGAATGCAAAGTACATCCATACCTCGCTGGCGCTGCGGTGTTTGAAGGCGTACAGTGAGAAGGATTTTGATATTGAGCTCGCGGAGTATACGATCAAAGACCCGGTCATGAATATTGTGTCGGATCTGTACCAGCGCGGGGCGGATGTGATTGGGTTTTCGTGTTACATCTGGAATATTGAAGAGACGATTAAAGTAATTGATAATCTGAAAAAGGTTATGCCTGACGTGAAAATTTTGCTCGGCGGGCCGGAGGTGTCCTACGACACCGAATATTGGATGAACCGGATTCCTAATGTCGATTTTATCGTCATGGGTGAAGGGGAAGAAACGTTACATCAGCTTTTGACGGAGCTGGAGGGCAGTAAAAAGTTCCATTTTGTCTATGGGCTGGCGTATCGCAAAGGGGAAGAGGTCATTCTCATGCCAGGACGTCCGAAAGCGGACTTGAATGATCTGCCTTCGCCGCATCGATTTGAAGAGGATATCCCGGATCTCGGGAAGCGGGTTGTTTATTTTGAGACCAGCCGGGGCTGTCCGTTTAGTTGTCAGTTCTGTCTTTCCAGTATTGAAGTCGGCGTGCGGTATTACGATATCGAGCGGACGAAGTCGGATATTCTGTACCTGATCGAGAAGGGTGCGAAGCTGATCAAGTTTGTGGATCGTACGTTTAACATCAAACGGGATTATGCGATGGAGATGTTTAAGTTTTTGATCGAGAATCATCAGGGAACGGTGTTTCAGTTTGAAATTACGGCTGACATTATGCGTCCTGAGGTGCTCGACTATTTGGCAGAGAATGCGCCGCCGGGTACGTTCCGCTTCGAAATCGGGGTGCAGTCCACGAATGATCCGACGAATGAACTGGTGAAACGCCGTCAGAACTTTGCCAAGCTGAGCCGTACGGTGAACAAGGTCAAAGCCAGCGGCAAGATCGACCAGCATTTGGATCTGATCGCAGGACTACCGGAGGAAGATTACAATACGTTCCGCAAGACGTTTAACGATGTGTTTGCTTTGGGGCCGGAAGAGCTACAGCTTGGATTCCTGAAAATGCTTCGCGGTACGGGACTGCGTCTGGATGCGGAAAAGTACAATTATACGTACATGGATCATGCGCCGTATGAGATTTTGGGCAGTGACGTGTTGCCATTTAGCGACATCGTTCGCCTAAAGCGGCTCGAAGATGTATTGGAGAAATACTGGAATGCACACCGGATGGATCATACGCTGAAGTATTTGATGGAGCAGGAATTTGATTCACCGTTTGATTTCTTCCAGGCCTTTGGCGATTACTGGGAGGGTCAGGGCTGGCAGAAGATCGGACACCAGCTAGAGGATTTGTTCACTCGTCTGCATAGCTTCTTAGAGTCACGGAACACGCCGCACATGGATATTGTTCTGGGTTTGATGAAGCTGGATTATTTCCTGGGACATAAGTATAAGCCGCGTAAAATCTGGTGGGACGATGTGCTCCAGAAAGATCAATGGGCGGGCTATATGAAAACGTTGGCTGAACGTCCAGAAGACGTTCGCTTGCCTCGTGTTGCCGGAGCCTCTGGCTCGGCATGGCTGGAAAGCAGCGGCGCGAGTGGAACGGCCGCTGCCGGAACTTCGGCGGCTGCCGGAGAGGACACTGCCGCGGATGCGGCGGGTGTGATCGGCAGCCATGCCGGGGATGCTGCGTCGCTGGCAGTGCGCGACGCAGCAGAGTCCGCCGCGGATGGAGCGGCGGACCTGGGGAAAGGCAACGCTTCGCGTGCGTTGCCGATGACCTCGGCCATGACCGCACAGACGGTCATGGGTGCCCGTGCTTTCGCCGATCTGGGACTCGGCGAAAAGGAACTGCAGAAGCACGCCGTACTGGACGTGCTTCCGTTCCGGCTTGAGCGTGTGCTAGCTGGCGCCAGCCCGCTTGCCGCGAAAGGCCAGACGCTGCTGGTTGTCGTATACCAGCAGCACGAAGACCAGCAGGCGCAGTATTACACGCTGCCGCTGGGAGAAGAAGCCGCTGCCATGTAGATGCAGCGACCATATGTCCGAAAGCATCGGAAGATCATTGGACTCCCTTACGGGATGAAAATGATCTTCCTTTTTTTATTTTCCAAATTCAATAGAATTCATATATCCAATTGGGCTTAAGGAGAATGTCGTATGAACAACCGAACAGAAGCTTCCATCATTTTAACCAAAGGTTCTGCTGATACATTATATGTGCAAATTCCATATAATATGGTCCACATTCAGCGCATTCGTCAGGTAACAGGAAGAAGGTGGGAATCTGATGCAAAACGCTGGATCATCCCCTACTCAGAGGCATCTCTTCAGGAGTTTACAAAGCACTTTAATGCGATAGATGTAGAGATTTCCGCGGAGTTGTGGGTAGAGAGTGAGCTTTTAAGGAACTGGAAGTTAAGTGGAGAGCAAACACAATGGAAGAGAGAAGAATTGCAGCAAGCTCTAAAATTAAGAGGATACAGTCGTAAAACGATTAAAGCATATTGTAATCAGGTTGAACGATTTGTGGCCAGTCTTCCTCAGATCGATACAGAAATCAGTGCATCTCATGTTCACACATATTGTTTGAGTTTACTTGAGCGAGGAATTTCCCATTCCAGTGTGAATCAAACGATTAGTGCGATCCGATTTTATTGTAAACATGTGTTACTCCATCCTGCCGAGTTTCAATATATACGTCCCAAAAAGCAGACGAAGCTGCCCAATGTCATGTCCGAAACAGAAGTCACCCAACTGCTGAAAGCTGTGATTAATCTCAAGCATAAGACGATTCTCTACCTTACGTACTCAGCTGGGCTCCGTGTAGGCGAAGTCGTTCGTCTACGCTATAGCGATCTGGATATTGAGCGTCAAACCATTATCGTAAGGCAGGGAAAAGGTCAAAAGGATCGGAGAACTCTTCTATCCAATCTTGCTTGGGAGTTTGTACAGAAGTACATCGCCGAATACAAACCTGATCGTTGGTTGTTTCCGGGACAATCTTCAGATCGACATCTTACAGAGCGCAGTGTACAAAAGGTTTTTGAAGAAGCTAGACAACGAGCAGGTATTGTAAAAAAGTGTAGCATTCATGCTTTGCGGCACTCCTTTGCTACACATTTGCTGGAAAACGGAACAGACCTGCGCTATATTCAGGAGCTTCTTGGTCATACAAGTGCACAAACCACACAGCGATATACGCACGTGAGCACGAAAAATATCCAGCGTATTCAAAGCCCGCTGGATCGTATGGATATGGGAGATTGAGTATCTCAAAGTTCTCCCTTTTTCACCAAATTTTTCTTCGCAAATACCACCCCATAGGTTATCATATATGTAGTTCATATATTACTTTGAATGTGTGGTATTTATGAAGTACATAAATTAGAAGTTAACTGAAATACTTGCAAGATCAAAAAAATGAAATGAGTGATGGCATGGCATTACAAGCAGAAACACTTGTAGAAGAGTGGTTTAATAGAAATGGTTATTTTACGATTTGTGGTATTAAAGAAAACATCGATGAAATTGATATTCTCGCAAGTAAAAATACAGATATAAATACATGGGATTGTATTTATTGTGAAGTACAGGTCAGTGTCAGGCCTGTAGGTTACATAAGCAAGCTTACTAAAGAGTTAATGGAAGAATTAAAAGGACTTACAAAAACTAGTGCCAAGTTAAGAAATGAGCAACAAATTAAAGAATGCGCTATTGCTTGGGTTCGAAATAAATATGAAACAGATAAAAAAGTGAAATTGCGTAATAGATTCATGCTTAATGCGAACTGGAAATACATTCTAGTTCATGGAAATGTAAAAGATCAAAAAGAACTTATACACATATCTCAACAAGGAGTAGGATTGATACCTTTCTCACAGATACTCGATGATCTTTGTACAAAGCAAACTAGTATAGACATTTCAGGATCATCGGCGGGAGACCTAATAGAAATTATTAATTTTATGAAAGTTAAATAAAAGGCAAGCACATCAGTTAACAATATATTCACGCTGCGGACATACGTCCTGGGTCCGGCATTCGCCGGACACCCAGCATACGCTGAGTCGTGAATACAGAAACGTTATCGGAAATCAATGAGAGGGAATAGAAAATTAAATTGACAATCATCATTTGATGACATACGATGTCATCAAATGATGATTGGGGTGAGATGTTATGAAAAATTTTGAAGAAAAACATCCAGATGAATACTTTAAAGATAATGATTTTTTTACTCCGAATGAAGCTGCATTTCGATGGAAGCTTAAGAGAAATACGGTGATTGCTGCATTAAATCGCGGAAGATTTAACGATTTCATTCAAAATGGTTTGGTAAAAAGATTTACTCTTAAAGGATCACCAGATTGGTATATTTCTGCAACTGCAATGAGAGCAGTTTTTGGAGAAGAAGATAAGGTTCAGGTATTTGAGTTGTGGAATCGGATAGACGATGAATCAAAACCTAAACAATCTATCTGTTTTAATGGGCGGAATATTTATACAACTCAAATTGATGAGGACGTACCTATTGAGGTTTTGGAAAACATGAGGAAATGCGACAATTATCGGGATGCAAGAAGAATCGTACAAGAATATTTATGTGCCAAAGAAGGAAAAGATTATGTGATAAATATTGAAATTGTGGAATTAGAAAATAAGTTAGTAGTTAACTATACAGATTTCTTTGTTGCTCATCGTATAAATGACGAGAACCATCGTGCGGAAGTTAAGTCCATTCTAAATAAAATGAGAAGTTATCTAGAATTAAATAAAAACGTAGAATTCACACGCTTGTCTACCGATTTACTTTCAAAGAATGTAATAACAATTCAAATGGGGGTTATCACTTCAATAGCAGAATTGAATGATTTCGAAAAAGAATATAGCTGATATACAAAAAATGTATTGATTTTATTAAATCGTAACTCGAAGATGATGTTTGTTTCGAACATAGCATTGAAATCCGATAACATAATATTCACGCTGCGGGCATTCGTCCTTGATCCGGCAGTCGCCGGACACCCGACATGCGTCGGGTCGTGAATACAGGAACGTTAGATGAAATATGACAATAGAAAGAGGAAGAAAGATGAAAGAGTTATCACATACTTTAAAACAAGAGTTAGAATCCATGGGGGTTCATCTATTTGAAATAGACGAAAGCAATTTAAGCAAAACCAAGCAGTTTAGATGCAACTACTATATATACGATTCAGATAAACAGCATACAAACCATGTGGTATATATTAAAGAAATAGTAGGCACATTACATCCTTCATACGAAGGTCTATCATTTTTAGACATATTCACAAAACTTAAAAGGAGAGAAAGAATTGTATCAAACTATCTGGGGAATTCATCCTATTATACTGAACAATTAACTCGGGATATATCTTCTGATGAAAATGATCGACCATGTTTTATAAAACTAAATAATGAATATTATGTTGATACCGGTAATCACCGAATTACTATTTGCAAATTAAAGAAATTTGATTATATTGTAGCGAATGTTACAGAATATTTTTCGAATCCAGACAAACAAAAATTGTGGGATGGGTATATTCGTAGAGGCTTTAAATTGGATTATGACTCAACTAATGATCGATTGACAGTCTTCTTTGATGATGATTATTTGTACTTCGATGACCGTACGGTAAGTGAACTTACTGAATTTCTCATTCTTTATGATAAAATTTCAATTCATAAATTAGGTTTTATTAAAAACAGAAAGTTAAGAAGTCAGAGTATGAAGTATAATTATTCAAATGCCAGTTTTCAATTTAATAGAGTATTCAATAAACTATTACAATTTAAAAAAAACAGCTGTTAGCTTTTCAAGAGGACCATACTTCATCTAACATAATATTCGCGCTGCGGACATTCGTCCTGGGTTCGGCATTCGCCGGACACTCAGCATAAGCTGAGTCGTGAATACAGGAACGTTAGCTGAAATTGCCTAGTACATTTAAGTTAAAGGAGATAAAAATGACTGATAACTATGAAATTACACTAAAAACTAATTTTTCTTTTAATCAGATACAGTCTGCAGTATTTTTGGCAAGGAGTGCTTTAGAAGTCGAGAAAAATAAAAACAATAGTAATGATGTAGTTACTCGAATTCAATATGAATCTTATGTTACAGGCGCACTATTGTGTACAGTTGGTTATTTAGAAGCTACAATAAATGAATTTTTCTCCAATATAAAAGATGTGAATTATAATAATAATAAGAGATTACAATCTAAGAAGAGAGAATTAATTAACTCAATGTGGGAACTAGGTGTACCAAAGACAGCTAAATACAGTATTTTAGAGAAATATCAAATCGCTCTTACATTAGCTGATAAAAATCTTTTTAAAAAGGGAGTTAGCCCTTATCAAGATGTGTATTTATTAATTCAAGTTAGAAATGCAATTACTCACTATGAGCCAGAATGGGTTACAACTGAATCGGAATTCCCAGAAAAAATAACTGAGCAGGCTTTAGAAAAGAAACTGAAAAATAAATTTGGTCTAAATCCTTTTGCTAATTCGCCTGATCCATTTTTTCCTGATAAATGTTTAAGTTACGAGTTCATCAAATGGGGTATACATTCTTCCATAAAGCTTACAGAAATGTTTTTTGAGGAACTAGATTTGAATTATCCTATATCATGGCTTTTAAACAATGAAATCTATAATTTGAATCTTGAGTAATTTAATACGGCAAGCAACATCAGCTAACATAATATTCACGCTGCGGGCATACGCCCTTGGCCCGGCATACGCCAGACACTCGACATGCGTCGAGTCGTGAATACAGGAACGTTAGCAGAAATTAATGCAAAGGGGAACCCAAAAACATGAACACCATACTTGAACAGTTTGTGCCAAACTTTAAATTAACGAATGACCTAAAGTATGATATCCAGAAGTTTTTCACAATACATAATGACAAAGAAACATTGGAACATACATTGAAAGTCGCAGCTGAAGCAAGACGAGTTGCTCAATTATATAATGCAGATCCATTGAAAGCGGAGCAAGTAGGGCTTCTTCATGATATAAGTAATGTCATTCCAGTGAAAGAAATGTTACATGTTGCAGAAGTGCTTTCAATAGAAATCTTGCCGGAAGAGAGAACTTATGCCCGAATCTTACATCAAAAGCTATCAAAAGCAATGGCTTTTGAAATATTTAAAATTGATGATCAAGAAATGTTAAGTGCAATAGAGTGTCATACAACTATGAAGCCACATTCCTCTTTATTGGATAAAGTCTTATTTATTTCTGATAAGATCTCATGGGAACTTCCAGGAGACCATCAATATTTGAAGGACATACGAACAAAAGTGGATGAACACAAAATAACAGAAGGAATACTAATCTATTTAAATAACATATGGGAACAAAGAGACAAATTGAAATTAGTCCATCCGTGGTTAATAAAAGCAAGAGAAGAACTTTTGAAGCAATTCTAAGATGACATTAACATCTGCTAACATCATATCCATGCTTCGGGCCTGACGGCCCTCGGTCCGCTTGAAGCGATCGGCAGGGAAGCAGAATCAGCGGACACATCCGCACCGACTAATCGCATCGCGGCCGCTTCCGTTGGTCGCTTAAGTAGGTGGGACGTCGTGGATACAGGTACGTTAGACGAAATCTTACCAAAGCGAGATAAGCTATAAAAAAGTATGTGAAGTGAATGGAAAGTGCCTTTTATTTATACCTCTCAAGCAAAGGCAGGTAGCAAAAACTGTGGAAGATATTATTTATAATTATTACGAGCTGTTATACAGCCAGAGGTTAGAAGAGTCGCAAGAGCTTTTAGATTGGAATATCAAGGAAGCAAGCATTATTGATTACTACTCTACAATGAATAAGATGGCAACAAAGTATAAGATAAAGCGAGTCAAAGACATAGTTATAACTGCGATCAACGAGACTGATCAGAGAGGAGAAGCTGTTGTAAACATTATTTATGAAGACGAAGATCAGAAAGAAATTATAGAAGTGAATTGGATAAAGGGCATTCAAAACATACAAAAAGAATGGAAAATCACATCAATAAGAAGAAAGTAGATATAAGAAAAATCAAGCGTATCGAAGAAGAGTAAGACTTCGTCTAACATAATATTCACGCTGCGGGCATATGCCCTTGGTCTGGCATTCGCCAGACACTCGACATATGTCGAGTCGTGAATACGGGAACGTTATCTGAAATTTCGGTAAAACAAAATTAAAAATCTGCTTGGAGTGATCACTGATGGAAAAACTAGGTGGTAAGGAAGTAAACAGTGTCCTGGGGTACATCGGTGGCGAAGGAGGTTACCTTGGTAACTTTACATATGCTTCTCATGCTCAATTTTATCCTATGTATTGTGGTGTAGACATTGATCCCAATGAATATGAAGGTACAACAAGACAAAGATTTATAAAAATATTATCCGAAGCTGAACCGTTTATTCAGTCGAAGATATTACAGGGAGTAATAGATAAATGTACTTTGGAGTATTTTGAAGACCGGTTCAATGAAGGATTCTTGACTCAATATGAATTCGAGCAAAAAAAACGAATTCACTATAATATACTGACTTGGATTTCTGGATTAAAAGGGCAAGGATTACTTGAAGCAAAAGACCTTGTCTACAATTATAATTTCGTACAAGAAACACTTGATCAGTGTCAAACATTGATTTCTCAACATAATTGTCGAAGTGCTGTTGATAGAGCACATACTGCTCTACATGGCTACTTAAAAGAAACTTGCAAAAATGCAGGACTGATACTTAAAGAAAACAATCCTAGAATACAAGATTACTGGAGTAAGTTGAAACAGGAACATCCTAGTATACTTGTAGATTATTCACAAAGTCATTTACCAATCAATCAAATCATTAATGCGATTGGTAAACTGCTTGAGAATTTAAATGATATAAGAAATAACAAATCTTATACACATCCTAATGAAGAAATAATCGGTGAAGAAGAGGCAAAACTTGTTATAAATTTATTTAGAAGTATTTTGAACTATATTGATTCCAAGATATAGGGAGAGGGAGAGCGTTTGGAAGCTGAACAAAGAAGTACCAAACATCAGCTAACATAATATTCATACTGCGGCTCCGATGAAGCCTTGGTCTGCTTGGTGGATTTCGAAGAGGCATTTCAGCAGACAACCCCTCTGGGGTTCATAAATACAGGAACGTTATCTGAAAGAATACATATTACAAAACTAGGAGTGACAAAATGTATAACCTTTTTATTACTAGCCAAGATGACGCTTGGGAAAAACATCATTATGAAATAGATAAAAGTAGATTTTTAGAGTATACAAACATGGATATCAGTGATGTTTTTAAAAATGCTAAACAAGATCAATTGGATGTACTTAAATCATATCCTTGTTTGTTCACTTATGAGGGTTTTGAAGGGTATTCCAAAGTTGGTTATTTGGAAAAGATTACTGACAGGGGAAGAATGTATCTTATTGAGTATTCATTTGATAAAGAAATACCAACTATAAAATCTTCGGATTTGGAAGATATCGCGTTATTATTAGACATCAGAGGTTGGGAGATTAATCGGACTCATTGGGCAATCAAAGATGAAGATTTATTAATACGTCTAAGTGAAGCAAACCTTATTAAGATTGAAGTAGATAAGAATGATACTGTTCTACCTGATCCAGTGGAATCAGATAGTATAGTAGTAGAGTCGGTAAAATCATATATTGAAGAAATTTTTAAGCTAAGCAATGATCAAGACAATGATACTTTTTATAGAGGGCATTCAGATAAAAAAGTATATAAACTTGTACCCTCTCTTTTTAGAAAAGATAAAGCCGGAAATTACAAATTTCTTGACAACGAAAATGTAATGTTTAATGAAATGATATTATCTAATTCTTCTGATTTTTCAATGGATACGAGTACTTTGGATAAGTTAGTAAGAATGCAACATTATTCACTGCCAACACGCTTGCTAGATATAACTTCTAATCCACTTATCGCTTTGTATTTTGCATGTTCTTCAAATGGAAACATGAATGTTGAGGGTGAGGTTATTATTTTTAAAATAAACAAGAGTCATATTAAGTACTTTGATTCTGATAAAGCGAGTTGTATATCAAATCTAGCGAAATTATCGAAAGATGATAAAGAAAACATTATATTCGAGGCTGATGTGGAGGGATTTAACAAGCAACAAATTGTTGGTAGATTACTTCATTACATCATGGAAGAGAAGCCATTTTTTCAGCCAAGAATAGTGCCAACAGACTTACAAGATATCTTGTGTATTAAAAGTAAGCGAGCAAATAGTAGAATATACTCACAATCAGGAGCATTTTTGCTTTTTGGTCATGAAGCAGTTATGAATGAAGAAGGAACCGAAGATATTACAGTAAGAAGGATAACTATTGTAAATAAGCAAAAGATTTTAAATGAACTTGATGCATTAAATATTAATGATAGTACAGTCTTTCCATATATCGAGAATACAGCAAAGTATATAGCAAAGAAATTTGAATTCATAAGCAAATAATTCGAAAAGTCCTTCAGATAACAAAATATTCACGCAGTCGGCGTTCGCCCTTGATCCGGCATTCGCCGTACACCCGACATAAGTCGGGCCGTGAATACAACAATGTTATACGAAAGGACGAAGTTTAAGCAATTATCATAAAATTTTACGTTATCTATGAGGAGAAAACTATTATGTGGGGTATGGTGTCAACGGTGTTTAGCATCATAAGTTTAATAGCATCAATAATAGCATTGTATTTTCTTAATGGAAAAATCAAAGGAGACAGTGTTCAAACATTAAGAAAAGTGAAGTTTTATATATATATTTTGATTGCAATCAATGGCACTAGTCTACTTTTTAGACTAATTTAAGTTAATAAAAATCTATGGGATTGAAAGTAACTCAAGCCCTCTATGTATAACACAGCATTAGCGCATCGTCGCAAGCTCTTCGGTCACGGATAAGAAGTTGCAGAGAAATGGATCCACGTGCCAACCCTGCAAGGCTAAGTCTGCGATCCGTTTCGCATTCGCTTTACTTAAGCCTCTCGGGTTTGTTGATGCAAGAATGTTATACGAAATTTGAAAAAGTGCGGAGGACCATATGAAAGAAGACAAACATTCAAACAGTCTTCAGAACTATAAAGATTTTATTGATGGATTAGTCGAAATTCGGCCTGGAGTATTATCGAGATGGGTGCTGACTACTGGGTGGCCAAAGACAGAAGAAAATATAAAAGTTAATGAATTCATTGGTTCGCTGTCTGAAGAACAAAAACAATTACTTGCACAAATCATTCAACAATCACGAGATGGTGGTATACATGACGTTTTGGTCTACTTAAATGATGAAATAAACCTGAATGGAATGAAATTAATAAAAAATGACATTGAAATAGCAAAGGAACCTTTTGATTCAGAGATGTATTTTGACTGGTTATGTAGAAGGAGATCCGTGGCCGGATTCGGAGAAGTAGTAAGACTTCGTATAACATAATATTCTAGTTGCGTCTCCTTCGGAGTCTTGGTTTGCGAGAAGCATTTCGAAGAGGGATTTCAGCAGATAACTCCTTCGGGGTTCATGAATACAGAAACGTTATAAGAAATAGCCGCAAAGGGAGGAATAATTGGTGTTAGAATTAGAGAAAAATGAGCTCGAGGCTGTTCACTTTTTATGCAGCGGTATAAGTAATACAGTTCTTTTTGCGAGTATAGAAGGAAATATAGGAAGGACATGGATTGACAGTAAGAAGGAGCCCACGTACTCCGTAATTATTGCAGGAGATTTCGCATTCTTACTTGGAAGTGTCGAAGCTTTGAAAGAAGTAGATGTTCCATTGCGGTTTGTTCTTGAAGAATGCAAGGGGAAAATCATAATTACGAATGAGTTTTCTTGGATATCCCTTTTATCTCGACATTACTCGGATTCATTCCAAAAGTTTAACCGGTATTCCTTTAAGAAAGAACCGACTTTCCAAATAGAACAATTAAAAGAGAACATAAAAATGATGGATACTGCTTTCAAAATCGTACCCATAGATGAACATATTTACCCAATGGTACTGCAAGATCCCTTTATGGCAGATTGTTGTTGTTTCTTCTCTTCCTTAGAAGAATTTATGCAACATGGAATTGGATTTGTTATCCTCAAGGATAATCAGATTATTGCCGGTGCTTCTTCTTATACTTATCATGAAGGGTGTATTGAAGTTACAATTGGGACACATCCTTTGTACAGGCGCCAAGGTTTGGCACTAGCTTGCGCATCAAAATTGATTCTTGAATGCCTGAGCCGAAATATCCACCCAAACTGGGAGGCAGCCAACATAGAGTCAGTTGCTCTTGCAGAAAAATTAGGTTACAAATTGGAAAAAGAATACGAAGTGTATTCCATATAAACAGTCACACTACAGGGACTGCGTTAAGATAACAGGACACGGTAGTTGAGTGTTGCAAAGAAAATAATTGTAGGTACTTCAAAGAAGGCGGATACATCTATAACAACATATCTACGCCGCGTCGCTATCGCTCCTTGGTTTGTCCGAGGATTTTCGAAAAATTGGATTCCCGCAGGCACTTCTGCAAGGCTAAGTGGCTGAGCCACCCAGTCACTTTGCTCCTTTAAGCCTTTCGGGCTCGTGAATAGAGGAACGTTAGGCGAAATCAGTAAGAGAGGGGACAACATAATGCTTGCACTAAGACTTACCAAAGACTTATTGAAAGATATGAAAGTGACTCCAGTTGAAGATATCAATGCAGCTTTGTTTTTAAGCTGGCATGTAAATATTTATAACTTGAACAAACGAAAACACATTGTTTTTGTGAACGATTTAACTAGATTAGCTATTATCATTGATGGAATCAGAACAGGGCAAATAGAGCGTTTGAAAGAAAAATTTTCGATAACTCTTCGGGAATACTTACTCCGAGAGGGCGTTAATGAAAGTCTTATCAATAGATATTTTGCGAATAGCGAAGAAGTAGTTATCTCGAAAACAAACAATAGAAGCGTCCTAGGAACGATGAAAGAAGTTACGTGGTTTATTGAAGATGATTTTCACGATAGCATTGAACGTATGAAGTGGCTAAATAGAATGATTCATAAATCAATAGATTACAAGGAACCGATCAATTATTTTAAAGAATCCTTATGGAATATTAACAACTACAACATAATTATCTGAGGCTTTTGGAGATTCCGAGTCTTGGACTAGGGAGTATCTGAGCCATACTAAAGAGTCATCACGTATTACGTATATTGCTATGGACCGTCTGACACCCTTAGGCATGATTAGAGTTAATTGTCTTCATACGAATACTGCCATAATCCATGATTTTTGTGTGCTTCCTGCATTTCAGGGGAGAGGGTATGGCCGTGACATTCTTTCGAAGGTAGTTAAGTTCTTGCAAAATCAAGAGTACTCTCCAATCCGCTTGAGTGTAGTTACTCAAAATAGACGTGCATTAAGTCTGTATCAGTCCATAGGATTTGATGTGTCTGCCGAATCTCTTTATTATGTGATTCCTATGGATAACCTTTAGTTGATTACGATAGGAAAAGAACGAGTTACCAACTAAAAAATCTTTATGGTATATCAAAGTATCAAAGAAAACGCTGAAATCCTATAACCTAGTATTCATGCTACAGGGTTATCACCCTTGATTGTCAGATGCTAATCATGGAAGGAAGCTCAGACAACAAATGACCCAGCCTAAGATAAGAGCTATCTATGGCTGGGTCATTTTATGAATATAGGAACGTTAAATGAAATCAGCGCATGACACAAAATTAAGGAGTACAAAACCATGGATAACAGATTATCTATACCAAGTAAATTAATCAATCTATCCGAATTAATGAGTGCTACAGCCATTGAAAAAGGAAGGCATTATCAATCGGTGTGCATTTTGGAGTTTAGTAATTCTATAAAGTATGTATTGAAAGAAAAAAATGTTGAAGATTCCGGTAGTTTGATGGACGAAGCAGAAAGATTAAAATGGCTCAATGATAGAGTTCCGGTTCCTAAAGTTATTGGTTATTTAAAGGAGAACGGTAAGGAACATTTAGTTATGTCCTACATAGAGGGCTGTGTTGCCGAAGAATACAAGCAGGAAAAGGGCCAAAAAAGTCTAGGTTATATTCTGGGAGAGGGCTTAAGAACAATACACAATATCCCCATTCATAATTGTCATTTCAATGATAATTTGCCGGATAAGCTTATTGATATGGTAAGGAAGAATATTACTGAGAGAAAACATGAAGTCAAGGATGCTATTAACAAGTCATTTCCCAATCATACCATTGAGCAATTGATGGATTTCTTGGAAATGTATAAAGCATCGACAGAAGAACTGGTTTTTACGCATGGTGATTATGGTTCGGGAAACGTTATGTTACATAAGGGGCGTATTGCAGCATTTATTGATGTAGGAGCATCTGGGATATCCGATCCGTACTATGATATTTATTATCTTGTAAAAAGTCTTACATTTTATACGGATAAGGAAGAAGAAGTAGAGGAGTTTATGAAAGGATATGGCATATCTGAATTAGATGAGAATAGAATGAAGTTTCATCAAATCATCGATACTTTATTGTTATGAGTACGTTACGTTATCTGATATCTTTCATGAGGTGAATGTATCAAATGATAAAATTAAATATGAAAATCATGACCTTGATCTTATTTTTAATTTTGCCTGCCTGTTCGGCCAGTAATGAAAAAGATCCTTCTGACTCCATCTTTCAGGTTGAAGTAGATGAGATTGAAAATGTTAAGGTCAACGAAACTTTTCAAATCGTAGGGTATTTGAAAAATTCATCAAAAAAGGCAGTGGAAATATCTCATGGCTCAGGTATGTTTAGTTATGAGATTTATAATGAAGCTGGCGAGAGAATCCTTCCAGACGCAACCGTGCTATTAGAACACGCTATTGGCTATCAGGTTGAGCTTCGACCAGGTGAAGAATATAGAAATAATGGACAAGATCAACGAAGTAAGGAATATTATGAATTCGTTATCCAGCAGCCAGGCAATTACAAAGTTAAAACACATGTCGAATTTATGATGAATAATGATGGCAAACAAAAGAAAATAAGCTTATCGAGTGAATTCAATGAATTCAAAGTGCAGTAGAGGATTGCAGGGAGTTTCACCATAAATTTAGCGAAGGTGATTTCAATGGAAGTGAAAATACTCAAAAAACAAATTAGTGTACAAGATTATATGAATCTGAGGGAAATCGTGGGTTGGGGTAATCCTGATAATATAGAGGCCATCGAACGTGGATTAAAGAACACTTTATATTCCATCTGTATAGAGGTTGAGGAGCAGATCGTAGGATATGGAAGAATCGTGGGCGACGGTGGGTTTACTTTTTACATACAAGATATTATCGTGTTACCTTCCTATCAAAGGCTAGGTTTAGGCAATAAAATAATGGCGGAACTGATGGAGTATATTACAAGTACGTATCCGCCAGGAAGTTCAGTCGGACTCATGTCGGCAAAAGGTAAAGAGGATTTTTATAAGAAATTTGGATTCGTGGAGAGACCCAATGAAAGTTATGGTGCAGGAATGATCCAATACTTAAAGAAACCATAGTAGAGGCATGTCAAGCAAGAGAAATTCACCGGACACATAGCTGAAAGAAGTTCTTAGTTTAGGAGGAATTCATATGATATTAGAAAAAGTTATAAATCAAATTAATATACAAAGTGAATATAAGGATTTGGTTGATACGTATGTAGAGCATATCCTGAACGAATTCAAAGATAAGATTCATAGCATTTATATGTGTGGCTCGATTCCCAAAGGAACGGCTCAACCTTATAAGTCAGACGCAGACTTTACGATTGTATGTGCAAAACCCGAAGATATTGATTACGAAAGATTGTCAAATATCAAGGATAAGCTTTTGGAAGAATACCCATTTGTCACGAAGATGGATACGATCATTTGCTCGATGGATGATGTATTAAGTAGACCGAATGATTGGGGTTTTTGGGTTAAGATCATTTGTGTTTGCATACATGGGGAGGACATTGGTGAAAAAGTACCCCCGATCATTATCTCTCCAGAATTCATCTTAGACTTAAATAGAGATACCAAGGAGGAAGTGGATCGTGTACATCGTTCACTTTCTAATGCTAGTGATGACGCGCTGAAAACTAGATATACTAAAGGTTACTCGAAGAGATTACTTCGTGCATTATATTCATTGATTATAGAAGATACAGGGGTATGGGAAGACGACATGACTAAGATGAAAAATGCTATATTAAACTATTGCGAGATTGATCCTGCTTTAGTTGAATATCTGTATGCTTGTTACTTGGATAGTAGTCATGTACCTGTTGAAGAGTTTCTAAGAAATGCAGAGGAAGTATATCGCTATTTCGAGAATGCCTTACATACAATGGCTGCTTTCAGAAATTCAAAATGAAGGTGAGGTGGGACAGATGAAGGAGGCTACTCCTAAATATGTTGAACAAGCATCCATGGAAAGTCTCATACAAAAGTTGAATCTGCCGCCACTCACTCCATTTTCACAGGACTGGGAGTATACGTCGGCTGATGCATCGAGATTAGATGAATTTATTACGTATTACGAGAATCATCAATTAAACGACAATGAGAAATTTACACTGATGATCATTATGATCTCTTCATTGGATGACTACCTTTCCGAAGGAAAAGGAACGGATGGTCAAAAACTATGGAATAGAATAAAACAAAATCTACGTAAAGACTATGAGTTACATATCCATACTATTAATTATTGGGCTCAAGATGAGAGCGATCTGGAAGACTGTTTTGCAGTCACACCCTATGTTAGAGAGATGCGAACCTGGAACGAAGGTGAATACGACAATGATTGAAAAAGAAGAAATCATGGAGAGGTTATTAATAGCCGTGCCCTCCTATAAAGATAGATACGAACGGTACATCCAAGAGAACTATGAACTTGGAGAAGAGAGATTGATCTATGTCGATATAAGTGACTTCGTCAAACATGTTATTAAGTGTTATCAACGTAAAAACACGGATGAATTCGATGCACTATTCGAAGTCATTGAAGAGCTTCATACGAATGGAGATTCATTTGTTAAAGAATTTGCTACAGTCGGTATTCTGGAATCATTACAGAACCAATTATCGGATAAGAATATTGAGTATAGTGAAATTGAAAAATGTTTAAAACCAGAATCAAAACGATGGTGGAATCATGTAATTGATTATTGGAATGGGAAGACTCCATACATTGGAGGACCGATTAAGGAACAATCATAATGTTCTGGATGTTGGTGATTTTGAAGCAACCCTAGAATCATTCAAAAGCCCGAAAAGGAGATGATTCTTATGAAAGTCACGCTTCGCTTTGTCTTACCTTGTGATGCTGAATATGTACAGCAATATGCAAGTTACCCTGAAATTTCAGAGACAAGCAATGTTCCCTATCCTTATCCAGACGGAGCAGGAGAATCATGGGTGAACATGGTGATGGCTAGACGTGAACAAGGGATATCTTATGTATTTACTATTTTATCGGATGATCAATTTGCGGGTGTCATGTCTATAAATGCTGTGGATCTAACTGAGAAAACAGCAGAGTTGGATTACTGGATTGCAGTTCCTTTCTGGAATCAAGGCATAGGCACAGTCGCAGCCCAAAAGGCTATTGAATTTGCGTTTCATGAATTGGATCTTCAAATTCTTAGAAGTGCTTGTTTGGCGAGCAATAAAGGTTCGTTAAAGGTCCTTGAGAAGAACGGATTTAAAAAAGTGAATGACTTTATTTTTGAAGCTGGCAAGTTTAAAGATAGGACAGGATGTAGACTTGAATTACATAGGTGACGACCTTTAGGTTGCAAATCCCGATGAAAACTTTATGGAGCCTGTGATTGATTAAATCGAGTGAGAGGGAGAGATCTCAATCCACTACTGCAGGCGATTCTTGATTACGATCAAAAAGAGATCGATAAGGGATTAAAGAATATTTCATAGAAGTGAATCACTTAATCTTGGAGAGGAATGATTCTATGAAGATGGCCTTCATTTTATTCAATGGAGTAACATTTCTTGATTTTGTTGGTTTCTATGACGTTATCTATCGATTGAACTTATTTGACCAAACCAAAGGAACGACATGGGACATCTGTGGATTGACTGAGGAAGTGACGGATGAACTTGGGATGAGCGTAAAGGTGGATGTCATAAAACCTGATTTATCTCCATATGACCTTGTTTTTATTCCAGGAGGCATGGGGACTAGAAAACTAAAAGAAGATAATGAATTTGTAGATTGGATTCGAACTGCCGAATCTGTAAGCTACAAAATCTCGGTTTGTACGGGTTCACTTTTGTTAGGGGCTGCCGGTTTCTTAAAGGACAAGATAGCAACAACCCATCCTAATGTATATGACTTACTTGAGCCTTACTGCAAAGAAGTAGCTAAAACGAGAATCGTAAAGGATGGAAACGTGATCACTGCGGGAGGCGTAGCGACATCGATTGATTTGGGACTATATTTGATTGAATTATTTGCAGGCCAAGAAGAGGCCAATATAGTAAAGAAGCAGATTGATTATCCCTACACTGCAGTAGGAATCATTGAAGTGTAGTTTTTTTGCAGAGGACAAATTAAAGGGTGAAGGAAATGAATAAGAAAACGTATCTTGTTAAGGTTGCTTATTTAATTGATCTAAGTGATGAAGAATACAAAGAAATGGGTGACCAATTGATTCCAGAACTTGAGAACGAAATGATAGTCGGGGAAAATCTAAAATTAGATTGGCAGAGTAGTTCTACTATCTTACTGAATTCAGAAACAATGAACTGCGGAAAGTGCTTCAAATGTAACTCGTGGGTAACCGACAGAGAAAAACCGGATCATATAGATGAACTAAACAACGGAGCGGTTGTCGATGATCGATTACTCTGTGATGAGTGTTTGCCAGAGGATCATAGGTGGGCATTCTAGAATGCTGCCTAGGTGCACGAGAGTCATTACCAATAGTTAAATTTAGAGGGACATAATATATTAATGAGGTGAGAGGTTGAAGTATTTCTTCGGGGTGTTAACCATATTAGGAATAGCACTGCCCTACATGGCGTTTATTCCATGGATTGGTGAAAACGGATTCAATCTAACTATGCTAATCAATGAAGCAAGACAGAATCGGATTAGCGAGTTTGCTTGGCTGGATGTACTGATCTCCGCGGTTGTTTTGATTGGGTTTATCATATATGAAGGAAAACGAATTGGAGTAAAGCATATGTGGTTACCGATCATTGGAACATTAACCGTTGGCGTTTCTTTTGGACTGCCATTATTTTTATTATTGCGTGAAATTCATATGGATAAAATGAAGAATAGATAAACTGGGAAATGGATTATAAGTCAGTGGCAGATTCATGTAGTTCTAATTCAATAAATCATTCGTTACGTATCGAGGTGATTGTGGAGTGGTTATAGTTGAGACAGAGATTCTAATCGATGCTCCAATAGAGTTATGTTTTGATATGGCTAGAGATATTGATGTTCATACACAAACGGTCTGGAAACATACGAAAGAGAAAGCTGTCGCAGGAATTACTTCGGGAAAAATAAATTATGAAGATACGGTAACCTTCGAGGCAAGACATTTTTGGATTAGGCAAAAGTTGACGTCAAGGATCACAGCGTACCAAGCTCCTTATTATTTTGTAGATGAAATGCTGAAAGGTGCGTTTAAAAGCTTGCGCCATGAGCATATTTTTGAAGAACATAACGGCAAGACACTCATGAAAGATCGGCTTACTATGGTTGCTCCGTTCGGGGTTATAGGCTGGGTCACCGAAAGACTTATATTAAAATCATATATGAAGCGTTTCCTCATGTATCGAAATCAACAATTGAAATTCTTAATAGAGATGCAAAGTGAATAATAGAAGAACGTTATATACATCTTTTTGGAATAGTCGTATATTTCATTTGTGGTTAACAAACCATATGAGAAAACAAGATGAATCATGTCAGAGTTCAGTTCAGATTTAGCGGAGATATCCCTCATAAACAAGGAGAAGTGAAGATGAGAAAACTCGTTTTATTTCTGCATTCGTCGCTTGACGGTTATGTAGAAGGACCCAATGGTGAGATGGATATTGGCTGGGTTTCTTACGATGCAGATTTGGAGAAATACGCGAAAGAAGTTCTGAGTACTGCTGACACGGTCATTTGGGGACGTGGGACGTATCAGATGATGCACGGTTACTGGCCATCTGTACGTTCGGACGTATCGGCTTCTCAGCATGAACGGGATCATGCCGAGTGGATTGAGAAGGCCGTCAAAATTGTTTTTTCAACAACGCTGAGCGACGTCGAGTGGAACAATTCCAGATTGGTAAAAGAAAATATTGAAGAAGAGATCAAAAATCTCAAACAACAACCAGGCGAGGATATGGTCATACTCGGTAGTCCAAGGTTCGCACACTACCTTATGCAGCTTGGCTTAATAGATGAATATAAAATTACAGTGTCTCCCGTTTTAATCGGAAGTGGATTACCGTTATTCCAAGGTCTCAACCAGAAGATCAATCTTCAACTTATTGAAAATAAAACCTTTGATTCCGGTGCTCTAGGTCTCTTTTATCGGGCGATTAAATGAATGGGTTTTCTTTAAAATAAAATAAAGGGAAAGAATCCCATTACACAAGACCCAGTCTAAGATAAAATGATCTAAGGCTGGGTCATTTGTATAGAAGGAAAATAATCTTCTGCCAGCTGCTTTTGACGGAAAGATGTTTTAAAAAATGAAAAGGAGCATAAACCGTGAGCGAATTTACTTCAGGAAGCGTAACATTAATGAAATATAAAGAGGAAATTCTTAAATATGATCCAATTTACATAGATAATTTAAATGATCAATGGTTTGTATTCATCACTAAAGATACAGAGGTGAGTGAAGAAATCCCGGAAAGTTTAATTCAAATTTCAGAAAAAATTCCAGTGTTATATTTTTATAATTTCGAGGACCATGGTTGGGGCTATCGTGTAGTTTACAACTTCAAAGAGATTGCAAGTCTTCAAATAATATATGAATTAATAGATACGATAATTATAGAGCTTGCGGAAGAGAGGTATCCGGAAGAAGATCATATTGAATTTTTATATGTCGACCCTAGAGGGGAGAGTATCCGAATTGAACTTATAGAAGAAATTCAAACAACTAATAAATATGATGAGGCGATCACAAGACAGTTTACAAATTGCAATCTAGAGACATTTAAACGATTTGAAATTGCTGATGAACAAATACAACGATTAAGCCAAATTTTGAATGCGAACTACTATTCTCAACTGGAATCTAAACATCAATTAGTAGAAGAATTTAAGGAAGTACTAAACATTCAAGAAATGAGCTGGATCGAAGTGGATCATTTGCATGAAAGTGAAGTGTAACGCTTGAATCGTTCTATTATAGATACATAAACTGGAGGTGTTGAAAATGAAGATTGAAGATGTTTACAACGATTTACCTGTGCTTGAGACTTCCAGAGCCATACTTAGAAAAATTGAAAAGAATGATGTGCAGGATATCTATTCTTACTGTAGTGACCCGGAAGTATCCAAATATACAACATGGCATCCGCATATGAAAATAGAGGATACAGAAAAATTTGTTAATTTCATCATAGATAAATATAATAAAAGCCAGATTAGCCCATGGGGGGTACAAGATAAAACAACAGGCAAGATCATCGGAACTTGCGACTATGTAGGCTGGGATATCCATCACCACAAAGCTGAGATTGGATACGCATTGTCAAGAGATTATTGGGGACAAGGTTATATGACGGAGTGTGTGGAGAAAATAATCCAATTTGGTTTTGAACATATGGACTTGGTTCGAATTGAAGCTAGATGTATATCAACGAATACGGGTTCTTCCAGAGTCATGGAGAAAGCAGGCATGGAGTTTGAAGGGATTTATAGAAAGCATATATTCATTAAAGGGAAATTCGAAGACCTCAGAACGTATTCGATCATAAATGAGAATTCAGCGAAAAGAGTGGAAGATAACTTTGCCATCTGACAGAAAAAGAAGGCTTCAGACATTGTTGAGAAGAAACAAACTGAAAAATAAGGAAAGAGAAACAAGTGTGTTGTTTGAAGAATGCTTGGCAGCGTTAGGTAGTGATGTGATTGTTATGACCGATGAACGGTCAAAAGAAATATATAAATTATTTGAAGCGGAATTTAAAATCAATTTATATGGTCGAATAGAATGGGATTCATATAAAGCGTATGAGGAAATGGATGAGAATACATTTGGAAATCGATATATGAACCAAGAAGAATATTATTATATATTATGGAGTCATGGATCAGATCCTGTAATCAAAGCAAGGTTGAATCAGATCGTTAAAAACCTGGAGGATGTTACTGCTGTTTCTCCAGATATATGGGTCTATCGAGAAGAGAGGCAGGTTATTGAAATCTTCCATGGTGGAATCGTAAGAGTGATGCAAAAGAAAGAATGAGGGTGGTAAAAATGAGGATTAAGGATGTTGGGAGGGCAAATATTGCGAGTAAGTACATTTCTTGAAGAAAAAGATTTTAGCTTTAAAGATGTGGAATACTTGTCTCCAGAAATCAAAGCAGTGGTGGTCAATCATCATATTAATGTCACACAAGGAGAAAGTGAAAATATTGCACATATACATGTTCAATATAATGAAAACTTGTCCTTTCAATGTAAAGTGATTGATTTATACCAGGAGCATTCACCAAAGATCGCATGGATCAAAAATAGTTATGTAACAGATACATCGAATGATGATTTTGATTATGAGGATGTATTGCCTCCTTTTGGTGTTGTAGAGTTATATGATTTGGATATGAAATGTAATTCAGATTGTACGAAAGTCATGATCCAAGCTTTGTATCAATTAATGTTTAACTTCTTGCTGGAATATTTCAATGTGATTGTTTTTCATTCAAGGGAAGCTACGAATGTTATAGATCTTGAGAACATAAGATTTAAGCGTTTCATGATCAACGACGAATTATATTATAGGTCGATTTCTTACTAAGTATAAAGAAAAGTTATTGTTGAAGAATGAACAAGTGCTGTTTTTCGATCCAACTTTTCTCTCTGGCATTAATATAGGTGGAATAGAGCAGTATGAATTTTGGCGGATTCACAACGAAGAGGAAAAACAAGAGGTATATATCGAGCTTTAATTAATCTAATACATTGGAAGTGGTCTTCAGTGAAGAAAGTAGCGGTTGTTAGCTTGTATTTTTTGAGCGAGGCAGAAGGTGGACAGAAGGCAGCAATTACGGAGGACTTTTCGGCACCTATCGTTTTTGATGTGGATCCAGATTTGCAATTCGGGCTCTGGAGTGCTGTCGTGAAGTTACATAGTCAACCGGATGAACATAGGGAAGCTAGGGCTGATCTGTATTATCTATTCCACAATTCAGAAGAAGTGCCGAATCATCTGTTGGAACCCGGCAACAGTTTCTCACTAAAAACGAATAAGACTATTGCCAAAGGAACGATAGAATGGTTGAAGGAATGATAAGAACATCAATCCTCGTAGGTTCAATAATATAAGGTATCATTTCAGAGATCGGAGGTTAACCATGGACGTTGTGATTCGAGAAATCCGAGAGACGGACTATTCTGATGTAGTCATGTTATGGAACAATGACTTAGGCAGTCCGACTGTTACTTCTGATAATATATCTGCACGGATCGAAAGACTGAATTCAGATGAAAACTACAAAATAATAGTCGCCGTATCAGATAACAAGGTAGTTGGTTGTATTTCAATGGTGCAAATCATGGCATTGGAATATGAGATAGGATACTTACAAATTAATGGTCTGGTTGTTCAAAAAAATGCTCAACAAAAAGGAATAGGCACTAAATTAATTGACCATGCCGAGGATTTTGCTTCAAAGAACGGACTTTCTTACATGATATTAAATTGTGGATTTCAACGTACAAAAGCACATGAATTCTATGAATCTAAAGGATTTGATAGATTATCCTATTGTTTCACTAAAGCGGTAAGGTGAATCAGTCCAATGGATGAGTATTAGACAAAGCGAAACATAACAGACAACGTAAATATACAAAGGAGTTATGCATAAATGGTAAATCATATGACCACATTGGGATTTCGTGTAAATTCTCCAGAAGATTTTGAAAATATCGCCGAGTATGCACTCTCAACAGGAACCAGAATTAAAGCTAAACATGGGCAATATGCTTTTGCTCTGGCAGGAGAAGGGATTGAGATATGGCTTCAAATAGATAAAAAAAATCAGGTTATCGGATTGAATCCACATTTTTCAGGTTCATCTCGTATGAATATCGGACTTACTGCAGAATTAAAGCCAGACGAAAACAATAAACTAGATGGCAGTTTTCATGCTTGGGCTGAACCCGATGATTCGATGGAATCTGGGAGTTATCCATTCGTTTTTGATGTACCTAACCGAGGCGTCTACGGGCAAATTCTGACTCCTCAGAGTATACATGTACAATTATCTGCATTCGCACATGAAGTGACGATCTATAAAGATGAAGAAGAGTTTAACCTGTCCCAAGATAGTGAATTGAAATTTGCAGTGGAATCTTTTATCCCATCCGGACTATTTGATAGTGAAGGTACACCAAGTGCAACAGCCATTTTTACTGGGCGAATCGTAGAAACGGCAGAGATTGTTAATGAGCAGTCGAAGCTACGTTTCACCTGGGCATTAGTCAGAACATTAGGTGGGGAGATTGATGTTGTCATTGATCAAGAACTCGTTAACAAGGAAATGATAGTCGGTGGCATTATTTCTGGTTCATTCTGGCTTAGCGCAAAGTTCCAGGATGAACCTGTCATTAAGAAAAAAAGCAACGTGATTGAGAGAATATTTAGAAAAAATAATGAGAAATAATATGAAATTATAAAATTTAATATGGAGGTCTATTTGAAGACTGAAGAAATACTCACAAGGATTATCAACGCATGGGACCCACTTGCACTTCTGGCTGGTGGGGCACCAAGTAATGAATATGATATTGAGATAAAAGTGATATGCAAACAAGTAAACGCAGCAACGAACGAAAATCAAATAGCTCAAATCATTTATACAACATTTAGAGAAAAGACGGGCATTGAATTAAATCTATTGAGTTGCTTGAAGTGTGCATTTAAAGTTGTTCAGGAGATAAAGGGTAATCAACAATGAAAATAGAATAAAAAACTGAACCATGGATGTCATCTTTTAAAATAGTCACATCTATGCTGACATCTCATCCATACAACTGTGATGTTAAACATGAACCCCGCGATTCATTGTCGCGGGGCTTCTTCATAAGGTGCTACCAACTAGAGCAGCAAGTCGCCCCTATGCGGCTTACCTATCCATAGACGCGCCACGCTTCACCTTTGACAAAAATCCTGACGCAAGCGAAACTGGACTTTCTGAATTGACAAGATAGAGAAGAAATGTCATGTTTTATTATGAACGATGATTAAATGTTGAGTGAACCGGGGCAGCAACGTCACGAAGAGATATTTGAATAAATAATAGATAATTGGGTGTAAAAGAAGGTGGGATGGTGTGACTCAAGCTCGTTTGATTCGTGAAGATGAATTAGAGGATTTGTTATTGCTGTATACGTTTCTTCAACCGAATGATCCTGAACTAAACAGAGATCAAGGTTTGGCAGATCATTGGGCTGAAATGCTGCAGGACAAGAATATGCACATTGTTGTTGTGGAACATGAAAGTGTACTTGTTGCTTCTTGTATTGTAGTTATTATTAAAAATCTGACTAGAAATGCTAGACCCTATGGATTGATCGAAAATGTAATAACGCATAAGGATTACAGGAGGCGGGGGTTGGGTCAACTGGCACTTGAAAAGGCTAAGGATATCGCCGAGCAAAAGCACTGTTATAAGTTGATGTTAATGACGGGTTCTCAGCGAGAAGAAGTGCATCGTTTTTATGCGAGAGCAGGGTTTAAAAAGGGTAGGAAGACAGGATTTGTATTACATATGTGATACAGCATGGGTGGGTTTAATTGATTAGGCCTGATAAATCGGATGGATCAAAAATAGCTACGTTGGAGGGTGATCATGGTTGGATATTAATAATCGAAACGGTGATTTTCTTGGTAGAATTCAGATGGAAGCGCAGGAAAGTGATTACGTCGTAGATCAAATTATACGCACTCTGAAACCCGGTGATGGAAAGGCCATTTACATTGCAAATGCTGGAGAGCACCAATTCACCCAGCAGACGAATTATGCTGCCGTTAAATGGGAGCACGGACTGGAGCAGTTGAAGGAAACGCTGACGGAGTGGCAGCCGCAGTTTCCGGCCCATGCGGGGGTTGAGAGCATTCAGGTCTATTATGGATTCGATAATCTGACACCGGATGAGATTGAAGCTATGGCTGAAGAGAGCAGAACCACAGGACAGCAGGTCGTGATCCGTGATTTGCATCCAAACAACAAACTTGTAGGTATCCGAATCCAGTATCAAGGAGAAGGGGCACTGACCCTTCACATTTTTGGCACAACCAAAAGCCGAGTTTACCTATCTGAGGATGAATTGTCTCAGGTGAAACCGCTACGCGTTCGGGGCGCAGAAGCATTTTATTTTTCGAATCACGGAATGGACCGGTTGATCTGGATTGAGGTTGGAAGCAGCGGAAAAGCACTACAGTATGAACTGATTGGGCAGCAGCAGTCCGCAGCAACTTTAATTCAAATGGCTGAAGGGATGAGCATATAGTCTGAGTTAAGCATCGAAAAGGAAAGGAACAGATATGAATAACAAAAGATGGGCATTACTTTCAACGGTTATCGTGATTGTAGCTGCGATATTTATATATCAGTATTACAAGTCAGACTCCCCAAGCGAGGCAATAACAGAGAAGGTTTTGAACCAAGATGGGTATACCGTCACGCTGAGATCAGAACATATTCCTGTTGAAATTTTTGTAAAACCCGAATGGATTAATTTTAATGTCGATGAACCCATGAAAAAAGATATCCAAGCAGCCGAGATCCACAACTCGACTCTGCTACTGGATGTGGTAAACAGAGGTAACGATATTTATTTTTCGTTTAGAACGATCTTTAATATGAACAATCCTTCGGGAGCATTTATATATAATGGATACTTTACTGACGAGGGGATTAGTACATCCATGGACACTAATATGAAATTGTACGATAAGAATGGGAAGGAAATTGCAGTAGGTCAGACAGGAATTGGTCCAGGCGCAGCTTTTTCCTTTGGAATTGAGAAGGAAGAACAGATGCTTATCAAAGAAGGATTCTATGTGAAGTATGATGATTTTAAAGTTTATAATTATATGAAAAAATAACAGCTCATCATGAATGAGTTCAGCGATTGGATGCGCCGTGTCGAGAGGTGGATGGATGGGTGTAAGCAAGAAACATAAACGCAGTATTATTCGTGCGAATCGATTATTTTTTTGGTATGTAAAGCCGGATCTGGACGATGAAGGGATCATGAAACTACATATCATTTCTGAGGATAGAAAATTTATTGTCGCTTATGAGGTGGGACAGTGCATTAGAGGTCATCTTGAGGTCCCAATGTTAGTGATTATCGGTAAAGAGTTTGAAGGTTGGACTGCAGATTATATGGGTCACCGAAGAGTTCGAACACCCGTATGGAACGATGGCGTAGTTACACCACGACTGATAGGGAAGATCATTGACTGGTGCTTAATGAAAGACAAAGAAGTCATAAGTTTGAACTGGAAAGGTGAAATCATAGCATTGGACCAACGTATTTAAAAGAGGTAGAAGTCGATGATTCGACAAAGTCGTAGTAAGGTCAGGAGGAGTTATGGGGACAGATATTTGGTTTTATGTAGAGAAAAAACACTACCGAAGAGAGTATCAATGGACAAATGGCAGCCTGGTCGAAATCCCGAAAAGTGAAAAAGAATTGAAGGACACAGCCCGTTGGGTTAGCGAGGATCACTGGAAGGTCAATCCCAACTACCATCTGTACCCGGAAGAGCGTGCTGCTCAACTCGTACAGATCAATCCATATCAATTTTACAGCGGAGTTAGAAACTACGATCTGTTTGGTATTTTGTCCAATACCAGAAATGACCGTAATCTTAAGTTTATAGATGCCCCGCGAGGTCTTCCGGCTGATCTTTCTCCCGAGCTGCTTCAAGTGGCATTAGAGAGTAAAGATGACTTCTATGACCACAGCTGGCTCTTGTTAGAAGAGCTTATGCAGTTCAAATGGGACGAGCGCTTTTATTGTGATGCGTTTATGGAATATAGAGAGGTTAAACAGGTATGTTCCGATTTTATTTATGAAACGATCCCGAAGCTTTCCGTGTTAGGAGAGCCTCAAGATGTACGCGTGATTTTCTGGTTCGGATAGAAGAGTAATATGAAGTTATATATGGAGGATTGTATGGACATTGTAACCAAGCAGTTGAAGCTGGAAGAGCTTAGTGATTTGAAATATGAAGTGCATATGGGAGATTCCCAAGCCGTTAATTACTGTAGCATCATGATCTTAAAATTCATGGGTGAGTATGGTTTTGGTTCATCTGGGAATTCAGATGCTATTTATATGTGTGCCATCGGAGAAGCAGCAGTTGAAGCCTGGGGACCAGACGGTTTGATTTTGGACTTTAGTGAGCTGGTCTACGAATGGGGCGATCTGATCGAGCGTGTTTTTGATATCGGTAAAGCCAAGTCTGGGAGAATTCCTTTCCCAGAAGCACTTGTTGTAGGCAAACAATCGGAAGAGGCAATACGAACTTTGATTTTGGGAGAATATAGTGACGAGTCTATTGACGACATTGATTGGGTTCACCGAGATCTGAACAGCGCATGGGCGTTCATTGAGGAGAAATTGATGGAATATGATCGGGATAAAAAGTTGTAGAGTACGGCATGAACTATAAAAAAAGCCCCTATTCTGGGGCTGATCTGATCAAACGTATTTTTATGACCAATGAGATTGATTAAGAATCCTGTCCTAAATTGTACTTCTTCATAACCGAGTGGCGAAATGCTGCGTATTCGGATAATTCCTGTGCTGTGGCGGTTTCAGGTAAGCTGCTCTGGCTGAGGCCTTCCAAGCTGAATTTTCCTAAATTATCATTGATTAATCCATAGTCACCATAGGTATTTCTCATTAAAAATAGTACACTTGGTTCACTCTTCTGCAGTTCAACATACTGATTAACGGTATACTTGACATCTTCTTTCAAGCTGACAGGTTCAATTATTGTCAATTTCTTCTGATCTGCAAGGAAATCCTCGGGCTTCTTCAATATCTGCTTAATTTTGATGTTGGTGTTGGTGTGAAAGGACTGCATGGCTCCATCATCGAATGCGGTGATCACATGTTCGCGATCGTTAAACTCTTCCTCTGCGTAACCGATCACGATCAATTCGGCAAACTCATGCAGCTATTCCACTTCGCTGAAGGTGATGGAGTTGGCAGGAAGATTGACTACATTATAGACGGTTTGATCCGGTTTGGATTGATTATTTACAATTCCGATAGTAGCGATAGAGATAACAAGCACACCTAATATGGAGAACAGTACGTATTTCTTTTTGAAAAGAGACATCATATCATCCTTTCTGTGCAGATTATTTTAAGATGAAGGTACGTCCTTTTTCGGGTTTCGACTATCTATAAACCAGCCTGGTCCTTGTACACTGAATACCTCTTGTTTATCATAGTCGTAGGAAACGGTAACATGTTCATCCTCATGTCCCTTGATGTAACCATATAGGTATAGGCGTGGATGGATGTAAGGAGCATCAATATCGTGACCCGTTACAATAAAGTCCGCATTATAGTACTTTTTTATATATTGAACACTTATGGGTTTGGCCGTTTCTACAATAACTTGCTTGTGTGAGGTAGACATACTAGAACAGCCTGCTAATAAGGATAAGAAAATAAGTAGAGTCAGAGCCAAAGGTTTTATTCTCATAGGTTTTAATTCTCCTTTTATGGAAATAAACTCTAAAGATACTCTATTATATATCATTGTAATAGACAAGGTGAGGCATCTTGACATATATAAATGTTAAGACCTATTGGGCCATTGATGTCTATCCAGATCAATTATGTAAGGAGGAACCTATGAAAACGATCATTTACATGGTCAGACATGCGGAGTCACCGTTTAACGAAGGAACAGAAAGAACGAGAGGACTTACCTTGAAGGGCAGGGAGGGTGCGGCTAAAGTAACAGAGATATTAAAGGAAGAAGGAATACATACCATCATTTCAAGTCCTTATGCCAGGGCTGTTTTAACCTTGGAGGGAGTTGCAACGGCTTTAGGGTTAGAAATCCAGCTCATGGAGGATCTGCGAGAAAGACATTTTTCCGATGGGGTTGTGGCGGATGAAGATTTTGCATCTGCTGAACAGCAGATGTTTGATGACCCTGATTACGCATTACCGGGAGGAGAATCGAACAGAGTCTGCCAGCATAGGGCTGTGACCGTATTGAAACAGATTGTAGAAGAGCATTTTGGGAAAAAAGTAGCGATCGGCACACACGGACATGTCATGACGTTAATAATGAATGAATTTGATCCAAGTTACGGATTGCATTTTATGAACCAGACTACGAAACCGGATATCTACCAATTACAATTTGACGGGCTAACCTTAGAGAAGGTGAGAAGGCTCTGGCAAGAATAAGAAAAAAGTGATTCGACAGGAGAGCTAGTACGTCATCTTGGTTATAGGTAAAATTTAAATAACATTGCGGCTGGAGGGAATAGCCCGGATGATATTACAAGAATTGTTTCAGGACAAACCGACGAAACCCTGGAGTAGATAGATTGGCTGGTATGCACATCAAGGAGAATGCAGATATTACGGAAGAATGGAGAGAGTGGTAGGATTGCTCGAAAAAGAGGGGAGAGAGTATGCATGGATCAACAGGAATATGGCCTCTATTGTTTAGCAATGGGTGGAGAAGAGTTTATGCCAGAAGATGGCGAACAGGTTGAAGCAGAGCATCTGTACGGATTTTTTCAGTGGTTTATGCCGTCGGGTGCAGGTGTTGAACGGGTATTTGAGTCGATTCCAGAGGGCCAGCTTTTCTTGAACAGAATACGTCCGATCTATGCGATGTTGAATCCGGAGGACTTCACCGGCGAATATGTGCCCGGTTATTTCAATGGTGGATATGAGGTTGCTTCCGAGGAAACGTTACGAAAATGGGGTCTGGAGCTCATTGTAGGCTTGAAAAGTCTGTTCTCTATGGTGCCAGAAGATGACGAATCAGCGGATATCGCTATGGAAGCATTACAAGAGCTGGCCTGTGTGCAGGAAGTGGTTGTGTTACCACAGGGTGAGCTTGGAAAGTTAGAGCAAAGAGCCATCCAAGGCACGGACGAAGAAGATAGCGAGGCGGTTTACGAAGCCCTCGGAGACCTTCTTAGCTCTCGCAGAAACTACGATGAAGCGATTGAAATCCTCAGCGAAGCCTACTATTCAATTGCTTGTGACTATTGGGTAGCCTATTACTTGCAATGGCCCCGTTATGAAGGTCTGCAGGAAGCAGAAAACTGCCTGTATCCATACTTCGAGTTGTACCGTTATGGTTATAATCTTCATTGGACTCAGACGAAATTATTCATAGGCAAGCGTTAGTCCTATTTAAGCTTACAGAAGGAGTATATGTATGGAGATTGAACTTACCAAAGAGTTTGCTTGTAAGCTTGGGATTATGCTCCAGAGTAAATTAATCTGGTACAAACACTTCCACCCGTTTTGTGATGACATTATTATGGAATATGAGGAGCCGCCGTATTGGATCATTGAATTAGCAACGATCAGATATCAAGGTGCGGCTATTGAGATCGTTAACAAATACATCCACTCCGAACCTTTTTGTACTTATTATAATCATACACATTTTGATCAGTATATTGCTTGTTTGTACATAAAATACGACAGAAGAGAATTATCCTGGGCCAGCTTTCTGATGGAAGCTGGACAGTATGCTGACGGTTGTGAAGCAGTGAAGGAGCCTTGTGAGTACTTTTTTGAATTATTAACTCATTATGAGGCCGAGGAATTTAACATCGAGCTGGAATATAAACAAAGAACAGAAATACAGGAAAAGTTCCAAGAAGAGATCCTTGAAGTGCAGGAAATCTATGATGTGTTTAGGGAATATTTTAGACAATATGTTAAAAAGGAAAAGGAGCAACCATGTAAAGGAAAGGAAAATGGTGCCTAATGGAGCGATATAAATCACCTCAAGGAAGACAGCTCATCTACCAGTCGTATGACAAGCTGCTGCAATCGTATGCTGTTCATATTGAAGAGGAATTTATTGAAACGAGCTTTGGACAGACACATGTGATTACTGCCGGAGATCCGCATAATCCTTCCTTGTTACTGTTCCATGGCACTGCGGATAATGCCGCAATGATGTGGATGTACAACATGAACGAGCTTTCCAAGAAGTTCTATGTCATAGCGGTAGATTCGATTGGAGGATCGGGGAAAAGTGAGCCGAACGCCGAATATTTCAAACGGTTTGATCAGGTGAAATGGATGGATGACATCATGGACGCTTTTCAGCTCCACAATTCATATATTTGCGGCGTGTCTTATGGTGCATATCTGTCCTATTTTTACACACTAAAAAGACCTGACAGAATCAGAAAAGCCATGTGCCTGGCAGGCGGAATTTCATCGAGTACGTTTGAAGTGATGGTCAAAATGATGAAAGCCTTTATGCCTGAAGCATTGTTCCTCTCGGAAAAAAATTGTGAGAAGCTGCTTCGAAAATTATGTGGCCCTAACTATGCGGTCTTTGCCGAGAATGAAGAATTGATGCGACACTGGACTTATTTGCTGAAGTATTTCAACAACAAGTCTATGATGAAACACCGGATACAATTTGTTGATGATGTGGAACTTGCCACACTGGTAGGAAAGGCCAAGTTTCTGATCGGGGAACATGACATCCTCTCTAACTATCCAAAAGCGATACATTGGCTACAGCGCAACCAGTTGAATTATGAGATCATTCGAGATGCAGGTCATGCCATTAACCACGAGCAGGCGGATCTGGTAAACCAGAAAATTATTGAATTCTGGAATGAATGATGGCTGTGGAGCAACAATTCAAAGGAGAGAGAACATGAAGCTTTTTCATGGAAAAGAAACCAACGATATACCGCAGATGCCTGCGATGCCGTCTATTTGTACACCTCTGGGCACCGTGGAATTCTCACTTTCGGTCTCCAACCAATCCTGTCTTGCAACAGAATGCGCCAAGCTCAAAAGCGGTGGGTGGTTGTATAAGTATTACTACGACTCATGGGACTGCGAACTCGCAATTTGTAGAGTGGATGTAGAACTTGCTTGCGATCAGGCAGTAGAAGAATGCTGGGGAGCTGTATTCAGAATCAAACCAAAGAATGATTACCAGATTGATGAGTGCAGCTTCACGGCTTCGTGGAAAGAGGGATATAACTGGACAAGCTGTGGATCGGATACTGGAGAAGGACTCGAAGCGATTGAATATAAAAATCAAACGTATCAGTTACATATCGGTACACAAGACGGAACGCTATTAATGATGAGGAGAAACCAAGGGGATCGGATTCCGAAATCCTATGGTGAAGGTATTGATGTTGAAGCACAGGGGTACATCCTGAGTTCTGGAAAAGGGATTAGTGTGCCCATGTCACAGATGGGATCGGATGAAGTATGTGAAATTCATGTTGTAATCGCTTGGAAGAAGTATGTAGAAGAAGATGTGTCTACCTGGCTCGCTGTGGATCAATTTTCAAAGGATATCTTAAAGGGAGAAGAGCTCAGCTAGGCAACACCAATTTAATAGATAAGGGTGAACCATATGGAACGAGGACTTATTATCTTTTTAAACGGAACGTCAAGTTCAGGCAAGACAAGCATTGCGCTGGAAATGAAAAAGCAAGGGGAAATGCCGCTGCATCATCTGTCCGTAGATCAATTTTTTCAAAATTATGATCATTTCATAGATACGACATATCCCGATATGAAGCCAACAAGAGAAGTGGAGCCGGGTGTGATGTCAGATATCCTATTTGGCCCGATTGGTTCATTGTACTTCTCAACCATTAAACTGTTTTCGGAGCTGGGTCTGAATGTAATTGTGGATACGGTCATCAGCGATGACAAGTTGTTCAATGATTTTTATGATTTGCTTGCGGATTATCCGATATTGTTTGTTGGTGTACACTGCTCCAAAGAAGAACTTACCAGAAGAGAGCAGAGCCGGGGAGATCGCGAGATCGGGCTTGCTCATTCCCAGTTCGATTACATATACGCTTACGATGAGTATGATCTGGATGTGAATACAGAAGAACTCACTTCAGCTGCATGTGCGGAAAAAATACTAAGTTATATGAACTCCGGGCAAGAGTACTCGGCATTTAAGAAGTTAAGTCGAAGATAACTATATAAGTTGAAGAAAAGGGAATCCAAAAAAATCCGGGGATAACAGCGATGGGAAGGTTATTCTGTGGTCGGAGTGCTCCGTGTAAACATCTTTAGTTCAACTTATATAGAAGATAAGTGAAGGAGAAGGGGCGGCTAGTTATACTTTCATAAGGGTGTTGGACATCTTGAACCTAACGATTCTTCGTTAGGTTTTTTGCTTGTTTCTCCGAGATCACGTTAGATAAAGATAACGATCAGGTTTAGTGTAGAAGTCGTCTATATTATTGCAAGTGGACACTCATGGTAATGTTAAGGCGAGTTGTAATCGCACCCATCGAATATTTTATTTATATATAGAATTGTTCTATAAGTAAACCCGTTGACGATGTTCCTGTTGGAATGCTATTTTTAGATCAATTAATTCCTAGTTAACATGTAAGAATTAGTGGTTTAAAATAATCGCACACATAACGGGGGAGAAAAACATGAAAAAATGGTCTGTTCTAACACTTACAACTGCAATCGTATTAGCGCTGACAGGATGCAGCACCGGGGGAGACACGAAGACGGCATCGGGAGCTGAGGGAGCGAAAGAACCAACCAAGATTATTGTGGGAACAGGCACGCAATTTCCGAATGTCGCTTTTATTGACGAAAATAACAAGCTGACGGGATACGATGTGGAACTCGTCAGAGAAATTGATAAACGGCTGGATGATTACGAGTTCGATCTGCAGACGATGGAGTTCACGAACTTGTTGCTCAGTCTCGAAACGAACAAAATTGACATGGTCGCGCATCAGATGGAGAAAAACCCGGAGCGCGAACAGAAATATTTATTCAATAAAGAAGCATATTCCCACTGGAAGAACAAAATCGCGGTTCTCAAAGATGACAATACCATTCATTCCATTGATGATCTTAAGGGCAAAAAAGTGTTAACGACAGCAACCAGTGCCCAGGCCATCTTGCTAGAAAACTACAACAATCAGAATAACAATGCACTAGATATTGTGTATTCAAGCGGTGTGGCTAACGATTCCATCGCACAGCTCAAGGCTGGACGGGTTGCAGCGTTTGTAGCAGCGGACTTTACGCTTCCACTCATTGATCCGAGCGGCGAGCTGAAACTGGTGGGTCCACCACTCAGTGAATCGGATACCCTGTTTATGTTCCGCAAGGATGATCCTGAAGAACAGAAACTTGCGGATCGCGTCGATGAAGCACTCAAGGAAATCAAGGCAGACGGTACATTGAAGAAACTGAGTGAGCAGTGGCTTGGCTTTGATGCTACGCAATCGGAAACGAAATAACACGTACAGGAAAGGCAGGTTGCAACGATGGGCGCACCATTTGAATTCAGTTATGTCATCGACTACTTTGTAAAGCTCTTACCCACCATCAGTACTACGCTTCTCATTGTAGTTAGTGCAATGGTGCTTGGTCTAATCATTAGCTCCATCGCGGCACTGCCGCAGATGTACAATATTCCGGTGCTGAAACAGCTGTCTAAGCTGTATGTGTCCTTTTTTCGCGGAACTCCGATTTTGATTCAACTGTTTTTGTTCTATTACGGCGTGCCGGAAATTTTAAGTTTGTTCGGTATTAATGCGAACCGCGCACCTGCCATCTACTTTGTCATTATGACTTACTCGCTCAATAGTGGAGCGTTTATGGTGGAGATGATTCGGGCTTCCGTCGCTTCCGTGGATCGGGGACAGGTCGAAGCAGCTTATGCCATGGGCATGTCTGGCCCACAAGCGTTCTTCCGGATTGTATTGCCGCAGGCTTATGTGACGGCATTGCCTATATTCGCCAACATGGTGATTGGTAGCTTGAAGGACACATCCCTTGCGTTCAGTGTGGGTGTCATGGAGATGACGGGCAAATCGTCTACGCTGGCAACGATCTCTCGTCATTTTATTGAAGCGTATATCTCGCTGGCGCTCATTTATTTTGTTTTGAGTTTTGTGCTGGAGAGGGTGTTCGGTGTACTTGAGCGGAAAGTGCAAAAGAGGGGGTTTGCTCCGATATGAGCTTTGATGCTTCCTTTGTATGGACCGCGTTCGTGCAACTTCTCGGTGTCATCCCGATTACACTGGCGATCACGGTGGTCTCGGTGGTACTTGGTTTTATCATCGGCACAGCGGTCGCCCTTCTCCGCCAGTTTCGGATTCCTGTACTAAGCCAGCTGGCGACGGCCTACGTTACGTTTATTCGCGGAACACCGATGATTACACATCTGCTACTGATCTATTTCGGACTGCCGATGATTATTGACAGCGTGTCTTCCTCACTCGGACTGGGGTTCAACTCGTCGTCCATTCCATTGATCGGTTTTGCTTACCTGGCATTCTCGATTACGGCTGGTGCTTATGCGTCAGAGATTGTCAGATCCGGCTTGCTCGCGGTGGATCGCGGTCAGATTGAAGCGGCGTATTCACTGGGTATGACAGCGACGAAGGCACTGCGCAGAATTGTGTTGCCACAGGCTTTTGCAGCCAGTCTACCCAACGTTTCTAACATGCTGATTGGCATGTTGCATGGATCTACACTGGCATTTGCGGTCTCGGTGGTGGAGATTAACGCCAAGGCGCAAATTGTCGCATCGACCAACTGGAAATTTTTCGAGGCATATGTGGCGGCGGCCCTCATCTTCTGGGGACTGACCGTCATGATTGAAAGACTGACCGCAGTGGCAGAGAAGCGGTTCAGATCGTACAACCGGGGAGGCGTGTCATGATTGAACTCAAGCAAATACACAAAAGCTTCGGAGACAATAAGGTGTTGTCAGGAATCGATCTGAAGGTGGCACGTGGAGAGGTCGTTGCGATTCTGGGGCCGAGTGGATCAGGCAAAACAACGCTTCTGCGCTGCATTAACTATTTGGAAAAACCAGACTCCGGGCATATCACACTCGGTGGTTTCAACTTGGATTACGGCAAACACGCCAAAAAGGATATCCATGCCTTACGCCAAAAATCAGCGATGGTCTTCCAGCAATATAATCTGTTCCGCCACAAAACAGCATTGCAAAATGTAATGGAAGGACTGGTGGCTGTCCGCAAAGTGGCTAAAGAGGAAGCACGGACGCGGAGTGTCGCTTTGCTTGAAAAGGTAGGTCTCGGAAACAAGCTCGATTCATACCCTAGCCAGCTTTCAGGTGGACAGCAACAACGTGTCGGGATCGCCAGGGCCCTGGCGATGAACCCAGAGGTTATTTTGTTCGACGAACCGACTTCGGCGCTGGACCCGGAACTTGTAGGTGAAGTGCTGGCGGTAATTCGGCAGATTGCAGAGGAAGGCATCACGATGATCATCGTGACTCACGAGATGGGTTTTGCACAGGAAGTGGCGAACCATGTTGTATTTATGGATGGCGGGGTCATTGTGGAAGAAGGAGAGCCGAAGCAGTTGTTCCGCTATCCGAAGGAAGAACGGACGAAGCAGTTTCTCAAACGCATTACACCGGATACTTCATATTCCATATAAGAACACGGGATCAGAAACATAAGAAGGAATATCCAAGGGGGAAGAGATATGTCATTTACATTAGGGATTTTGGATCAGAGCATTGTGTTTCCAGGCCAGTCGGCTACGGAGGCGTTGAAAAATACCGTAGAACTGGCGAAGCTTGGTGAATCACTTGGATATGACCGGTTTTGGGTAGCGGAGCACCACGACTCGGAAGGGGTTGCCGGATCATCGCCGGAAGTGCTCGTGTCGTATTTGCTTGCTCAGACCCAAAAGATTCGGATCGGCTCCGGTGGTGTCATGCTCCAGCATTATAGCCCATATAAGGTGGCTGAAAGTTTCAATGTGCTCGCGACACTAGCTCCGGGACGAGTTGAACTAGGGATTGGGCGAGCTCCAGGCGGCTTACCTCGTTCCACAATGGCGTTGCAAAAGGGAATCGCCGAGCCGGAAACGCTGGATGACAAACTGGTGGAACTGAGAAACTTCCTGAACGCTCCGGCGAGTGAAACTCATGCGCAGCCAGGACTCACAGCGCATCCGTTACCAGGTCAACCGGCACGTATTTATATGCTGGGCACGAGTGTTTCAAGTGCGGAACTGGCAGCCAAGCAGGGGCTACCTTATGCGTTTGCGCTGTTTATCAACAGTGATCCCGAAACGGCACGCATCGCACTGGATACGTACCGCACGCAGTTTAACACCGAACATGGCGGAGAGCCTGAAGCCATTCTGGCCTTGTCGGTCATAGCGGCAGATACGGAAGAAGAGGCAAATGCGCTGGCGGGACAGCACAAAACCGTGCGTGCAACGCTGGCGAGTGGCAAAACCGTGAATGTGCAGACGTTGGAGCAAGCAGCAGAATTCGCAAGACAGGCGGGAGAAACGTATACGGTGGTGGAGCGCGAAGCGGACATTACACGCGGTACCAAGGAAACGGTGCGGAAGCGACTGCTTGAGCTGTCGGAGGAATATGGCGTAAACAGCTTTGTGTTTACAACGATTATTCCCGATTTTGAACAACGAACACGTTCATTCCAATTGCTGAAAGAAGCATTTACGGGGGAACTGGTGTAAACATAGCAAATCCTATCATCCGTATTGTAGTTAAACTTATATAGATCGGAGAGCGGTAATCATGGGGAACACAACAGTGAAGACAGAATCCATTATATCGGCATATGTACACGCTTATGAAGAGATTGAACAGGAGATTGCAGGTTTGACCGAGCAGCAGTTGAGGTGGAAGTCTTCTCCTTCCTCCTGGAGTGTTACGGAAGTGCTGGGACATCTGGTGGATCACAGTATCGTCGTATCCTTCCGCATCCGTGAAATATTAGCGGGATCACCAGCGACGCTGCCTGGGTTTAACCAGGATGCATGGGTTGCCGGACAAAAGGCAAATGAGGAGCAGATTTCTCAGTTGCTTACGATTGCTAATGGTCTGGTGCAGTACAACTCAGGACTACTGGAGCGGCTGAGCGACGAAGAATGGGAGAAAACCGGCATTAACTTCAAAGGCGAGACGGTATCTCTAGCTGCAATCATTCCTGCTTTTGTCGCTCATGTGCAGAACCATCTCGACCAGATTGGCAGAATCAAACAAGAGTTGGTTGAAAAGCAGGCGAAGTAATAGGAAATGCAATGATGAGAGCGACGGGAAGGCAGGTATCCGTTATGTCTGAGGCCAAATCTTTCTTTTAGCGTTGTCCTGCCCTACTAAGTAGATTTCATCAATATTCCCATATGTGTTAGAGAATGAAATGTTGAAGTCGTTATGACCTCCAATCGGAAGTTGGCTGCCTTTGATCTGGATGAATAGTGAATGATCATGATGTGAGATGTTGTAGCCGTGATATTTGCTGATACTGTCTCCGAATCCACCTTGTATCGTAATAAGCTCAGGAGAAACGTCAGTCTTCGTAACCATTATCTCTTCCGGGTCGACAACCTTGTTGAACATATAAAATCCAATGATAATAGGAAAAGCAATAATGGAAACGGTGAACACTATAGTGAGATACTTCCTTTTTAGTCGCATACTCATGATTCACCTCATAGTTAGATGATATGAATCGATGTCTCAGTTATTATGGGGCATCGATTCTTTTGTTTTAACACAGACCTACATAGAGTATATAAGAAATGAAACGAACCTCCAATCCGAACGACTTATCTCCCTATATTCACAATTTTTCCGGTCCAATCGGGCTGGCTGGCTGCCGCGCGTACTAGCCCGTCAGCACAATCTGCAAAAGGAAGTGCAGCAACTGGATTGATGCGAGCGAGTGGACCAGCCGTATATTCCAAGTTCCCTTCCGCATACTGAAGCACGGATGCACGCATGATGACCCATTCCAGATCACTTTGGATGAGCGCTTGTTCCGCGATATGTTTATCCTGAATGGCCTTCCAAAAAATACGGCGCATCAGATGCACGGCGAGACGGCTGACATAAGAAAATTCTCTACCATCGCTCAAATTAATGCCGCTCTGCATCACCATACGTTTAACCCCTGTATGCTGACAGGCCGAAATAATATTTGGAATTCCCACAGACATGACCGTACCTGGTGAGAAATTAGCCTTCATTGTACTTAAACCGGCACTGAGATTACCCAAGCCCTTCTTGGCGGAGGTGGATGATACATTGAGGGGAGGGCCTATACAACTGATGACAGCTTCTGCCCCTGAAATGGCCTGAATCATAACAGGTAAATCGAACACATCCCCTTTTCTAACAGTAAGTCCTTCTATTGGAGCAATGGCTTCGGGACGACGAGCAACGGCAATAACTTCATGCCCTAATCCAAGTGCGCGTTCAATCACTTTTTTTCCTGTTCCTCCGGTAGCCCCAATGACTGCGATTTTCATATGGTTAAACTCCATTTCTCACTGTGAATTAATGCACAGTAGTGTATTATTTATCAACTATGTATAATGGTATACGTAAATAAAAATCTTACAATGGCTAAAAAGCTGGATTGCGTGCAATTGTGCACAGATGGTTTGAAAATGTGTATTAACAATGAAGAAAAAGGGTGATATAAGGTGGTAAAGGTGGATCGAAGGATACGCAAATCCCAAGAAGCGATCAAAACGGCGGTTACTGAACTGATGATGAACAAAGATTTTGATCATATTACGATCCAGGACATTTCTGACAAAGCGGATATCAGCCGCAGAACGATCTATCTTCATTACACAGATAAATTCGATCTTCTGAATAAACTCATCACAGAGCATATTGAGAATTTGCGTGAAATCTGTGAATCTACGGAGATGGACACGGGTTATAACAACATGGTATTCGTGTGGTTTGAGTATTTTGAGAAGCATTTTTTATTTTTCTACGCATTGCTGGCGAGTAAAGGCAGTTCTTTTTTTCGTAAGCAGTTTCTGGACTTTTTTATTCATGAATTACAGAACGGGAACGAGAGCGAACCAGCTGTTATGAACACCGAATTAATGAAAGACCAGATTGTGGAGGTTCAGTTTGTGGGGGGAGCGATCATTGGGGTCGTCGAATGGTGGTTTACGCATGAAAGACCTCTCCCACCTTCCGTAATGTCTGAACGTATAGGAGCAATGCTTGAACGAAATCTGGATACAAATCCTTAAAAATATTCCTTTGGAGGAGATCCACTATGAATCCAGAAGAGCATATTGAGCAAATGTTACATACTATCATTGAGAATACTCAATCCATCATTAACGATAATCAGAAACAATCCTTCGGCTCACTGGAATATTTCCTGGGACATATTAGGGAGTATCGAGATGAAAAGCAGTACCTGACAGAGGATTGGCAGTTCCGTACACCGCGCTGGCTGGGGGAGTATGGCAATACGCCGGAGGAAGAAGAACTTCTTGCAGACATTTACCGTCTTCAGGCTTACATTGCTGAGAAATTAAAAGGCGGATAGTGGATAGGTGTAGGTAAAATATCAATGACGATGTCGCATTAGTCCGACTGAAATGTCGCAAAAGTACATGGTAACACGATACACAGATCGTTTATACTCTCTTTATGTTTCGATAATGAAAATCATTATCACTAGTATACATAAGGGGGATTTACAAATGAAACAAGGAACAAACGGGCAAGCAGCCGGAAGCAAAGGCTATCTTGCTCACAAATCACGATTACTGATGGGCTTGATGTTGGCCCTGATTCTTGTCCTGACGGCGTGCGGTGCCGGAACAGGTACAGATAGCGGTAAACAATCCGCGGCAACGCCTTCGGATACACCTGCAAGTACAGAGACGAAGACCGACGGCGCTTTTCCAGTAACGATCAAGGGTATGAAGGGTGACATCACTCTAAACGAAAAACCGAAGAAAGTGGCCGTGCTGGATGTTAAGTTTTTGGATCAAATGTTAGCGGTTGGCGAAAAGCCGGCAGGTAGTGTTATCGCTGGAGGTAACACTGATTTTCCAGAATACTTGGGTGATCAGGCGAGTGGCGTTGAAGTGCTGGGTACACGGGACGAGCCTAACCTGGAAGCCATTGTTGCACTTGACCCGGATCTGATCATCATGACCGACTTCCAAGAGAAGCAGTATGAGAGTGTAAGCAAAATTGCACCTACCCTGGTACTGGATTTCTACGAAGACTGGCGTGATACGTTAGCTACAGTAGCTAAGATTACGGACAAGCAAGACGAGGCAGAGAAAGTGCGCACAGCGTATGAAGAGAAAGTGGCAGGAATGAAAACAAAACTGGCTGAGAAGCTGGGTGATGAGACGGTAGCATTGATTCGTCCGCGTAAAGAAGGTATTCGCGTTCATGGCATCGAGCACCGCACAGGCGGCATTCTGTATAATGACCTGGGCTTGAAAATGCCTGCACTTGTTGAAGGAATCAAGGATGATACTTCCGTAGAAATCTCGATGGAGAAAGTCCCTGAAATTGGAGCAGATCGTTATTTTGTCCTGTCGGATGAACTGTTTGCCGCAGAAGCAGAAGCGATGGTGAACAATCCGGTATGGAAGTCTCTGGATGCTGTGAAAAATAACCGCACGTATGATGTAAACTCCACACTATGGATCGCATACTACGGACCGCTTGCGATTAATCTGATTGTAGATCAGGCTTCGGAAGCCCTGCTCGGATCGAACTAATATGAGCCGATATCTCTCGACAGACGCATGGAAAGAGACGGTGGAGGATCATTCGATTTTGCTTGGCGAGCCGCCTCAACATAGTGTCCGTAGCATTGCGCTGAGTGAGCTGCATGACGAAGAGGCGTGCCGAGAGTATATCAGCTGGTTTCAACATTATATCGATGCACCAGACATGAAGGTTGCCGCTTCGATGTTAGCCAAGCGAATTGGCTATCTATGGACGACTCCGCTCGTGACTGCGATGACATTTCATCATCAGCATGTAACCTTTCAGCTGGAGAACAGCTTTCTCTATCATCCGAAGCTCGAAGAACATGAGGAGGGTACACGATTTCCTTTTCTAGCGGTGAACGAGCTTCGGGCTGAAGAGCTGACGGGAGATAGACACGTTTGGCGGGAAAAGGCAGTCCAAGAGATGTTCGCGGTACAGCTTACACCTCTGTTAAAGACACTTGCTGCGATTGCACCCCTTTCGATGAGTATTCTCTGGGAGAATATCATGGTACGGATCGGGCGACTTTTCGCTCCTGATGAAGGTGAGACGGAGCAGGAACGTAAGATCATTCGAGAGGACTTCGCCTATCTGACGCAGGTAGCGTCCGGGCAAGTGTTTGGTGAGAGGAAGAATCCGTTAACCCGTTTTACCGAGTGTAAGAACGATGTGCATGTTGCCAAAAGTGATCGGCTCACCTGCTGTTTCTGGTACCAGATGTCAGGGGAATATTGCCTCAAATGTCCGAAAATTGACAATGAGAAAGAATCTCAACTACAATGACAACAGTAATGATTATACCTACGCGATTGTCAGGAGATGAGAGAAATGCCGCTGCAGGAACAGACAAGTGGTTGGAGTGACACAGCAATCAAGATGCTGGACGGATATAGCGGTACTTTGCAGACAGGCAGCGTTTTGCACGAAACAAATGTAACTTCTAATGTGCTGCTGCTGGCATACGGAGGCGAAGGGGAGCTTGCAATGGATGGCGAGGGATGCCACATTGGAGCTTCTTTTGCCTGTCATGCGGTGAAGGGATCATCCTACACGTTGACGGCCAGATCAGAGGACATTCATTATATTGTGATCCAATACAAGGCTTCTTCCATGGAGGGAGCCTCTATTGTTATGCCTTCATACCGCAAACACCCGCTGCGCAGATCATTTGTGCAGAACTCGGCAACCAACGCGGAATGGATCGAGAATGCGGAAAAAATAGTAGCCAAATGGCGCCGCGGCGAAGGACTCGAACGATTTTATGCCAACGCTTTGCTCCAGGGCATGATCTATGAGCTAATCATGGCGTATGAACGTGGTCAGGGGGGAGCGGAGTCCGATATGGTGGATGTGGTCGCTTCCTATATTGCGTCGCACTATCGTCAGAACCTGGAGCTGAAAGAGCTGGCAGCCCTTGCGGGCTGTAGCGTAAGACAACTACAGCGCCGTTTCAAACAAGAAAAGCAGCTCGGCCCGATGGAGTACGTCATCCAGCTACGCATGGAAAGTGCTTCGCGCATGCTGCGTCATACGGATGCTTCAATAGGAGAAATTGCCGACAAGCTGGGCTATCGAGATATGTATTATTTCAGCAGGGCTTTTAAAAAGTATGTTGGCGTCCCACCGTTACATTACCGGCATGCCGCCGCTTCTAGAACCGATGCAGATTATGAGAATGCTCTACTGCAAAACCGCACAGCTTCATCCTATGAATCAGCCCAAGGCCTGGTCATCTGTCATATGCAAGGGGAATGCATCGTCACTGAAACACCGCAGCGTATCGTTGCCCTCGATGTGCAGTATGCGGATCATTTGCTTGCGCTGGGTTTGTCTCCGGTAGGGAGTGTCGGACTTGGAAGCAGCGTGTTATCTTTTCCCCAACCCCTTCAGGCAGGACTCAAGCACACCGAATTACTGGGGACATATGAATATCCCGATCTGCCTGCGGTGGAACGACTTGCACCGGATCTAATCATCTGCACCGAGGTACATGAGCAGTATCTTGAACGATTAAGTGGGATCGCTCCAGTGCTCATGTTCAAACGTAACGAAAACTGGCAGACGATCCTTAGTCTGTTCGGTGAACTGACAGGCAAGCGAGCAGAGGCCAAGCAGATTAATGCCGACTATCTTCGCAGAACTGCTTTGCTGGCTGAGGAACTAGCTACAGTATTGGCAGGCAAAAGTGTGGCCCTGATCCGTCCGTTGGACTCGCTCGTTCGTGTCCATTCCGCCGCTCATCGTACAGGTGCTGTGCTGTACCGTGATCTAGGTCTGCCTGCACCATTGTTTGTGGCTGACACCTCCGATACGGCCTATCATATTTCGGTTGAGAGATTACCCGCAGTGCAGGCAAGTCACTACTTTCTGCTGAGTAATGAACTTATGCAGGATGGGATATCGGCAACAGAGCAGCGGGTTTTGGAGATGCTTGGTGGGGGAGAGGAGCAGCGAGTACATTCGGTGGATGCAGCGACATGGATTGGTTGTTATGGACCGATGGGGATCAATGGAATTGTGGATCAGGTGGAAAAAGCGTTGTTGGGGTTTACATAAAGCATTTACCCTAATCAAGGTTCAAATAGCTATTCTTAAGACTATAGACAGGTCATCTTTTCTCTCCGTAAAGAGGATAAGTGACCTGTTTTTTTTGGTTTTAATGAGTCGGAATAGGGCGAAAGTTCTAAAGATAGTTCTTAAAGCACAGGAATTCTTTTCGATAATGTCGCAAAATGGATTTTGTCTATGTAGTAAAGGTTTTATAAGGGGTTCAACTAATTCCGGTGTTAATTAATGTTTATGTTTCAGCAATAGTGAGATTCAGGATTAAATCTAAACGATAGGGAGAGTAGTCGATGAAGAGCTTATTACGAAAAATGTTAGTCCTGGTCACCATTGCGTTAACCTTTCAGGCGGGATTCGGTAATTATATTATACCGACAACCTTTGCAGCAACGGGTCCTGTGTTAACTCTAACTGGAGGTACTGCTTCATTCGTGGCTGGAGATAATGTGTCCTCAACTCCGGTTGCGATCGACTCTGGCATAACGGTAACCGCGGATAGCACCAATACCCTTGCAAGCGCAACAGTAGCGATTACAGGTAATTTTCATGCTGGAGAAGATATGCTGATGTTCATAAATTACGGACAGAATATGGGGAATATTACAGCCAGTTATAATGCAGGTACTGGCGTGCTGACGCTGACATCATCAGGCGCAACCGCAACGTTGGCGCAGTGGCAGAACGCTCTGAGATCAATTACTTATAGCAATGCAGCGATTACGCCAAATACGGCGACACGTACGGTTAGCTTTACGGTGACGGACGGTGTGGATACAAGTAACACGGCAACACGAATTATAACGGTTACAGCTACCGACCAGACACCAATCGTGACCACAAGTGGTGGTTCGGCGAATTACATCTCCGGAGCTTCGACTCCGTTGGCGATCGACAGCGGTCTAATGGTATCAGACCTAGACAATGCAACCTTGGCCAGCGCAACGGTTAGCATCACGAGCAACTTCGACGCGGGAAAAGACGTATTGGCATACACTAATGATGGGGCGAGCATGGGAAATATCGTGGCGAGTTATAATTCATCTACTGGCGTGATGACGCTGACATCATCAGGCGCAACTGCAACGTTGGTGCAGTGGCAGAGTGCGTTGAGAAGTATTTCATTCTCAAGTACAAGTGCCACGCCAGGGCAGCGTATCATTAGCTATGCCGTAAATGATGGAATGAAGACCAGCGGTGCTGCTACACGTTCAGTGGAAGTAACGGTGATCACGCCTCTGATGCTGACGACAAACAGCGGTTCGACTTCATTCGTGGCTGGAGATAATGCGTCCTCAACTCCGGTTGCGATCGACTCTGGCATAACGGTAACCGCAGATAGCAACACTACGCTTGCAAGCGCAACAGTGGCGATTACAGGCAATCTTCGCGTTGGAGAAGATGTGCTGATGTTCATTAATGACGGGTTGAACAAGGGAAATATTACAGCCAGTTATAATGCAGCTACTGGCGTGCTGACGCTGACATCATCGGGCAGAACGGCAACGTTGGTGCAGTGGGAAGCCGCTTTGAGGTCGATAAATTATACGAATACAGCGATTACGCCAAATACAGCGACACGTACGGTTAGCTTCACGGTGACGGACGGTGTGGATGCAAGTAGTACGGCGACACGAAATATAACGGTTGCCGCTACGGACCAGTCACCAATCGTGACCACAAGTGGTGGTTCGACGAATTACATCTCTGGAGCTTCGACTCCGGCGGATATTGACAGCGGTCTAACGGTATCCGACCTAGATAATGCAACCTTGGCTAGCGCAACGGTTAGTATTATGAGCAATTTCGACGCGGGAAAAGACGTATTGGCATACACCAATGATGGGGCTAGCATGGGAAATATAACGGCGAGTTATAATGCCTCTACTGGTGTAATGACGCTGATATCATCTGGCGGAACCGCAACGTTGGCGCAGTGGCAGAGAGCGTTGAGGGGAATTTCGTTCTCAAGCACGAGCGCCACGCCAGGGCAACGCAATATTAGCTATATCGTAAGCGACGGAACAAAAGCAAGCGTTGCTGCTACACATCCTGTGGAAGTGGCGGTGATCGCGCCTCCGATGCTGACTACAAGCAGCGGTTCGGCTTCATTTGTGGCTGGGGATAATATACCTTCAACTCCGGTCGTTATCGACTCTGGCATAACGGTAACCGCAGATAGCAACACCACGCTTTCAAGCGCAACAGTGACCATTACAGGTAATCTTCATGTTGGAGAAGATGTGCTGGGTTTCATCAATGACGGGCTGAGCATGGGGAATATTACAGCCAGTTATAATGCATCTACGGGTGTGCTGACGCTGACATCATCGGGCGGAACTGCAACGTTGGCGCAGTGGCAAGCTGCCTTGAGATCGATTACTTATACCAATACGGCGATCAAGCCAAATGCGGCGACACGTGTAGTAAGCTTCATGGTGACGGATGACGACAATGTGAGCAATCCAGCGACACGAACTGTGATGGTGATGGATACCAACCAGACACCTATTGTGACCACGAGTGATGGTTTGACCAATTACATCTCTGGAACTTCGACTCCGGTTGCTATTGACGGCGGTCTGGCGGTATCCGATTTGGATAATGCAACCTTGGCCAGTGCAACGGTTAGCATCACGAGCCACTTGGACGCGGGAAAAGACGTATTGGCTTACACCAATGATGGAGCGAGCATGGGGAATATTACGGCGAATTATGATGCTCTCATGGGTGTTCTGACGCTGACGTCCGCAGGTGGAACCGCAACGTTGGCGCAGTGGCAGAACGCATTGCAAGCAGTTACTTACAGTAACACACAAGTTTCTACGAATATGACGACGCGCACGATCAGCTTTACCGTAAGCGACGGCAACAAAATGAGCGGCATCGCAACAAAGAGCATTACCTTGCAGGGATTAAACAGTTTAAAGACGGATACGAATACGTTGAGCGTATCGACCGGACAAACGGTTTCTGTAGCGATTACAGCTGTTTTCTCAGATCAGTCGCAAAAAGATGTGACCTCATGGGTAACCTGGATTGTTCGTAATCCGTCAATTGCTATTGTTAGCAGTGGGAGGGTTACAGGTAAGACAGCGGGCAGCACTGTCGTCAGTGCTGTGTATGGAACCCAATCGGTAGATATCAACATAACAGTAACTGGCACGCCAGTTTCGGGGTCAGGATCTTCTCCGAGCAGTTCAACCAATACAAGCACTTCAATCGATAATAGTACTCCGGCTAAAACGGAACCTTCAATACCTCCTGCTAAGGAGACCAAGCATTTTCAAGCTCTTGTTGAAACCGATCGGCTCGTAGCTTTTATACAAAAGTCATTGGCAGGTAATTCTGTAACGTTCCGGGATGTAGCGTCCCACTGGGCTTCCAAAGATATTTTGTCCGCTACCAAGATAGGTATAATCAATGGCTACCCAGACGGCAGATTCAAACCGGATGTTTCTATTACAAGGGCAGAGTTCAGCACACTTCTTGTTAAAGCATTTGCTCTGCGCTCAGGAAGCGGAATGTTTGAGTTACGGGATATTCAAAACTCCTGGGCGCGAGACTCTATAGCAATTCTTGCTTCCAATGGAGTTATCAACGGGTACTCTGACGGAACGTTCCACGCTGATTACAGGATTACACGAGCCGAGATGGTTGCTATGATCTCAAAAATCCTGATTTTTCAGAATAGTGTATCTGGCGATGCAGCAACATTCGTTGACGTAGCACCCAAGCATTGGGCGAAGGAGATCATTGAAACGGCTGCAAAAGCGGGTATACTGGAGGGCAAGAGCCAGAATCGGTTTGAACCGGACGCCAATCTCACGAGGGCGGAAGCCTTAACGGTAATCATGCGCATGCTGAGAGAGAATCCAACGATAGATCAATTGCTGGGTTAACCATGAAATAGCTCATAGCTTTTAAACTAAGTAGATATAAACAAAGAAAAGTCCCCCTTTTCGGTAAGCAGTGTATGGATAAAACCTGCTACGGTGAAGGGGGATACCTATTTAAATTTGGTTTTTTGTATATACCTTCAGGGAGGGATAGTGTCTGTCTTCATACTTAAAAAATAGTAGTTTACAAAAACAAACACCTTCTTTTTCTTATCGCCTTCTATGTTTATGTAGACATGGGGGCCTAACGAGATTACATTAGCGATGATGTATATTGGAAAATATCTGCACTTGCTTACTAAGACAACGTTTAAACTGAGCACCTCTTAAAGATGAGCGGGATTATGCGTAATTGAAATCCATTGAACATGAGAGTGCCAAGCTCCAGAATAAAGTGTCGGGTTTCGATTTCGTTGTCCTCCACAAAAAAATCAGACGAATCAGATTGTCATCAGTCACAGAGTAACGGAACCAGATGAGAACTGGAGTGGTATATCGTTTGATTACGAAACAGACGTGTTCGATGTTTTAGGTGGACGCAGGGGATTAATGGGATCGTGGGTCTGATTAAGCAGGCGTCATTAGAAGGGAGAGGAGCTATATGTTTCTCCCCCTATTTACGTATGTCCACAATGTATTGGATCAGTAGAGAACTTCTTCAAACAGAGATATATCATAATTTGAGAGTACAATCATTCTATTATGTAGATCGCATTTGTTTCTTCATTTTATTGTTGCGGGGAACGTTGACAGAAGTGATCAACGAAAGATAAAATCCATATATTCCCTATATTTTCAAAAGCATTTATATAGATTGATAGTTAAAAAAATATACTTCAACGCTCTATTTGGAATCTGATTTCTTGGATATTCCATCAGGAAGCGATAGTGTCTCCACACTTAATGGATCGTAATTTACCATAACGAATACCTTCTTTTTCTTATCGCCTTCGGCATAGCCGTGGAGGCCTAGAGACTTGCTTAGATCGGGAGGAGAGAATCTATACTCCGTAAAACGAACCGTTACACCGTATTTTTCGAGAACATAATTTGCAGCGAACTTCTCGGCGGAGGATACAATCTCCTTTTCCTCTTTGGAGGCACATGCTCCAAGCAAGAGAGATGAGATAATTAAGATTACAAACAGGAAGAAAGGTTTTCTCAAAAGGGACACCTCTACTTTCTTAGACTGGTATTAATATACTATAAAGATTGAATTATCACTAGTTTACATAATCATATTGAAATGTTCAATTCAGGAGGTATTTATGCAAAACGGTTACATTAGCGACGAGTTATACCAGAAAATATCTAACTTTGCTTATCAGAGGGACATTTCTGCCGGCACACCGCTTACAGAGGAGGGGGAATATGCACAATGGAAAGTCATTGAACCTGAAGGTGCTGAGCTCCACAATAAAGTGTCGGGTTTCGATTCCGTTGTCTTCCAAAACAATCAAACAAATCAGATTGTCATCGGTTACCGGGGAACGGAGCCGGATGGGAACTGGCTGGGGATAGCGGCTGATTACGAAACAGACGTGTTTGATGTCTTAGGTGGACGTACCAGAGAACTGGAGGATGCCGTAACTGACCCGAATCATCATAACATTTTCAAGAAAAGCTTTATTCAATCGATTAAGGAAGATATCGATTGGCAGAATAACCAATTCCATCAGGCGGAAGTACTTTATGAACAGGTTAAATCAAAATATCCTGACGCAAGTATATCTCTTACAGGACATTCGCTTGGAGGTGGTTTAGCGCAATACGTAGCAGCGCGACAGGATTTGTCAGCCATGACATACAGTGCCCCGAGTGTAACCAATCTGCTGGACGATGCAAGCTTAGCGAAAGTAAATGAGGGATACTATGATAAAAAAGTGGTAAACATCGTTCATCCTAACGATTCAGTAGGTGCAGGTGGGATTTCTGAATATGACAGGCATGTTGGCAGCACGTACTACAAAGGCCAGGATTTTGACTCAGCCAATGCGATGTACCAAAACTGGAGACTGCAATTCCAGCTTATGTTGCCTATTCGCCCGATGGGACCCAGCGGCCCACTAGCTACATACAATTTCCCAATCGATATTGATCTGGACAAGTTTCAGGTCGGCAATATTATTCGATTGATGGACTCATTTTCTAAAAAAGAAGGTAAAGGCTATCACTCCATGAACCAATATCAGTTTGATCAACAGGGGAATTTGGTCGGTCCACTTATTGATCGTGCTACGGGGCAACAAATTGATATCTCACCACGCTGGAATACTTATCAGGAATCACAGGTGGCCTTGTCAAACCTCTTTGGCGGAGTGTTGGCGCCCTTAATTGCGGTTGCCGCCTATGGGAAGTCAGGTCAAGGTGGCGGTACAATCCGATTGACACCGGAGGAGCTGGCGCAGGCAGCAAGGGAAATGCGCCTTAGCCTGGACGGATTCTCCAATGATGCACAAGCTTCCATCAGGATGTTCGAGGCGTATACTTCCACAAGTGAAAGCCATTCCTTTACCCCAATTGCTTACGATGCTACAGCGACACTAGAACGAATTAACCGTTGGTATCAGGAATCGATCAGCGAGATTGCAGAGTATATTGAACGAAAGCACGAAGATTTCGTTCAAGCAGATCAGTTCTTGACAGGAGGTAAGTGACATGGCAAGAATATCGGTATCTTTATCTGATCTGAGAAGAGCCGTTCAGCAATGTGAGCAGTTGCTGGAGCGCTTAATGCAGCAGGAGCAGAAGATGCGTTCAATACATAGCAGACTAGAGCAAGATTGGGCTGGAAATTCTGCAACCACGCTAGGATTTAAAATGCAATCTTTCCTAAGCGGAACATCCACAAGAATAAATGAATTGGAGACGCATAAAGAAGCACTGCGACGTTACATCCATAGGATGGAGGAAGCTGACCGAGAGGAGCGTAGAGATTACAGGGAAAACAGCATGCTGAGATGAGGATATAGACTGGTAGATATTTAATGGTATTGTGTATTAGATAGATTACGCAGGCGTATTGTTTGGAGAGCCAGGTTCTAATGAGAAAAAAGAAACCGTTCCGCAACAGGTGGAAGTGCAAGCAGCAATCTACTTAAGGGTACGGTTTCTTTTGTATATTCTACATATTTGATAGGGACATAATAGACTAATTCGGTTGTTATGATGAAGGAACGATATTTGAATTCAGGTGTATATGATAAAATGATAGAAAGTTTTAAAAATACAAATAACAGGAGGTATAACACATGAAATGGCAGGAAGTGAGAGAACTGTTCCCTGACCAATTTGTCCTAGTTTCCATTATTCAATATCATGAGGAAGATAACAAAAAAATCGTAGATGAAGTTGCACCAATTCGTATCGTATCCGAACAAGATGCCAATAAAGAGTTTTTTCGAGTAGAGCCTGGTAACTTTGTATATCATACTTCAAATCCAGACTTTGTGATTCATCTCCGTAAAGATCCATTAATGAGGGCGGTATATTGAACGGATATGGAGCAAAAGATTTAGAAGGAGAGCTTATGAACGAAAGAGCTAAAAAGAAATTGAAAATGCAATTTGGCTTCATCATACTATTTATTTTTATCATTGGTGTGCAATTAATTGTCAAAAACTACTTCGTGGATCATCCCCCTGCATGGGCAACTGGATTATCCATTTCTGGTTTTATTATATTTTGTATACTTGGGCTGCTAACCTACCTTGATCTCAAGAACCAAGAACAATTCGTAACCATTGGACAAATCGTAGAGGTGAAGAAGGATACAAATATCATCATCGTTAAAGGGCTGGGGAAAGGTCATCGGAAAATATTAATAAAAGATAGTCATATCCTGAATATAATGCAGGCAAATGAACTGATCGAAATCACGAGACTGAAATATACAAATATGATAACGAAAAAAATGTATCAGGACCAAGAGCTACAACTTTGATCAGGTGATGAAAGAGTTGTGGTTTTTTATATATTGATGACGGTTGAAATTAACAAAAGTAGATTTTCCTTAATCCCAAGGTTATGAAAAGAAAGTATGCTCTTGATGAAGCTCAAGCAAGCATTCGAACAGCAAGATTTGCACCTGAACTCCATTCTACTGAATGTTATGCTTTATTTAGAGATGCCATCGTTAGACTACATAACGCCGATCTTCGAGTAAGAGATGTCAAAGTGTCTACTTTAGGATTTGAAATACCGGACTCTCGGCGTACCACGGGCATCTCTTCTGAGTTCACGTCACTTGCAAGGCAGCTTTAAAAAAATGTCTGATTTCACATTGACAATCCATTTTACTTTTGTAGATGCACTGAAATATTTAAATGATCTTTAAAAAGAAGTGAAAAAAGAGGATTTTTAATTTTTTTGGCAACTAAGTGATGTCTGGTTCCGTTTATATTTAATAAGAAAATCAATTTTAGGAGGGAAACTGATGAATAAGAAATGGAAGGTCATTTTATTCAGCTTTATTGGGGCTTGTATGCTTTTAGTCGTGTTAGGAGCATTATATGTGAATAACGTTGGATATAATAATGTGAAACACATGTATCGTTTAGAATCAACCGGTAAATCTGTAATTCGGATAGATAGCGATATGCCTGCCCGAGAGCGCTATCTCACGAAAGAAAAGGGTGATCCACAGGAACTGTTAAAGTCACGCATGGAACGAGAAGGGTGGGTATATAGTCAACAGGAGGGATCAGGTTATTTTTTTAAGAAAGACGGTCGGGAAGAAATAGTCACTACGCAGCAATGGAATCATTTTTATATTATATATAGTTTGAATGCTGGAATTGCGAACCTTGAGGATTAGACAAGAAAACAACGCCCTACTTTGTAAAGGGGGCGTTGTTTTACGTTGTGCTTAGTTACCAGTGTTAGTTGCTTTGTCCATTTCGTATCCATATACTTTATAGCCAGCGGTATACCAATCTTGGAGTGTGCTAGTTTCCTTTTTGTCAGTTGTATGTTGGGTTAAGAATTTATTGTTATTGTTGTTGCCTGTATTTTTTGTGATTATAGCAGTGTGATCGACATGTCCATCAGCTCCAAAGTCCGCATTTACGGCATCACCTGTTTGTAGAGCGGCCACACTTGATGCAACGCCAGCTCTTTGACTCCAATGTTTATAGAAGTTTTGAGCTCCTCCCCACGTGTGAGTAGGCATAAGGGGTCCGAACTTCCAAGCATCATCAGCAGTTACGTGGGAACCTGTTCTAAATTTCATCCCTCCTGCATAAATCGCTTGGGATACAAAGTTAGTGCAATCATTCCATTTCGACCAACAAGATGAATTTGCTACATTACAGCCTTCTTTTTCAGCATAATATGTTGAATACGTCGGGTTTCTTTTGTTCCACCAACTGTAAGCATAGTCTCGGGCTGCTATATTGTCATATCCGTTTGCGGAAGTAGCTAGTGGACTAACCTCGTCTGTTGCGAAAGAATCAAAGTTTGTTTCGCTACTAGTTGTTGTTTCGTTATTATCTGTAGATGGAGCAGTAGAAGGAGCATCTGAAGGAATCGGTAAAAGACCATTTAATTCAGTAAGTTCTGCATTGGAGAGTGTTACGTTGTTTCTAAGCTTATTTTGCTATGTTCTCAATTGTACATTAAGTTCATAGTTTTCATACCAATCAATAAATTTTACATATTCTACTATCTTTTTCATGTCCTCAGCAGAGAATAATTCAAAAGAAGTCCCTAACGAGAGTACATATTTTTGATATTCTACATTGTCTAAGTCTGTTTTGATAGCGATACCATCTTTATTCAACTGCTTTTCAACCAAGTTGATAGCATCGTTGTGTTCAATAAGAGCTTTTTCTTTCACCTCTGCTGACTTTCCAGGAAGTACATTGTAAAACTGGATATCGCTAGCATTAATTTGAATATCGGCAACCTTCTCTGAATTAGTCTCTGCGGAAGCAGCACTTCCCATTAAGCTGAAGCCTAGAGCGAACGTTCCAACAATCAACCAAGTCTTCTTGAAATTCAATTTTTCACTCTCCTATTGTCATATTTTGTAATGTTGTTTCATAGATATAAACGCCATAAAAGGGAAAAAGTTACTTAAAATTTCATCTTTTTTTCAAAATTTTTTAAGTTTAATTCGATTTCCGCATTATAACGATTATATTTCCTCTTACAATATGAATAAGTAGAAGTGAATTCTCTCTGGATAGTAGTCGCATTAAAAATGACTACTTATGTTTAGTTCTAACAAGACACGATGCAGTTTAGACCCATCAGAGAGGTGCAAGTATGAGCCGATTGCTTGACTTATTGGAAGAGGAACGGCGCAAGCTTAATCAGCTTGGTGAGGCATCCTTGAAGCAAGCGATTCCGTTGTGGGACAATCCTGCGGTTCAGGAGCAGAGCCGGAGGGTGGATGAACTGGTGGCACAAGTTACTGAAATGAAAGCGAGACATAACCAAGTTGTACGGTAATGAGCGAAGTACATAATGCGTAGGGGAGGAGAAGCTATGGATTTTCCACCGTGGATGCAGCGAGCGATTCAAGCAAGGCTGGATGAGGTGACACCCCGGATCGAGCATGATCCTGAACTGAGTCGTGTACGTGGGGAAACCGACGAAGCGTTTGAAGCTTTGCTTGCTGGCAAAGATGTCGAGCAGACACCTGAATATGCGGAATGGGAGAATCGTTACATTGTTAGCAGAGGCATAGAGAATGAACGGTTGTATATGCAGGGGCTGCGCGATGGTATTCAGTTAACGGTATCCTTGCTAGGCCAGTCGATGTTGGTGGAGAGAGGGAATGAATCTGACTAAAGCTAATTGATTTACGAACTTAGCAGTGTGAAAAGCCCGTTAATGCTTACATGGCTTAGCTTGGTAAGCATTAACGGGCTTGATCCGCTAACGCGAACTCATATGTCATGGGGGAGCAACCCCGCTTTACACTAAAAAACCCGAGCCGAAGCGTGAATAACTCGCTTCGGCTCGGGTTTTAATGCTTTACTTTTCCCAACAACAAATTCTTATTTCCCACTCACAGACTTGAACCAATCATTTACCTCTTGGGTGATCTGGTCGCCGCCGTTGGATTTCCAGTTGGCTACGAATTGGTCGAATGCATCGATTGGCAGTTTGCCGTAGATGATTTTGTTGAAGGTTTCGAGCTCGGACTGACGGAGCAGGTTCCACTTGGATACCATGGTTGGTGTGGCTGCGCCTGTGAAATAGTTTTGTTTGCGGATGTCGATCTGGGACATCACGACTTTACCTGCATACCAGTTTTCCGGTTTACGGAATTCAGCCATTTGTTTCTCGTAAGGTGTTTCAGCTTTCTCGCCGTTCGCGAGTTTCACGAGTGTTTTCATGTACAGGTCCGGAATTCGCGCCGGGCCGGTCAGGAACGGGAATTCGTTGGAGAAGTCTTTGATCTTCTCTTTGTCACTGGTCGGTTTACCATCTACGATATCCCAGTCGTACCCTTTGGCAAAGCCGTACTCATACGGACTGCCCGCTTTCGGGTTCGCCAGGTTATCCAGCAAGTAGTTGTAGTACAGGAAAATTGCTTCCGGGTGCTTCGCATCTTTGTTGATCATGATACTTGCGTTGACGCCAGAATTCTGCCATTTCGTACCGATCTTGCCGTCTGGACCAGCCGGAACAGGATAGGCTTTGTATTTCGCGCCCGGTACGTTCTTCAGCAGGTCTGGAGCAGGCCAGTCCGGTACCCAGTTTGCGCCAGGTAGAATGCCGGCTTTGCCAGCCGTCCAGCTTTCGGCGGATTTACCTTCGTCCCACAGTGCGGAGTCGGCGTGGATATATCCTTTTTCCATCCATTCAGCCAACTTGGCAAGGGCTTGTTTCGCACCCGGGTTCACGGAGCCGTACTCCAGATTGCCGTTTGCGTCTTTGTTCCATTGTTCTTCAATTGTGCCGTATGCACCGAACAACCAGTCGAGTCCGCCCATCCAGGTGTTGGTGTTGTTTTTGAGCGAGATTGCCAGCGGGAATACTTTGTCTGGAGACAGGCCGTCCGGGTTCTCGTTTTTGAATTTGTCCATGATGTTCTCAAGGTCTGCGATGGTTTTTGGCGCTTCCAGGTTCAGCTTCTCCATCCAGTCTTCGCGGAGCCAGAGCAGGGTATCGTCGTTATCCGTGTACTCCATGATTGGCATGTTGTACTTTTTGCCGTCCTTGGTGAACGGATACCACAGCTCAGGATGTGCTGCTGCGTGCTCTTTCAGAATCGGGCTTGCATATTTCTCGAACAGCTCGTCAATGGCGATGAATTGACCGGAGTCGATCAGCTGATTCGTCAGTACCGCGTTCGTTGGCACGGTTACGAAATCAGGCAGCTTCTCGCCGGACGCAATCGCCAGCTGCAGCTTCTGTCTGTATTGATCGTCAGTGGCCGGATACCACGTATCTTTGTGCTTCATGCCCAGCGTTTCGAGCATCCAACGGTCATGTACGTTGTTCTCTTTGGTATCGCCATGAGCGTATTTTTTCGGCATCAGCACGGAACTGAATTCGATGGGCGGGTCATATTTTCCTTTGGCAAACGCTGCTTCCGCTTCCGCAGAACCGACAGCCTCTTGTGTATCATTCGTGCCTTTCTCACTGGCTGACCCGCCACTGCCGCATGCAGTGATGGTGATGAGTGCGATGACCATGAGCAAGGACCACCATGTTTTGAATTTGATCATTGTTCAATCCCCCTACGATGTATGATCTTTACACTGTAACTGTACCAAGTAGAGCGGGAGCGCATCTATATGAGTTTGTTAGTTTCGATAGGACTCTCTTAGTGAAAGTATAAAAACTTTGGTTATCGCAATCTATATAAGTTGAACTAAAGATTTTACACATTCCACTCCGATGACAGAAGAACCTTCCAATCGCTGTTATCCCCAGATTTTTTTCATTCCCTTTTTAAAGGGGGAAATCCGGTGATAAAGGCGAAGCTTATGCTTCCGATGTAGCTTTCTTTCAGAAAGCTTTTAGCTTCGCTTCTCCAGGTTTTTTCTGTCCTCTCCGTTCTCGTGTAAATGAATAGTTTAACTTATATATAAGTAACGTAATCAAAAGCGAACTGCTATTCATATTAATGCTGGTCTCGGTACTCTTGAGGTGTCACGCCAAATTGACGTTTGAACACTTTGATAAAATACGCCGGGTCCATATAGCCGATCTCCAGGCTGATCTCATATACTTTCTTGGTGGTTGTGACCAGCTTATGGCAGGCCCGATCCATGCGCAGGCGGGCGATATATTCACTGATGCCCTCGCCAGTTTCGATCTTATAAATCTTGGACAGATGCGTGGGATGCAGGTTCACATGATCTGCAAGCACACGTAAAGATACGTCGAGATGCAGGTTTTTATCCGTAAACTCCTGAATCTTTTTTACGTATTCCGACCGGGTATCCTTGACCTCGTTGGATGTGCCTTCTTTGAGTTTGGCGAGTACGCCGAGCGACCATTTGCGCAGCTTGCCGATGGTGGAGAAAACTTCGCCGCTCTGTAGCTGCTCGATCTCACTGCCCATGAGACCTGACAGGGTGAGCTTGTTCCGATGAGCCAGGTTAGTGAAAGCAGCGGTGATGAGAAAACCCGCCTCCATACAGTGTTCCCATGATTCGGACCATTTCTCGTCCAGTTCGGCGCAGACGGCACGGATTTTGTCTTCGGCGGCATCCCATTGGCCGCTTTCCAGCAGCTGAATGAAGGTAGGCGGTGTGTACAGCACGTCCAGCGGACCTTGTGCCGCAGGTGCTTCGACATCGGTGACCCGCATGACGAATTCACGCTCGTCCCCGACGATCTGGCGGAAATAGGCGGAAGCCTGACGGAAGCGATCGTAGATCTGTTCCGGGAAGGTGAACCACTCGGTCATGACGATGGAGAGGGAGCCTTTCAGAAACTGTTTTACTTTGGATTGAAGCTGAATGGACAGCTTCTCCAGAATGGTTTCTTTTCCAATATCGCCATTCGCCTCTTTCAATTGCAGCAAAAATACGACATACCCGTGCTCTTCCTTCACACCCCACACGTGCATAAACTCACCCATAATCTCCTCTGCCATGTTGATGATGGCATATTCGATCAGGGTCTGATCATGGCTGTCGTAGTGGCCGAACTCATTATCCATACGGACTAGCATCAGCGCGGCATCCCCGGTGTGGAAGGGCAGGTCGTAATTGTCCAGTTTGCGTTCCCATTCGCTTGCGGAGAACCGAATTCCCTGTAATGCTTCTAAAAGTAGGCGTCCACGCAAATGCGGCAAATTCTCGCGCAAAGTAAACTGCGTTCGCGACAGGGAACTGACAAGCGCCCATTCATTGTTTAGTTGGTCGATGGCTTTCTGCACGGCGCCGATCAGTTCGTCATCTGTTGGAGGTTTGAGCAGGTAGTCCACGGCTTCGTACTGGATGGCTTTCTTGGCATAATCAAATTCGGAGTAGCCGGATAAGAGGATGCATTTTATTTTTTTGTCCCGGATGCGTATGCGTTCGATCAGCTCTATGCCTGTCATTTCCGGCATCTGAATGTCCGAGATCACGATATCAATAGGGTGAGTTTCAATGAGTTGCAGTGCTTCACGAGCGGAGTATGCCCGGTGAACCTGTTCGATCCCGAGCGTATGCCAGGGTTTGGTCATGGACAGGTTATCGACCCAGTGTGCTTCGTCGTCTACGATGATCATTTGCATGTTGCTTTGTCTCCTTGCTTGAGGGTTTACACGCTTCTAAGCTGACATGTGTTGCAAGCAGTATATCACACCACCATCCGCTTCTCTATGGAAAGAGTTCCGGGCGCATATGCGCTTGAAAAAAAGATTGAATAATCAATATTTACGTATAGTAATCCGATATATAGGGTGAAATTACATTGCTAAATTCCTCCTTAGAGAAGTAGGATGAATATGTATGAACGTTCACTCAGCATGTGGCAACCTTGAAGCCGATGAGAAAATACAGAAATACATAAAGAAAAAGATCACGACGAAGAAGAAGAGAATAAAGAGAAAACGTATCATTACGGGGGGATTTTGTGAGTACGACAAATCATTTTAAGTTTAAATCGGACGAAGGAACGCGAATCCATGTGTATAACTGGCTACCTGCGAGTGACACTCAGGTCAAAGGAGTGGTGCAGATCTGTCACGGCATGGCGGAGACGGCAGCCCGGTATGAGCATTTTGCGCTTGAACTGAATCGAAATGGATACATCGTGTACATCCATGACCAGCGCGGGCATGGCAAGACAGCAGAGGTTCTGGAGAACGTAGGGTATTTGGCAGATCGCGACGGATTCGAGTGGATGGTGCATGATCTGTATAAACTGACTGGCATCATTAAGAAGAAGTATCCTGAACTCCCTTTATTTCTAATGGGGCATAGCATGGGTTCTTTTGTTACGCAGCGTTATCTGATGCTATATGGCGAAGAGCTGGAGGGGGTTATCTTGTCGGGTTCTACGTTACATGTGCGCTTTATTCTTCATGCGGCTGCGTTGTTAACCAAAGAAGAGATTCGTCGCCGTGGCAGACGTGTTCCGAGCCACCGGATGAACAAGCTGTCCTTCGGCAACTACAACGATGCGTTCAAGCCTGTCCGCACCGAGTTCGACTGGCTCAGCCGGGATGCGGAAGAGGTGGATAAATATATCCGTGATCCGTTCTGTGGAACGGTATTTACGACAGGATTTTTCGCAGACTTTTTCACTGGACTCAAAAAGCTTGGGATCAAAAACAATCTGAATTTGGTGCGCAAGGACCTGCCAATTCATATCTTCGCTGGAGACAAGGACCCGGTAGGCAACTTTGGCAAAGGCATTATCCGGCTGTACAACGCCTATAAACAGCAGGGCATCGACAACGTGACCTACAAGCTGTATCCGGGCGGGCGGCATGAGATGCTGAACGAAACGAACCGGGACGAAGTTACTGCGGATATTGTGAATTGGCTGGATGAGCGGATGAGCAAGAGGGTTTAGACATAGTCGCAAATGGAAAAAGAAAGCAAGAAGATAGCAAAAAGTGTAGCAAAAAGGATACGAAGAGATACCAAAAAGAAGGGGAAAACGCCTTTACCATCGCCAGAATTGGCGGGTAGAAGGCGTTTTTTATTACGTGCAATCGTTATGCTAGGCCCTTAAGGGTTAATGTGGCGCTCATCGTTCCACTCCTGAAGCATTTGCGTTAGGTTAATCTGTCTTTATCCATCCGCCTGAGTCGTCCCACGTTCCTTGTCAGCTTCTTCGCTCGGGATTTCCCAGACGATTTCGGTGCGGAAGCCGCCGAGTGGGGATGGGCCGAACAGCAGGTAGGAATGGTTGCCAAAGGTGTGGATCATACGCTGGTACGTATTCCAGAGCCCGCAGCCGACTTCCTCTTGCAAAGGCTCCAGCATTTCCTGGTTCAACGCTTCGTACTGCTCCGGCGTGAGGCCGGGGCCGTCGTCATCGATATAGATTTTGCCAAACCCGTTCGCACTTTCCCCGGTTATTCGAATCTCCCCGGATGTATACGATTTCCCAATCCCATGAATCACCGAGTTCTCAACCATTGGTTGCAACATTAGACGCGGCACCGACTGGGCAAGCATATGCTCCGGAATATCGATGTGATATTCGATACGGCCGTTGCGCAGCTTCTGAATATCCAGATAGTTAATGAGTAAATTGATCTCTTCCTGGAGCGAAGAGGTTTCCCGTTCCATCCGGGTGGTGTAGCGATAGTATGCACTCAGGTTATGCGCCATGGATACGACGGCTTGCTCGTCCTTCATCTGCGCCATGTTGATAATATAACCGAGACAGTTATATAGAAAATGCGGATTTATCTGTGCCTGAAGCTGCTTCAACGTTGCTTCTCTGGCCCGGATTTTTTCCTGAAACACATTTTCAATCAAATCCTGAATCTGGTGGGACATATCGTTAAAACGATGGAACAGAAACGAAAACTCATTCTGGTTATTGCTGTGCAAACGCACGGAGTAATCACCTTGCTGTACGCGGCGTAGCCCTTTGATCAGCTTCTGAATCGGGTACTGCACATTGCGATACAGCAGAATGGACGCGGAAATACCCACAACAAGCAGCAAAATCATGCAGGCATAAAACAGATTCTGACTCAGCGAGATCGGCTCCAAAATCTGATACAGCGGCACGACATCCACCAGATGCCAGTCCAGATAAGTGGATTTGACGGTGCTGACAAGATAGTTTTTACCGCCCAGTTCCACGATATCTTGTGTTGTATCTTCAAGCGAGTGAGTATCCAGATAACGGATCAGGTCACCGGATAACTGCTTGTCCGCGGTGCGGTTTAGAATAGGAGTGTTGCCTTTGTGATAAAAGAATGGGTCACCCTGTCCACCTGCTTTGTACGTGTCGAGCATATTCTGAATGTTCTCATGGCTAAAGCTGGCTTCAATAACCAGATTGCTGCCTGTGAGCATCCCTGGTTGAGCTAATGAATCCGTATAGAACCAGTAAAAGGATTGCATGGCATCTTTCGAGTCGGTGGAATGATCCCCGTAGGTCCATTGTCCGCTCATGTTTTTTTTCAAATACGCCTCATCATAACCCGTATCGCGGGTGTAGTTCGCAATAACCTCTTTGTTCTGCTGGGAGTACACCGCGTAGCGGGTAGGCCAGAGATCGGTTACGCCGGTCTGGAGCGTCATTTTCTCCTGAATGATGTACCTCGTCTGCATCTGGTCGTATTTATCTTGCCACAGGTTCAGGCCATTGAAGGCACGCACATTCGGATCACGCGAGAGAATAAGGCTGAAATCCATCATCTGATTGATGCGCGAATCGATCTGACTGGACAGGAACGTGAGCTGCTTGGTGTTAGACACTTGCAGTTCTTTGCTGACGACGTCATATGTGACGTTGTTCGAATAGGTGTACATGATCAGAATCGGGATGAACAGAATGATGATTAACAGGTTGATTTTGGCGAAAAGGCTGAAGCGGGATCGGATTCCTTTTTGAAAAATGTTAAAGCGCCCCCATGTATACATAAAAAGTCTCCTCTATATTCACATACTGACTATATTGATTGCCCTTTTTCTCACACGTTAACGGAGAGGGCAGAAAAAAACCGGAAAAGCAACGCGGTCGCTTACAAGCTTTCTGCAAGAAAGCTGCATCGGAAGCATACGCTTATCACCGGATTTCCCCTTAAGAAGGGAATCAAAAAAATCTGGGGATAACAGCGATTGTAAGGTTATTCTGTCCTCGGAGTGGCTCGTGTAAATAACACGATTAGTTCACCAATATAGATCAAACTAACAAAACCCTATCCACCCTAACAATGTTATATAGTCAGACCTCGGAATGGCTTGATACTATTTATATCAGAGAAGCCCAAGACACACAAAAACTTTTTTTGGGAACAGGAGAAGGTTCATATGGAGGCTAAAATAGAGGGTCAACGGCTCCCGCAGGCGAATGTCGGCAACAAGCTGGAAAAAAAGAAGAAAAAACGCTACAAACAGCCGTGGATATTGCACTTCATGGTGCTGCCAGCGGCCATTATGGTCTTTATATTTTCATATATTCCGATGTCAGGTATTCTAATGGCCTTTCAGGATTATAAGCCCGCGCTTGGCTTCAGTGGTTCGGAGTGGGTGGGGCTGAAGCATTTCGAGTATATGTGGACCAATGATTATTTCCTGCAAATTACATGGAACACACTATTCTTTGCCTGCTCGAAGATCATCATGAATCTGATCATTCCGTTTATCTTTGCGCTATTGCTCAACGAGGTACGGAAGATGGCATTGAAACGTACGATCCAGACACTCGTGTATCTGCCGCACTTCTTGTCCTGGGTGACGCTGTCCGGTATTCTGATCGACATTCTAGCTCAGACGGGAATATTGAATCAGTTTCTGGTGTCGGTATTTGGCATCAAACCGATTTTCTTCCTCGGGGATGGCAACTGGTTCAGGTTCACCGTCATTATCAGTGATGTGTGGAAAGAGTTTGGTTTTAACACGATCATCTTCCTTGCAGCACTGGCGGGCATCAACCCGTCTCTGTATGAAGCAGCTGAAGTGGATGGGGCGGGGCGCTGGAAACAGACGATGTATATCACCATTCCGGCACTTATTCCCATCGGGATCGTTATTGCCACGCTGGCGCTGGGCAACGTGCTAAACGCCAACTTTGACCAAATCTTCAACTTGTATAGCCCGTTAATCTATCAGCAAGCGGATATCATCGATACGTTTGTGTATCGCGAAGGGCTTCTGAGCGGACAGTTCAGCTTTGCAACGGCGGTCAATCTGTTCAAATCGGTCATCAGTCTGATCCTCATCGTGATCTCGTACCGACTGGCGTACCGTTTTGCCGGATACCGAATTTTCTAAGAAAGGATGATGATGAACCATGTATCATAAAACGTTACCTTATCGCATTTTCAGCATCTTCAATAATGTGTTTCTGACCATCCTTTCGGTGCTCTGCTTGCTGCCGCTGTATCACTTGCTGATGGTATCCCTCAGTTCGTCCGCCCCTGCGAATGCGGGGCTCGTGACATTCTGGCCGATTGGATTTACGTTCGAGGCGTACGCCAAGACGTTTGATAACTCCAACTTCTTGTCCTCGCTGTGGGTATCGGTGGAGCGAACGGTGCTGGGCACCGGGCTTGCACTCATCGTCAATACGCTTGCGGCGTATGCGCTGTCGAAGGAGACGCGAGTGTTCCGCGCACGTAATGTCTACCTGTGGTATTTTGTTATTACCATGCTGTTCAGTGGGGGCCTGATTCCGGGGTATATCCTCATTCTGAAACTGGGTCTGATGAACACGCTGTGGGCACTCATTCTGCCAGGTCTGGTGGCGGTATTCAACATCATTCTGCTGCTGAATTTCTTCCGCACGGTGCCGAAAGATCTGGAGGAGGCCGCATTTATCGATGGCGCAGGTCATTTCCAGTCATTTATCAAAATCTATCTGCCCGTGTCCGTTCCGGTTATTGCTACGGTGTCCTTGTTTATGATGGTGGGGCACTGGAATGCATATTTCGACGGGATCATCTACATTCGTGATTCGGAAAAGCTACCTTTGGCGACATTTATGCAGACGATCATCGTGCAAGGCGACATGACCAAGATGGACCCGCAAGCGATTGCGAACCTGTCCCAACGGACCATCCGGGCATCGCAAATTTTCATCAGCGCACTGCCAATCTTGCTCGTGTATCCGTTCCTGCAACGTTACTTTGTAAGCGGAATTGTGGTAGGGGCTGTGAAGGAGTAGGGACGTATTATCGGAGCACACGGTATAAATCTATTTAGTTCAACCGGTATACCATTGTGAAAAGAAAGCTGCCAAACTGGGGAAGGCCAGGGAGGCAGCTTCTTTATGATGTAAATATTTTCAATCTTATTAATTTGTTATAAGATAGTACCAATCCATGATGGAAGTGAGGGTATAGTTTTGATACCTCCATATGTTGTAGACCTCTAGGTACGTTACTGCTCATACCTTATTTTAGGTAAATCTAAAGTACGTGCCGGGGATGTTTTTGTTCAAAGATAACGACGAAATGCAAGCATGGGAAATGCAACAGCTAGACAAGGATCTGGGTACATCGAAGAGAATTAAAAGAGATTTCGATCCTAGAATGAAAAAATTAAATGAGTATCGAAACCACAGAAAAACCAAGTATTATTATAATAACGAGGTTAAGTCCATTCGAAGACTCACTCAAAGAAGCTTTCGCAAACAATTCAAACAGAACATGCTTGATGAAGAATTTTATCGTCCAATACCTCATGATTATCGTACGTATGGTTGGTTGTCGTACTAAATGGAAAGAGAGAAGAAATTCTTTCTTCAGGCTGTCGAGAAAGTCTCGACAGCTATTTTTTTGTACATTTATACATCCAATTCAACACGCTACGCGTTAATATTTTGAAGTGGACGATATGGAATCAGGTTTGGTTTGGAAAACGAAATTGTAACGAGTTATGGCATAGGAGGAAAAGAGCATGTTTTTAGTAAACGGATTGATGGCATGCGGGTAGATGGGTTTATTTTAAAAGACGTGCCTATAGAATTCACTTCATTTAAGTACCATAATATTAACGGATTGTTAGGTTTGGACATACTTATTAAAGTAAATTTATTCTGAATTAGACAATTTCGAGCTGAATCAGTGAACATAAACCGCATTGCCCATCTCCCCCCATTCCTGCTATAATTCCCGTATATCGACTGCATTGGGGGTTATGACGTGGCAATAGGGATGATGCCGGATTGCTCGTTCGCTAGAAAGCCTTACGCAAAGCCTGAATAGGGGCGGACTTTGTGTAGGGCGCGACAACATGAGATCGTGTGCCCTGAAATCAACACCAATATCATGGTTCGACCCGCAGGCTTTGCACCTTATTTGCTTGACCACTATAAATAAGGGGCTGAAGGCCATGAACACACCATTTATTCATAATCATCAATATAACACCATTTATAAACAAGCCGAATTTCTGTTAAAAACGCTGCGCTCGGTCGTGGACCCCAAAGTATTGGATACGGTCCGCTACACCGTCAGTACGAATGCCGTAGGCATCTTCGAGAATCTGACGCTGGAACAGAAGCAGCTGCTGGAGCAGTTATCCACGTATGCGACGCCGCATGACGTGCAACTCTATCTGAATCAGCTTGAAGACTATCTGATTCCATACCCACAGGTTACAGCCAAGCAGATTCAGAAGTTGTTTCCAAAGGCGAAGAAGCTCAAACTTCCTGATCTGGAATCCATCGATTATACACACACCACGTACCTGAGATGGATCGATATTGCGACAAGCCGTTTGTTCATCGTGTACCCACACGAAGGCAAGTTCCTCGGGATTGAGGGACGAATTACGCCCACGAATAAGAAGGGATACTGTATGTTCTGTCATCGCCATCAGGAGCTTGGATTCTACAACGTGAAGACCAAGGCACAGTCGGCGGACAACTTTGCGTCCGTTGGTCAGTATGTGTGTATGGATGATAAGGCGTGCAACGGGAGCATTACGGATATTAGCATGCTGGAGAGATTCTTGCTGGCAACGATGAAATAAAGCTGGAGATGCGTGTGTAACGAATATAGCCAAATGATTAAAACGACGTTAGTATCGTAAAATAGCACAAAACACAGGAAAGGCCGCTCAGTTGAGCGGCCTTTTTTGATGTGTGATGTGGAGGTTTTACTTACCATAACCGCTCTTGAAAAGCGGAAACGGGTGATTTATTTTACCAAGGGCGGAGCGGAATGTGAGGTGTTTATTTTATATCGTGAAAGCCACAGATGTACCCTAACCATTAAACCATTTATTTTGTTGACTGTTCAGCAAATGCGCTGGCATAGTTAACGCCCAACTCGTAAGCCTGATTCAGCAGTTCCTCATAGTGTTCCGGCGGAGCATCCACCGTTTCATACAGGAATTCAACCTTTGAATTAGAGACACCACAGTAATCGGCGATACCGACATTGAGCAGGTTTTGAATCGAGTCACCGTAGTTGCGTTTATTCATCTGTTCTTCCGTCACACCGGAGAGAGCGATCCACAAAATCTGCTCATGATGCAGCTTGTTCGCACCATAGGCAAAACTGTTGTTCATGACGCGGTCAATATACCCTTTCAGCATCGCTGGCAGATGCCACCACCACAGAGGGAAAACAAAAGCAATTGCATCGTGTTTCTTGAGCCGTGTAATTTCCTTTTCAATCTGAGGGGAGAATCGCTGATTATCTTGCGTATAGTCCGGTTCATCTTCTGCTCGCAGGATCGGATCAAAACCAATCTCGTGCAAATCCACGATTTCAGCTTGATGACCTGCTTCTGTCAGACCTTGAACGAAACGATCGGTGACCTGAAAGGTCAGGGAATCTTTGCGCGAATGAGATACCACTACTAAGACGTTCATTATCAATCACAACCTTTCTGGAGCTTGGTTCGGTAGCCATAGCTCCTCTGCTGATGCTATTATAAACAGAGTTGAAAACATCTGGAAGTACGCACTTTATTGTTCTATAGGGAGATGAAAGTACCCTAGGAGCATGAAATTTGAACGTGAAACTTAAATGTACCGACATGAGGCTCAGAAAGATATTGGAGGGAAGATCAAGATGGAACAAGGCAAGACAAATAACGGGGCTCCCAAAAAATATAGAGTTGGCGTTGAAGCAGCGCTGGAAGTGATGGGTGGCAAGTGGAAGCCGCTCATTATTTATCATTTGTTTACAGGGTGCAAAAGAACGTCGGAGCTGAAGCGGTTAATCCCCGAGATTACGCAGAAAATGCTGACCACACAGCTGAGAGCGCTGGAAAAGGATGAGATTGTGCAGCGTAAGGTATACTCCGAGGTTCCTCCGCGAGTGGAGTATGAGCTGACAGCATATGGATTGGGACTTAAGCCTGCGCTGGATCTTCTGTGTTACTGGGGAGAAGAGCATCTGGATAAGGTTTACGGGGATAAGTCGAAGGTGTTGGAGGATTTTTAATTCCAAGGAAACGTGAAGAACAGGAGGTGAAGAAAAGGTATCGGAAGGCGCGCTTCGAGAGATCCATGAGGAAATGGGTTGCAGCAGATTAATAGGCATCAATAGAGAGGTGTGAAAAATATGATTAATGAACAATATTATGAGAAGCTTAATCAGAACGCAATAGACAATTATCTACTTTACAAACAAGAAGCTGAGGCAAAGGTACATAGAAGAGAGTATACAACAAGTAAGAGGTATGACATTATGCCCTTTTGGTCTGAACGTGAGGGACAAATCCTTGGAGAACTTTCGAACGAAGAGACAGAGACCTATTATGAGTTTGATGATCAAGGCAGATTGCTGATATTGGCTTGTGACGATCTCATTGACGGCTATACGTATGTTACATATAAAGATGATCTGATAACGACAAGAACATATGTTGAGGGCACATTGGATGGAGTTAAGGAATATTGGTTGCAGGGTGGGCATATCTATCGATCCGTAGAATATCTTTCTCGGTTTAATAAAATTAACGTTGAAGAATATATTTACGAGGGCGACCTGCTTGTGCAAGTATACCAGCCGCAATATGAAAATAATGAATATTACGATCATCTTGTTCGAACGTATTTCGAATATGATGACCACGGTGTACTGCTACGAGTGTTAGATGGAAAGCAAGGTGTGATCTATGTCAGAATGGCAGACGCAGAAGTTCAGACATTGCGGGAAACGGTGAAAAAGGAACTCATGTTGGCGGTGAAGCAAACCATAGTTACGCTCTGTGACTCTCCATCGGAAAGTTCCTATTGTTTCTTATCCATCTACTTGCATGATGAAGTTCATGCAGTGTACTCGCCGATGTTCAACCCAGGTTGGGATGAGGTAAGAGAGGAACAGATAGAAGAAAAAGATGAGCATGTTGAGTATTATTATTACGGACTCTGGAGTTCAGGCGACCATCCACTGAATGATCAACAAGAGCTTGAGAATCATGATCTGATCCAGAGACTTCGAACTTTGATTATATATTGGCGTAGCAGAGGAGATTGGTTTGAAGAAGGCAAGCGCTTGTGGCAGGAGGTTGCTTACGAGCTAAATGTAACGACCAACTGGCCTGAATACTCTAAACTCACAGACAACTTTGTTGTGTTTGTTGAATGGGAAGCGATGGATATCATGAATGGAGATTTACATGCAAGCATACCTGCGAGCAAGCTTGAGTTGTTACAGTTAGAAGACTTGGCACCCAACATTTAATAAAGTGCAACTAAATATAACCTAACCAAAAAAGGGGGGATAACTCATTACATTCAAGACGATTTATCCAAGAGCTGTACTGCAATTAATTTGTATGTTCATGATTGGAGTTTTATTTTCTAGAAATGTTTTTTACGGTGAAAATGGTGTTATGAAATATATCGCTTTAGTTTTTTTCGTTTTTATTCTAGGTTATATCATCTTTCTAATCTGGCGTATATTCTTCACCAGACCTAGCATTACGCTGGAAAGTGATCATATCATCTCTACCAAATTACAGAAATACGATGCATCTCAGATTGAGTGTATTTATATGAACTACAGACGAATCGGGTTTAAACGCTATGGCAAACGGATTGTGCCAATGGATTTATGCTTTTATTTTAAGGGAGATCAAGAAACCGCAGGTGTAGAAGCAGTCCGTGAATGGGCCGCGCGGAATGACAAAGAAATCAAACATAAATTTTTTCAATCCTGGGTGTAGACCGGCATGTCTGTGAATGTAAGGGGACGCTGAGGCGGGAGAATCTGGAGGAGTAGCCATGAAAACAATAGAGCAATTTCTAACGAGCGATTGGTACAAACAGGTCACGGCTGAACTTGTTCAGCTTAAACCTATGGTGAAATTTGTGGAACATGCTAGTTATGAGTCATCTATGTTGATGGATTCTTTTAGAGAGCGCAAATATGTTCTGGAGGGCTTTAACGGCCCTGCTCCGACCGAAGAAGAATGTGTGCAGTGGATTATGGAACAGATTGCCGAGGACAAGGACGAGATTATGTCTTATGTGGTAGCCAGGTTAGCGTTCAGTGAGCACTTAGATGATGATCCGGACGGAGAATTTGCTGATGGAGAAGAACTGGATGCAGGGGATCGGTCCGAAGTGGTAGAGGTGTTGGGATTTACGAGATCGGTTATCGCAACATTATTGAGTATGATCTGGTGAAGAATCATCCGAAACAACTAACCACCTTTTTCAAACGCACACGCATTCCCGGCGCTGCCAAATTCGCATCACAGATTAAAAAACTCTACAAACAGGAGCGATGCCTATGAAACACTTAACAAAAGAGTGGTACGATACGTGCCAGCAAACAGGGCTTCATTTTGGGTTGAGAGTACATAAAGGCGCGGGGTCGCTGGATGAGGCTCTTTTCCAGAGACTGTACAAACGGAAGGAAAAAGAACATGTAAAGCAAGAGCGTGAGATATACGATACCGATCCACGTTTCATGCTGGAGAGTGATGGTCAAGTGATGACCCGTGCAGACAAAGCTTTTAGCGGGGAAGAGATCACGGCGGAAGATCAGATGGTGTATCACATGCCGCCGGAAGAGCGAGCGCATATCGAGAAGCTGATTGCGGAGTATGATGTCCGTCCTGCTTTTGATGTGAAGCAATGTAAAGACAAGTATAAAGAAGCGATGGAGTGGAACTACCAATACCATGCGGAGAAATTACCCGCGGACATCTTGAACCAGATTGCTGACATCCGTGTGTTTGCACTGGGATATTGCACGAGCGAAGTTATGCAGCAGCTTAAGAAAAAGAGTGCAGAGAATACCCAAGAGATGGAACGTATCGGACAAGAATACAGGGAAGCGATGTTGAACCAGATTATTGCGGATGATGTTCGCAACCAGGTACAATTTCACGATTGCGAGGTGACCGAACTATTGCACGTAGTCGATCTGGTTATTCGTTTTGACAACCGGGGAGGCTTCACTGAAATGAACAAACTCACGTTGATTGCACCTGAAATTCTTAAGCAAGAAGGTGAGGTTGTGGGCAGTCACTGGCTGTACCAGGAGCTGTACCGGATCGATAACGGGTACGAACTGCATGTTCTTTTGGATGGAGAACCTATGCCTGAATTGATTGTACGTTGTACAGATATTGTTGCCGAGACCGAGTGAGGGGGTACCTTTCTAGATTCGTTTGCATTATCAGTAACTCTTGTATGTAAAAATAGAGATCATGCCTGTTCACACCAAGGCATGATCTCTATTTCAATGGGTCATGTATGCTTAATCCCAATTCCATATTTCTACCCGGTTCAGATGCACATGCCGGAATTCCGGATTCTCGGTAATCTTCTGCAATTCACGTACGGGACCTGTTACAACAGCTCCATATACTTGTACGCCATTCTTTTTCAGATAGGCAAGTCGTCGCTGATCCCAATCAACACCGTTATAACTCAGGTTGCTGGTCATCCATTCCAGATCAGACATCATGGCTTGGATTTGTTCCTGCATCGTTCCTTCTGACTGTGCCTGGTTCTGATCTTCAACTTCTCTAGGAAAATAATTAAACCATCGACCTCCGCCGTCTTCCATTTCATAGAGCGGTTTAAGCGTCAGATGAGGAACATTATAGTCAAACATTCCTGCTCTCGAATAGGAAAGATTTTTTTCTTGCATTTCTCCTGAATAGATCGGCATCGCTGTTACTCGGACATCATACTTAGAGAGCAGCTGCATAAGTTGCTCAGGCGATTTTAGATTTTTCAATGAGATCGATATCTCGGCGACATGTCCGTCATCTATTTTACGAAGCCGCTTGGAACTGCTGTTTTCCTCCGTGTCCTCATGGGAAGGTTGGCCGTCAACCAAGTCATACGGAAGGTAAAATGGACCGGGTTCGTTACCATTTAAATAAGCACCTGTGCTATTCATCTTGTAACTGAATTTACCGGTAATACTTCGTTCGGCTTGAACCTCACCAGTGATCACTTCGGATGAACCAACGAGGCGATATACTTTCAGATTAGCCTTCTGTGTTAGAAAGGGAGTTACTTCAATTGTCTGATGAGGACTTTTTTCGACGCGCAGTCCGTCACCATGCATCTCCACCACCGAAATAATAGAACGCATCAACTCGTTCCGCACCTTGGATTGATCGAAATACATATGCAGAGCCGTGAGATAGACATGATAGAGTATAAATATTAAAAATAGAACTCCACCTGCGTTCAGGAAAATTTTCCAACGTGTTTTCCATACCATTCGTCTAAATTGCTTATGACTCCATTCCGGGCGTTGAGGTTCGAAATCATCTGCATGGAGTACATGCAGATCATCTGGTTCCGTTGGCTTGGACATCATTCATTCTCTCCTTTCATCTGTAACATCTCTTCTTTAAATCGTGCTCTGGCACGAAACAGAGTAACTTTGACTTGGTTCATATTCATATCCAAAACCTCGCAAAGTTCTTTGTAAGACAGCTCATTCATCTCGCGAAGCAGCAGCACAGTCCGATATTGTTCAGGCAGTTTTTTCATGACCTGTTGAATGAGTTTTATCCGTTCACGAGCAGCGAGCACTTCCTCAGGAGTACGATATGTATTCTCTACACTTTGTTTCTCCAGTTCCCGGCTCATTTCCATTTCACCGCGATGTTTTCGGTACCAATCGATAAATAAATGTCTGGCTACTTTGTATAACCAGGCTCGGGCATAGTCCGCATGTTTCGCTTTCATCGATACCATAGCTCTGTAAAATGTCTCTTGAACTAACTCCTCAGCCATTTCTTGTGATCCACACATTCGGTATAGATAGAGATGCAGGGAGGACTGGTACTGTTTGAATAGTTGGGCATATAAATCACTCCTCATTTCAGATTTCATCCTCCTTCATTTAAGACAACGGGTGGAGTTGAAAAATGTTACAATTAAATTGAATATTTATTAATGATATGAATTGAATTATGTTTTGTCAGGCACATAAGTTCATAGACACCAAGGAGATGTACACGACTATGGAGTTATTTACAGCGTTGATTGCCGCTTTTGTATGTATTATTAGCGTGCTCATTGTTGCAGCGGTTGTACGTTATGCTGTGGATTCGTCCAAAACATCAAGGAAACTTGATCTACTGATGAAGGAAGTACGTAATCTGCGCGCAGAAGTCAGAGGGCTTCAACATACGAAGGGCCAGGACAGTCAACATATTATCGATGAAAAAGTGTAATCGCTGTGTGAAGCGGTGGGACCTTTAAGTTAGTGAATAGCGATTAATACAATAACTTAAATCGGGAGTGAACAAACCTTATGACTGCAATTCCAAACGTTCAGGCTGTTTTTATTGACAGAGATGGCACAATCGGAGGTACAGGACATTTTATTCATCCGAGAGACTTTGAGTTATATCCGAATGCACAGGAAGCGATTACGCTCTTAAAGCAAAACGGAATGAAGGTTTTTGCACTCACCAATCAACACCGAATTTCACGCGGACAAGCAACGGTTCAGGAGTTTGAACAGCAGTTTCAGGAATACGGATTCGATCAGGCCTACATTTGCTCACATGAAGAAGAATGCGGCTGCCGAAAGCCTAAACCCGGCATGTTACTTCAGGCCGCGGAGCAGTACAATTTGGATTTGACCAAGTGCATCGTTATCGGAGACGTAGGCGAGACAGACATGCTTGCTGCGCATGCTGTAGGCCCGACTAAGGTCATGGTGAGAACAGGCTGGGGCGAATCCTCATTAACGAAGTTCAGAGATAAATGGGCTCAGACGGAGCCGGATTATATTGCAGCAGATATTTTGGAGGCAGTGCATTGGATTATTGACAATTTGAATGAGTAAATGTTCAGTGTATAAGGGGAGTGATGGGATGATCGCAAGAACATGGCATGGAGCGGTACCGCTGGAGAACAAGGAAGCTTTTCTGGAATATGAGGTTGAAACAGGTGTGAAAGATACACTCGCTGTTAAGGGAAATCGCGGAGCGTATCTGAAAGTTGTGGAGCAAGGAGACTACGCACACTTTTTCCTGTGCACCATGTGGGAGGATATGGAGTCCATGATGGCATTTGCAGGGCCGAAGCCTACCATTGCGGTAACTTATCCAAAGGATGAGGAGCTTGGTTTGATCTCTGATCCGATTGTCATTATACAGGAAGTAACCAGTGCAGATAGTCCATTTGAGGATGATAAAAAAGTACATAACATTTAGGGGGGAATGAAGTTGAAGGCATTATCCATCATTGCAGTTGTAGTATTTACATTGACGTTATTTTTCATTTTTGTTTTGGGACCCGTAGACGAGGCGGCTGCAGTAGGATGGGCATTTTTATCTATGTTTTTTGCCATACCTTATTCGATTTTTGTGCTTGTAAAGGTCAATAAATTAAAGAAACCCGTAGTTAATGTCCATGAACAGCTGTTACAATTGGGGGATTTAAAGGACAAAAATATCATCTCGGAGTATGAATTCGACCAGAAGAAAGAGAAGTTGCTTGCAAAGATTAGATAAAACAGGAGAAAGATATGACGAACAGCAACCCAAGCACCAAGGAGATCAACGAGCTCTTGCAAAAGCATAGCATTCACGAACACATCGTGGAAGTAAAGCAGCTGTCAGGAACGACGGCGGGGCGGGTGTTCAGGCTACTTGCGAGCTCGGGCGACCGGTACATTTTGAAATGGGATGATCCTGAGGACATTCGTGTTACATGTCAGTTTCTGAATACATACAGTGAAGTGATGCTGTTGCCAAAGGTTCTTTTTACGAGTTCGGACAACACTTATTTTGCATACAGCTTTATGGAAGGTGTGACTCATAACCATCGGGGAGCGAAGAAAGAATGGTTAACCCGGCTGGTGAAAGAGCTGTTGAATACATATGTACGTTTGCCGGATACAAGGCTATGGGGAAGAATGGGGTATCCACGCGAGACATGGAGGGGATTCAATCAGATTAGTATTGATGAGGCGAGAGAGAATCTTGGTGATGTGCTTACAGCGGAAGACTACAATCTGGTTCAATCAACAGTGAATCGTCTGTTTCATGAGGATGAGTCGGAGAGATTTCTTTTGCACGGGGATGCGGGTGTTCATAATATTGTGTTTGAGCAAAAGGAACTGATTGGGGTCATTGACCCATCTCCGATGGTCGGCCCGGTTCTCTATGATTTTCTCTATGCTTTTTGTTCCTCCCCCGATGACCTCGACCCGATATTGTTATGGGATGTATTCGGTCATCTTGAGCAGGTGACTATGGATAAGTTCAGATTGATGGAAGAAGCACTGGTTCATCTATACTGCCGGATCGGGCTAAGTAACAAACATCATCCGCAGGACTTGCCAGAGTATCTCGAAGCGTGGAATTTGTGGAAACGGTATATAACATAAAGCCAACCTTCGCTTGGAAGGTTGGCTTTACTTTTGCATTAAGGAAAACCATATTATTTTGTGAAGAATGGAATAGCCTCTTTTAGAATTTCTTCACCCGACAGAGGCCCCTTACCCAGTGCCCATATTTCATCATTAACAACGAGCACATGTTTATCTTTCACCGCTTTAATCGATTGGAAGGTGCTGTTATTCATCCATTTATCCAGGTCAGCCTTCGCCCCATAGATGACCAGATAGTCCGGGTTTTCCTGTACAAGGGTTTCCAGATCTACATCGGCTACGTCAATCTTGCCTGGCGTCTGTTGCTGACTGGACTTGTTCTCATCGAAGCTGTATTCCGCACCGATTTTCTCCAGCAGTGTTGCGATATATGAGGTTTTCATCCAGATGTAGAAGTTTTTCTCCAGTGCTTTCACGACGATAACTTTAGGTTTGCCCTGGATTTGTGCGTGGGTCTGTTCAATGTTCTGGTTCAGTTCATTCATGACCTGATCATGTTCTTTTTCTTTGCCAAGCAAGGTTCCCAGCATAGCAAAGTTTTGCTCCATGTCTCCGTAACCATTGGTATAGAGCGCGATGGTCGGTGCAATTTTCTCCAGATCCTCACGTATGGCTCCGTGCACATCGGCATTGGCGATAATCAGATCGGGCTTGAGGGAAGAGATGACTTCCAGATTAGGCTGCTGGTGATTTCCAACAAAAGTATAGTCCTTCACCTGATCTTTCAGATAACCAAGCACTTCCGCTTTATAAGAGCCCGCAATCCCTGTTGGCGTTACACCTAGGGAGACGAGTTCATCCGTGAAGGAGAAATGCAGGGTAACGATTTTTTTGGGCGAGGCAGGGAGTTTGGTTTCTCCCCAGGCGTTCTTTACAACAAATGAACCGTCTGAATTAGAGGTAATTGAAGGAGCCGTTGTTGTATTGGCTTCATTTGAACCTTGGTCTGAAGATGATGTTGCAGTGGAGGAAATGGACGCATTACCACTATCCGTTTTACTCGTGCCATTAGCAGAAGCCGCTGACTCCTTGTCCGATGTAACACCAGCGGTGTTGCCAGCCGTTCCTCCGCCACATGCGGTGAGAACCAGCACAAGAGTTAATATAATTACCATAAATAGTGATGTTCGTTTCATTGGGAATGAACCCTCCATATTGAAAATTATTTTTTCTGTCCTTGCTTGATGATCAGGTATACAAAATAGGGCGCGCCGATTAACGATGTAATGATGCCAACGGGAATCTCCATTGGAGGGATCAGAATGCGCCCAATCATATCGCCCAGCATGACAAGTAGCGCGCCGAGCGCCGCGGTAAATGGGAGGGAACGGATGAAGTTCTCTCCAACCAGCTTATGGGACAGATGCGGAATAATAAGTCCAACAAAGCTGAGATTCCCCGATATACTGGCTGAGCTTGCGGATAAAGCGAGAGCCACAATGAGTAGTACCGTTCGCACCATGCGAACCCGGGTGCCTAAGGACACCAGCACGGATTCATCCAGCTTCAAAACATTTAAGTACCTTACGAGCAACATGGCGGCTAACAATCCTGCTGCCGTCCACGGCCATAACATCTCTACATGCTGCAAGCTACGTGCATATAAGCTGCCTTTAAGCCAGACCAGTGCCTGACTGGAACTCATGGCATATTTAACGATAAGCATTTTGATAATGGCTTGTAATGCAGAACTAACCGCGATACCAACAAGGGCGAGACGGATCATGGACGTGCCCTGACGACGATAAGCGAGCAGGAAAATGATCAGACTTGCCGTTGCCGAACCTGCCATCGAATAGAAAGGCAGCCAGATTGCGGGCGTTAATGGCGCAAGTAAAATAATGACTACGGTCACCAGTCCGCCACCTGCTGTTGCCCCGATGACATCGGGTGAAGCCAGAGGATTACGGAGGACGGTTTGCAGGATGGCACCTGCGACAGATGCAGCAATGCCTACAAGCATGGCGCAGAGAACACGAGGCAACCGAAGCTCATAAATCGTGCCGGATTGCGCTTGAAACTGGTCGATGATTTCACGGAACGTAACGGGGGTTGCCCCGAAACGAAGCGACAGGATGAATACCAGCGCTATCAAGAATAAGACTGCGGTCATCAATGCAGCGAAGCTCCATTTGGATCGAGAGGACGGATTCTTTAAACGTGTCATGAACGTTTCCTCCCGCGCATGCGCATGAGCACGATGAAGAACGGTGCTCCAATAAACGCAGTAATAAGTCCAACCGGTGCTTCCAATGGATAGAAAAGCAGGCGTCCGATCAGATCGGCATACACGAGAAGCACACTGCCTGTCAGCGCAGCAAGTGGTACAATCGCCCGATAATCGATACCTGTTAACGTCCGAATAATATGTACTGCCATTAAGCCAATGAACCCGATGGGGCCGCATACCGCCGTTGCTGCGCCAACGAGCACAATAATGGCTACCATGATTCCGCTCCGTACGATGGTTAACCGTTGTCCAACAGATATCGCTGTATCCTCCCCCATAGACAATACATTTAACTGGGATGCAAACAAGCAACAAAGGATACTAACGGGAACGAGAGTAACTAGCGAGAACATGACATCTTCCCAGGACATGCCCGACAGATCACCAGCCATCCAGCGCAGCAGTTGATACAGATCGGTATCATGGAATATGATCAGCGTGGTGGTCATTGAACTGAAAAACAGACTGTTCACCAGTCCCGTGAGCACTACACTGCTTGAACTGAAGCGGCTCCGTACACTGAGCACATAAATGAGGATGCCGCTGAGTGCTGTTCCCAACATGGAAGCTGTTACGGTGAAAAAACGGAATGTTTGGAATTGCATCAGCACCATCAGTGCAGCAATCATCATATTGGCCCCCTGATTAATGCCCATAACCTCCGGGTCTGCCAGATCATTCGATGTTAAAGACTGAAGCAGACATCCCGCAATACCGAGTCCGGCACCAACAAGTACCGCAGCGAGAATTCGGGGCAGTCTAATCGTGGTTACCGAGCGAATCAGGGATTCGTTGTCCGTCCAGGCGAACCAGTTGAACAGGATCGGTTCCTTGCGACTGGGTTGCAGATGAAAGATCATGGCCAGATATGCGCCCGCAACAAGCAGGATAAGTAATGTCAGGCCGATCCAGATGGGCTTCGACAGACCTAGATGTTTTCGTACGGCAGAAGCACGAGATGAATTATGAAATGAAAGAAACATGCCGGATTACGTTCATCCCCTTTTCGTTTTTAATGAAAATGATTATCATTGTTGATATAATACATAACAGTTGTGTGATTCATGTGTGTTTAGGAGGAAAATTGTGAGACGTTCCGTTTTATTAATAGAAGATGAAGAATCCATTCGTGAGCTGGTCACGGATTACTTCACGCAATCCGCTTGGCAAGTTATTGAAGCAGCTAACGGGGAAGAAGCACTTGAACTGTTCAATGCCTGTCCTCCAGACTTGGTGATTGTAGATCTGATGATTCCCAAAGTGAGTGGCTGGAATGTGTGCCGGCAGATTCGATCTCAGTCTACCGTGCCCATCATTATCCTTACCGCAAAATCGGAAGAAGAGAATAAGCTGCTGGGTTTTGAGCTAGGTGCCGACGATTATGTGACGAAACCGTTCAGCCCGCGTGTGCTGGTTGCCCGCGCGGAGACATTAATGAAACGTGTGGATAATACGGTGGGACAGGAAGATCCGATCATCTCTTTTGGCAACATAAAGGTATATGAGAGAAAACGAGTAGTGGAGTCAGACGGTCAACCCGTTGAACTGTCTTATAAGGAATATGATGTGTTGCTGCACCTGCTCAGGCATCGAAATTTCCCTTTGACGCGTGAACATTTGTTAAATCAAGTGTGGGGTGTAGACTATTTTGGCGACCCTCGCGTGGTGGATACTCATATCAAAAATCTGCGTAAAAAATTAGGTGAAGATGCCGGATATATTCGTACGGTGTTTCGCATCGGGTACAAGTTTGAGGTTGAATCGTGAAAACGAGAGGGATCGTATTTAAGCTTTTTGCTGCCAATCTTGTATTTTATATCGTCTTCTTTGCAACGGTTGTGGCAGGACATTTCTGGTTCTTTGAACGATTCTATCAGCATGAGCGAGCCAGTGATTTGGGTAAAAAACTGACCTCCTTCGCTTCGGATTACACCCAGCAGAAATGGCCTGCGGAGAAAACACCCATGGTGATGGGCAGTTTCATTACACAAAATCACGTGCAAATGGCCATTCTAAGCAAAGAAGGTGAGGTGCGTCACGATAACCCGTTTCGAATCCAACTGGATACGGATGCAGGACAATTGTTGCCAATCGCAGTTTCCTTTTTCCCGGATATCTCGGCTTTAACTTCGTATGGTTTGCAGTCTGGTGATCGCGTGACGGTGCAAGGTGCTTATTACATGGAGCAGGGACGCGCTCTGTTCTCACCTTATGTCATTCGTAAAGAGGGGTCACCCGCGGTTGGGGTGCTTCCTCACAACGCCGATCGGGAAGGCGTCATTGAGATTAGTGGCACCGTAAACTCGGTATTGTTGCCTGCGCCGGGTCAGTGGAATAACAGGGAAGGTATTATGGCGGCTGCGCTACGCGTGTGGTTTCCTTTGCCGGAAGCAGAGCGGGAGCAGTTGGATCGGGGAGAAGCATTTCATACCGAATGGAAGGAACCTGTGAGCGGTGTACATAATCTGGTGTTTGTGCAACCGATTGTTCGTGATGGTAAGGTCGTGGAGTATCTGTTTGCTCTAACGCCCTTGACGCAGCTTGGGGAGGCATTTGGCGCGCTGGAGGTGTATTACGCCTTTTTCAGTATTGCCGGGGGGCTACTGCTGATGGTCGTTCTGTCCTTTTTCTTCTCCAAAATCGTTTCACGTCCGCTGCTACAATTAAATCGTGATGCGGCTCGCATGGCAAAGCTGGATTTCACGGCCATGGCCCCGATTCAGAGTAAGGATGAGCTGGGTAGTCTGTCCGAAAGTCTCGTCAGTCTTTCTTCCAATCTGGATCGTACGCTGAAGGAGCTTCAACTCACGAACGAGAAACTGGTGCTGGAGATGGAATATAAAAGCCGGATGGAGCAGTTGCAGAAACGTTTTGTGTCGGATGCTTCGCATGAATTAAAGACACCCATCAGTGTGGTGAAGGGATATGCGGAAGGACTTCTGGATCAGATCGCGGAAAATAAACGTGAGCGTTATATTCGTACCATTTTGCGAGAAGCCGATCGGATGGAAAAGCTGGTGCTCGATATGCTGGAGTTGACTAGGCTGGAGGCTGGCGCGGTGAAGCTACGTATGGAATCGTTTACGGCGGATCAACTTGTAGCTGAATGTGTGGAGAAGATGAGACAACTCGCCAAGGCAAAGCAGATGAAGTTCGAGGTGCAGGGTGACCGCGATGTACATGTCTGGGCCGATGCAGAGAAGATGCAGCAGGTTCTGCTGAATTATGTGAGTAATGCGATTCGCAACGGGAATGAAGGAAGTAGCATACGGATAGATATCCAGCATGATCGTGAGCATGAACAAGTGTGTATTGTTGTAGAAAATGAAGGGCCTTCCATTGCAGAGCATGAGCTGACACGAATATGGGATCGATTCTACCGCGAGGAAGATGCGCGCAGTCGTCAGGCCGGTGGAACCGGGCTGGGGTTATCTATCGTGAAGGAGATTGTACAACTGCATCAGCAGTCCTATGGTGTAGCAAATACGCCGAATGGCGTAAAATTTTATTTTACGTTGCAAAGCTCGTCGGAAGATGAGTGATTGTTCCTGAACGTACTGGTCGATGATCGGATTTCTGTGGCTGGAGTGCTGGCGGAATAAAAGGGATCGTGGAATGTTTCGAGGAATATAAGAAGAGGGCCTTGGCTTAAAGCCGAGGCTCTTGTCATTTTAATTAATACTTCATGAAAAGAATCTATAGGCACGTTTACCGGGTGTCGCTACGACTTAAGTAGTACTCCAGTTCTGAAATGAGAGTGTCAGAATTCTAACGATCCCCACGAAGCTTATTTACTCTGATATGAGGGTGTCCAAACTCTAACGATCTCCAGGAAGCTTATTTCATCCAGAAACATAAAAAATATACTGTATTGACGCAAAATCAGCTAAATAGCGTCTCTGGTGATCGTTAGAATATAGAAAGCAGCGAAACAGGCCAAATAAGGCTTCTGGTGATGGTTAGCGTTTTAATTGAGTAAAGATGCAATGAAAATGAACATCGTTCCATTCAACAATACAAACAGTCAATGCTGGTGAATCAATGATGTATTACGGAGGATGAAGTGTAATGACGAGCAATTATAAGATTCCTGAACTGTTGCAAGACATCATGGATTGGGAGCAGGAAATCAAGCATGAAGTATCTTATCTGGAGACACCGACGGGTTATTTTCTACAATTCGATCCTAATGATCATGGGGGTTATTTGAGTTCTCCTGCGGATGCGATCGTATTTGCCAATACAGGCATGGGTGGCATTCATTATTCATTTTTGACGGATTTTGGACATGTTTCTGATTTGAGTTTAGCGCCTATAGTTTGTGTGGACCCGATGGCTTTTGGACATTATGCGAGGATAGTGGCCAGCAATATCCGGGATTTTTTTGAGCTTAGTTTTTCAGGTCATGAGGATCTCCTACTCAATGAATTTGAATCGAAACAACAGTACCTGAACTATGTCATGGAGCAAGAGGATGATGCGCGCGAAAGTGAATACTTTGACGGGAAACGCTGGGATCTTGAAAAAAACAAGGTTCGGAACTTGGCTATGCAGCGATTTGATCTTCAGCCCGTCTCCGACGGATACTCATACATTCAGGAAGCACGGCAGATCAGACGTGGTGAAGTCATTATCGACACACTAGATGGCCTTGGCGTTGCGCTGGGGAAAGATTTAGTGAGTGATTGTAAGAGAGCGGAGCCTCATCCGTGGCATGAGAAAGAAATTCCATACGATCAAAAGGAGCAATTAAAATCCTACATATCGAGCGCAGATCAGGTGGGTCTGTTTAGTTTAATTCGGGACAGTCAGGCACAAGGGTTCGATGACCCTGATGTATACCGAGCGATGAAAGATCGGCTCGTTTCATTTGGTCTGACGATGGAAGCGCGAAAGCTCATGCACTACAGGTAAAATGTGTTGAAACCTAGACGTAATTTTATTCTATCTATAAAATGGAATTATAAAACGAAACATAGTTTCATTGAGTGAAACTTAATAGGAGGATGAATCAAATGGCCTATCATTTCAATGGCATTGATCATGTGCAGTTGGCTGCTCCTGAAGGTTGTGAGAAGGAAGCTAGAGATTTTTTTAATCAAATTCTTGGATGGACAGAAATTCCTAAGCCGGAACAGCTACAGAAACGCGGCGGTGTGTGGTTTCAATGCGGCGTCCATCAGGTTCATATCGGTGTGCAACATGATTTCGTACCTGCTTCCAAAGCCCATCCGGCCTTTCATGTCCAGAACCTGGAGCAGCTGCGTGAACACCTGCACAAGCACGGTATCGAAGTATTAGATGATGAAGCAAGATCAGACGAGGGAGTACGGCGTTTTTATCTGAATGATCCCTTCGGGAATCGACTGGAGTTTCTGGAATTCATTGCAGTATAAACAGCAAAAAACAGGGCGATCCCTTAACGGGAACCGTCCTGTTTTGCCTTATCCCAATAAAAGGGAGTATCCGCTAACCTGCAACACATTAATGATGGTGATGCGCATGTGCATCAGGTGCGTCACCTTTGACGGTGCAGAGGACGGAAGTGTCGTGAAGATGCTTTTCAGACTCAACCTGCAACGTGACGTGTTTGATCTCTTTGTGTTCCAGCAGATGTTCGATCTTCTGTACAAGCAACTCTGACGCATATACATCCATCGTTCCATCCACTACGATATGGGCGGTCAGTGCGTTCAGGTTGCTGGTGATCGACCAGACGTGAACATCGTGTACACCTTTGACGCCATCCACCTGTTGAATCGTCTGAACCAAATCGTTCACATCGACGTTTGCGGGTGTGCCTTCCATGAGAATGTGTAGCGAGGATTTGGTGACATAATATCCACTGCGTAATACCAGCACCGCAACAATGACACTTGCGAGCGGATCTGCCCAGCCCCAGCCGAAGAACATCATCAGCAGAGCAGCAGCAATCGCGCCGATAGACCCCAACATGTCACTGATTACGTGCAGATAAGCCCCGCGCATGTTCAGGTTGCCCTCGGTATCGCTGCCACGCATCATAATCCAGGCAACGAGAATGTTCACGAGCAATCCGATCGTACTGATAATCAGCATACCCATGGTTGCCACTTCAGGCGGGTGGATAAAGCGGCCAATTGCTTCGTAGAAAATGTAAAGCGCAATGGCAATTAACGTAATACCGTTAAGGGTGGCTGCCAGAATTTCAAAGCGTCTGTAACCGTAGGTTTTTCCCGTATTGACGGCTTTGGCTCCATATGTAAATGCCAGCAGAGCAATCCCGAGTGCAATGGAGTCGGAGAGCATATGACCCGCATCGGAGATGAGTGCAAGACTGTTCGTAATGAATCCCCCGAAGGCTTCTACGATCATGTAGAAGGTAATGATAATGAAGGAAAAGAGCAGTACTTTTTTATTATTCGTGCCGTGCGCGTGATTGTGTCCATGATCGTGGGTATGATTGTGCCCATGTTGTTGTCCTGACATTGTAATCCTCTCCTTTGGAACGATCCTCTGTTATGTATGTTGCGTGATCATATAGCGTTACGTGTTACTTGTGGATGTGTTGCTGATCATTTTTGTAATACGGTTCACTCCTGTTTATATGAACATATGAGCAATTACTCATATTTTGTAAACTTATTATAATTCGGCCTCATAGTAGTGTCAACCAGATTTGCGAAAATATAAACATGCATCCACACAGACAGATGTACTGTCAACTGCACCACTTAACAGTACTGGCTAATGGATTCGTTTTTGTGCTACCATCGGGGCAGGATCACTATAGAAGGGCGGACTACGAGATGAAACATCTGCTACTAGCAGACGATGATGCGAATATTCGCGCACTGTTGCGCCATGTCATGACGAAGGAGGGATACCGGGTACATGAAGCACAGGATGGTGTGGAGGCGGTCCAAATGATACAGCAGACCCCCATCGATCTTGCGATCCTGGATGTGATGATGCCAGGCATGGACGGACTTGAACTGTGTGATTACATACGTCAGCATTACGACATTCCTATTATATTGCTGACCGCAAGGGATCAGCTGGCAGACAAGAAAGAAGGATATTTGCGGGGCACGGATGAGTATGTGACCAAGCCGTTTGAACCTGAGGAACTGGTGTACAGGGTCAAAGCGTTGTTTCGCCGATATCACCGAACTTCCAGCGATATCATTCGTATGAACCGGATCGTGATTGACCGCAACAATGTGGAAGTAAGCGATGGACAGTCGATTCTTTTTTTACCAATGAAGGAGTTTGAACTCCTCTCACAACTTGCGCAGTTTCCGGGGCGCCTGTTCTCGCGTGATGAATTGATTCGGCTCGTCTGGGGAGCGGATTATGAAGGGGACGACCGAACGGTCGACGTACATATCAAGCGATTGCGTGACCGCTTTGCGGACTATACCGATGATTTTGTGATTCAGACGGTGCGGGGCATTGGATACAAAATCGAGGTGAAATCGCATTGAGATCGTTATACGTTCGCATATTTCTCATTACGGTGGCGGTGATTATCGTCAGTAGTTTGCTCGGATTCTTTTTCTCCAACATCTACTATCACGCTAAACTCAAAGACTTTAATGATGAGAAGTTGGTTGGTATCGCCATGGATATGAAAAAGTTTGCCGAAGAGCAGCCTGAGCCGAGTACGGTACAGCGATATCTTCACAATGCATCGGCATTAGGATACGAAATCTATGTCACCGATGGTCAAGGCGATGATCAGTTTTACGGCCGTGAATTCCGCGAAAAGGAGTTGGACAAGCAGGCTGTTCGTCTGGTTCTAGGCGGCGATGTGTATCATGGCGTGGCCGAGTTTCCGAGCCAACCGTTTATTACCGGATTTTTTGACAACCAATTAAGCAATACGGTGGGGGTTCCACTACAGGTGAGCGAGGTTCGTTACGCCATGTTCATGCGTCCCGATGTTATTTTGCAATTTGGAGAACTGCGGATTTTCTTTGCGCTCATTGGGGCATTAACGGTGGGTATCAGTGTGCTGATCTTTCTGTTCAGCACGCGTTATCTGGTCAATCCGATCGAACGGCTATCCGAAGCGACAAAACGTATTGCTCAAGGCAATTATAATCTGAAATTAAATACAGCAAGGCGTGACGAAATTGGGCAGCTCGCCCAGCATTTTATGACGATGAGCCGTGAATTGGAACGGGTGGACCAGGCCCGGCAACAGTTTGTGTCCAACGTATCCCATGAGATCCAGTCACCTTTAACCTCCATTCAGGGATTTGCGCAATTGGTAGCGGATCGGGAATTACCGGAGCAAGAACGGGCGCATTACGCATCCATTATTGAAAAAGAAAGCCGGCATCTCTCGTTGCTCAGTAAACAATTGTTACTCCTGTCTTCCTTGGAACAGGGTCATGAAGATATGACGCAAACCCAAGCTACCTTCGCGCTGAGAAGCCAATTCCGTCAGGCGGTTCAAGTGTTGCAATGGCAATTGGAGGAGAAAGAGTTATCCCTGCGCATGTCTGTACCGGAATCCATAAAGATTACAGGCAATGAAGTGTTACTTATGCAGGTTTGGATGAACTTGCTTGGTAATGCGGTGCAGCATCTGCCGAAGGGCCGTAGCATTGAGGTTCGGGCAGAGCAGTTGGATAAAGCGTGTGTCGTGTATATTCAGGATACTGGAGACGGAATTGCAGCCGAACATCTGCCGTTTCTGTTTGATCGTTTCTATCGGGCAGATCATGCGCGTGAACGTTCATCTGGTGGGACCGGCCTGGGCCTTGCGATTGTGCAGAAAATTATTCGTCTCCATCACGGCACCATTGAGGTGTCCAGTTCAGCTGAAGGCACGCTCTTTACCGTAACGCTTCCGCAGATGTAATGTGTTATTCATTTTCCGTTCATTTTCACCTCCTATACTTGGATTATCAAGAGGGAGGTCAGAGCATATGTACTTGGCTATACGGGAAATGAGGTTTGCAAAAGGACGATACGCATTGATTGCCACCATCATGGTGCTGGTTTCGTTTCTGGTGCTGTTTGTAACCGGACTTGCACAGGGGCTGTCGTATGATAACGCGGCTTCGATTAAAAATATGGCAGCAACTCATTTTATACTCGAACAGGATTCGAATCATCGATTTACTCGTTCACAGGTGGGCCAGCAGGAGCTGGATGAGGCCCGTGCTGTCGTTGGACGGGATAATGCCGAGCCGCTTGGGGTACGAATGACCACGGTCAGTCCGGCGGACGATACCAAGAAGATCGATGTCACCCTATTCATGGTGAACCCCGGAAGCTGGTTGGCGCCAACGGTTACCGAAGGCAAAGCAATCAACGATCAGTCCATAGGGCAGGTAGTGGTAGATCAGAAGCTGGCGAAATCCGGCGTCACGATCGGCACGGTTCTGGTGGATCAAGCCTCTGGGACGGAGTGGACAGTGATTGGTTTTGTGCAAAATGAATCGTTCAGTCACGCACCGGTGGTGTTTATGAATGAGCAGGAATGGCTTACATTGCAAGCTGGATCACGTACTGTGCAGGCAACATCTGCAATAGGTCGAGTAGACACCGGCACTGGCACTGGAACAAGCGCGATTGCTAAAGCGAATACTGACGCTATTGGCACTGAAAAGAGCGCTGAAGCTGTAATGGGTACATCGACTCCATCTGGTTCACTGAATGCGCCAGTTTACAATGCAATCGCGGTCAAAGGTGCGGATGATCAAGTAAGCAAGTTGAGTGCCGCCTTACCAAAGACAGAGATCATCACCAAATCGGATGCGGTATCCGCTATTCCAGGTTACAAGGAGGAGCAGGGCTCATTATTGATGATGATTGCTTTCCTGTACGTCATCTCGGCATTTGTACTGGCGGTATTTTTCTACGTCATTACAATTCAGAAGACCAGTCAATTTGGCATTTTAAAAGCGATTGGAACACGAAACGGTTATCTGGCAGGCAGTGTGTCGCTACAGGTGTTGCTGTTGTCCGTCGGTAGTCTGGTGATTAGCGTATTGCTTGTGCGGCTGTTCGAATCTGTTCTTCCAGCATCTATGCCTTTTCAATTAGGAATATCCACCCTTGCATTGACCTGTGTGTTATTCATCCTGATGTCGATGGCGGGTTCGTTGTTCTCGGTGTGGAAGGTTACCAAAATTGATGCGCTTGATGCGATTGGGAGGACGGCAGCATGAGAAACCGACTGGAATTACAAGGGATTACACAGACATTTGATGACGGTGGCAGTCAGCGCACCATTCTGGATCAGCTTGATCTACAGGTTGCAGAAGGGGAACTTGTCGCGGTGATGGGCCCTTCGGGTTCAGGAAAAAGTACATTTCTGTCCATTGCAGGTGCACTGCTCGAACCCACGGATGGGGAGGTACTACTGGATGGCTCTTCGATCATGGGCAAAAGTAAAACGGACATCTCGGATGTGCGGCTGCGCCAGCTCGGATTTATATTTCAAAGTGCGAATCTGATTCCTTACCTGAAGGTGGAGGAGCAGTTATTAGTAGTAGCGAAGCTTGCGGGTATGGACAAAAGTAAAGCCGAGCGCCGTGCAGGTGAACTGCTGGAGACGGTGGGCCTGTCTCACCGGCGCAAAGCATATACTGACAAGCTGTCCGGCGGAGAACGCCAGCGCGTTGCCATTGCGCGGGCGCTAATGAATGATCCGGCTGTGCTACTGGCGGATGAACCGACGGCTAGCCTGGATGCGGAGCGCGGGCTGGATATTGTAGGCACGATTGCACGGCTCGTGAAGGAGCAGGGCAAGAGTGCAGTGATGGTTACGCATGATGAGCGGATTTTGCCGCTCTGTAGCCGGGTTCTTTTTTTGGAAAAGGGAAAGCTAGTAGCACGTTAGAGGATTGTGAATTTGCTTTTCGAAGAAATAAGTTGATGAGAAATACGCTTAACGGTTAGTTTCAGTGCGATGAGAGGGTCACAGCTCCTGTGGGAGAGGTGGCCTTTTTTTTGTGTTTTCGACTATAATTGGAAGGGAATGGCGTGTACGTTGAGGTAAAGATTCAGGCTACGAATGGATGACAGTACATCATGAATTTCATTGGGAGAGGATTGGATGCGAATGAACAGCATAGATGCACAACAATTTCCGGCACTGAGCACGTCGATCCACTGGGGAATCATTGAGGCGGAGTTTAGGCTAGGCGAGCAAATAGACGAGACATTGGTGAGTAATGTGAGTATTATTCCGTTTGTCGGAGAACAGTGTGTCGTGTTTTAACTGGATAACGGACTGTGGGAACTGCCCGGAGGAACGTTGGAAGCAGGAGAGCATTACATGGACGGATTGAAACGTGAACTGATGGAAGAACTAGGCGGGGAGCTGCGTAGTTATCAGGTTTTTGGGCAATTCTACTGCACCTCCAGTTCACTTGAGCCGTATCGCCCGCATATTCCGCATCCGCATTTTGTCAGGGTGATTGGTTACGGAGATGTGGAGTTGGTTGGTGAGCCGCTTAATCCTGAGGATGGAGAACAGGTGGTGGCGGTTGAGTTGGTAGAGATTGATGAAGCGTTACGGCGCTTCCGGGAACAGAACCGGTATGATATTGCCGAGATGTACGAACTGGCTTATGTGCTGCGAAATGCAGATCAAGGCTGATGCAGACACAGAACGTTGTTGCAGTTTTGCAATGTAGAGTGATTCCCCGTTCGGTTCTAGTGAAATTGCTGCCTTAGCAGATATATGTTTCCCCGTACACGATAAGGATTTCTATAAAGTAAGTTTAAAGTATCTACATAAGGAGAGGTTCACCCATGATTCGGGAAGAGATTAATCGGATGCTGGATGTGTTGCCGGAAAGTGAACTTAACGTGGCATACTCACGAGTTGAAATGGTGTACCGCAAGTATATGTATGAGAAAATGATCGCGGACAAGGGAGTACAAGTGGCCGAGTTGTGCGAGGAATCGGAGGAGATTGTTCAGCGTTGGGATGAGGTGTTTGCCCATAACCTGGATGATGTTTCGAAAGAAACGATCTATTACAGCCAGTACAAATGGCATATGTTCAGTTACAAACAACAGGAGTGTTTGGAAGGGGAAGCAGCACGAGCAGCCTTCGATGCCGAAGAGAAGACCGACTTATATGTGATGTATCAACATACGCCGTTTGTCCAGATCTATGAGAGCGCAAGTGCTGTCGTCGCAACTGACTTTAATGAGCAACAGGATATCTATATCTTCGACAAGGCATTTACATGGACGTATGTACATACGCATGAATCGATGTGCGGGCCGTATTTCTATAAAATCGAACAGGTATAAAGGGGAGAGAGCTCTGTTGCAGGAACTTTTTAAAGAGATGATCAAAAATGAAGTGAAACCTTTATTAGTCCGTCACGGTTATACTAAGAAGGGTCTTAACTTTCGTAAAGTAGATGGAAATCTTGTATACACATTCAACTTTCAAAAAGCAAAATATAATACCGTAAGCCTGGTTCGGTTTTATATCAATGGTATGATTCATTCCACCGAGCTGGCGGAGCTACAGATCGTTACACCAAGTGGTGGTGTAGTGGAGGAGCAGGCTCATTTTATCTGCAGAATTGACAAAATAGTTCCTGCTGCTTCAGACCGCTACTCTTTGACACCTGACACCGACCTGGTCACCTTTTCTAAAGAACTGCTCTCCCATCTGGAAAAGGCCGTTGAATACATGGAGAACATAACCAGCGCCAGGGATATTGTGGAGTATTATATGAATATAACCGCACTACATTTAAGCGAAGAAACCTTTCATTATCTACTGCAAAATGGCGATACTACGGCTGTTCAGAAATATCTACAACAGCTACACGCTAAATATGGAGCCCAAAAGCGATGGGCGATTTTTGAGAAGAAGTATGCCGCTATTTTTGCATCGTATGGACTCTAACACATTCTTCAGGATGTATAGTAGACCGGTTCTACTTTATATAACGTTTGTTCAATCGTTGGACATAAGTCAGCATCATACACTCCATGAAATTTGATTCTAAAATAAAGACTTTTGAGAAAGTTTTTAATGTTGTTTTTTTGCCTGAAGGCAGGCAAAAATTCGGATTCATTCTCCACTGTGCCAAAACGTTGAATCCATTGTTGAACGGACGCCTGACTAAGGATGTTTCTATCCAGAATACACATGACTGGTGTTATCATTCGTTCGTCTTCGCCATCGGAATAGACCCGGTCACTGATCGTCATTTTCTCGTACACCAGATCCAGCATCGTTGATAAATCAGCCTCATCTAATTCATTATATTGAGCCAAATCTTCCAACACATCAGCAGCATGAGCTACAGCGTGAGCCCAACCCTTAGTTTCATCATATCCACGGTAATCCTTTTCTTCTCGTACATTGTGAAAGACCACGTCCTTAATCTGATGAATACGCTCACTTGACAGAAAGGGCGATGCTGCGTGTCTCATGAGAAGAAGAGGGATGACCAGCATGGAAAAGGAACGTGTGAATACGGAGTCGGAATGGGTTTCCCCCAGTCCATAAAGCAGATGGTCACGATCTAAAACGGTGGTTAAAATGTGTTCTAATTCGGATGTAGTCAGAGAAAGGCTAGGAATCCAGTGAGATAGGGTGGTATAGATCAATTCATCACGCAATTGTGCGTCCACCGTACCTATGTTATGTAACATTTCTTGGATCAGGACGAAGGCGTCTGACTGTGCTTGATATTGATTTTCTCGTATGTACATCAGTTTTTCTTTTAAATTCATTTAAACACACTCCTGCAATTTAAATTTCATTCTAGTAAACTTATTATCAAACGTATTATACAATCTCTAAGGAGGAAAGCCCAAATGACAATCAATAAAGGAACACGGCGAACATGCGAGAAGGGACATACATTTCTTAAAAAGAGTGATTGTTCGACTTGTCCCAAATGTGAGGCGGAACGTAAACCTAAAGAGGGATTTATGAGTCTACTGTCTGCTCCGGTAAGACGCGCACTGGAAGCAGAAGATATTACGACATTACCAAAACTTGCTGAATATACGGAAAAAGAAATTCTGAAACTGCACGGTATAGGGCCATCGTCCATGCCTATACTGCGTAAATCGCTGGAGGAAGAGGGATTGTCCTTTAAGGTATGACTTTAATCTTTGATTTCAAGCTTTTTTGATCGTTTCCTCATTCCTCAGCTCCTTTGGAAGCTACTCTATAACAGATAACAGTTCTTCCATCGTGACTTGATACAGCAAGTCACCCTCACTCAGTAGCAGGCGATCCTGACGAAAATCCTGTCGCGCCTGTTGGAAGGGACGGTTTTTCTCGTTCAGCAATTGGAACTTCGTTCCTTTGGTGAGGCTGCCAGACTTCTGCATTTTCTTGAAAATAAATGTTCCATGCTTCCCGTACCCGGCATCAAACAGGAAGTGATATCCATCCGTACAGAAACCGGAGGAACCTGATATATTCGGATTCAGGAAGTTCACTCGAGTAGACTCCGGTTTGAATCCTCCCGAAATACAGCCAAGTGAAAAGTCACTATAATAGTAGAACCAGACTTCTTCCTCGTTCACCACATTGAGTGCATAACAATCTGCAATGTCTGCACTGTTATTTTTATAGAGCACATTCCCGTATGCATCCCAAGCGAGCAATCCACTCGCCCCAACGGGCTGATCCCAGCCATAGTTACCAAAGATACCTTCATCGAAGTAACTCGTCCAGATCGTTCCATGCTTCGTCACCTGTACACTCTGAATCCCATCCCCGAGCAAAAATTCTCGAATCGTCGTGCCTTCCATATCACATACTTTGGCGTTCAGATCAAATTGATCGTTTCCATAATAGGTGCAGCGCGCACCAACGAGCAGAAGATGTTCTTGTAAAGGCTGTACATAATGATAGTGAAATTGTTGTCCCCCGATGACAACTTCCTGGACATATTGATCCGATACAATCAGCACTTTGTACGTGTATGGCTCCTTTAGTTTGGTTTGCACGAACATACCTTTTCTTCGTTCAGGGACTTGATTGATAAGTAGTATATATGCAAGGCCATCGTGTCCCCACTGTACGGAGACGATATCGAAACCTTCGGTATAAACGGAGATATCTGCAAAAGGCAGTAACGTTAATTTTGGATCAGGCATGGCTAAATCCTCCTTATTATAAGTAATCGTAAGCAGCATCGTAGGCTGCTGTTGTTAAGTTGAATTATGACATGAGCGGACGGGACGGAACATGGTGTAAGTATAACGAACCTGATAATAGGAGGTAGAAAAAATGAGTATGCCTCATTTCTTCACTGTAGTACAATAAGGAAGTTGTGTAAATTTTTATGGGAGGAACTAAATAGCTTTCAAGTAAGAATAGGAAAGAAACGTATAGAGTATTTATACATATGGAATTGAATAGCGGCAGTTAAAACAGCATAAGAGAAGGACGTGTTAGAAGTGCAACAAGAACCTCGACAAGAACCATTTCAAGAATCAATGATAGAATACCGTCCATTGGGTGTGTCTGGACTCGGAGGCTGGCTGATCCTAATCCAGATTGGTTTGTGGTTCACATTAGTGATGCTCCTTGCACAGATTAGCCAGTCTGTTTTACCCATTTTAAACACAGAGACATGGGAGATTCTAACTTCGAAAGATTCAGGTTATTATCACCCACTTTGGGGTCCAATGATTATTTTTGAGGCGATTTACAACATATTGTTTCTATTATTCACGGTGTATGTCATCGTTGCTTTTTATCGTAAAAAAGCGATTCTTCCACGCCTGATGATTATTTTTTACAGTCTTAGCCTTACAGTAGGCATCGTGGATTCTCTGCTGCTCTCTCAGATTCCGATGGCGAGAGAACTGGCAGACGGAAGCTCGATTCGGGATATTGCAAGATCCGCCATTGCCTGTGCGATCTGGATTCCGTATTTTATCAAGTCTGAACGTGTGCAAAATACTTTTGTTCGTTAAATGATGAGACAGTGAGAGGTGACAAGAACGCCATGAAGATTTTCCTGGTTCGACACGGTGCAGACGAAGAAGGTTATCGCGGCGGTTGGAGCCAAAGGGGACTCACCGAAGCAGGTGTTATTCAAACCAGAGCTTTAGGATCGTATCTGTATGAACATAAAGAGCAATATGATATTCATACGGTGATAAGCAGCGATCTACCCCGTGCGGTGCAAACAAGCCAAGCCATTGAAGAGTCATTGGGCATTCGAGGTATACACACACCTGATTGGCGTGAGATGAACAATGGTGACATGGCGGGTATGCTCCATGCGGAAGCGGAGGAAAAGTACCCCGGGATTTATTTTAATACGCTCAAGATGGACACTGCTTTTCCGGGCGGAGAAAGTCCGACCCATTTTTATACAAGAATACAAAATGCATTCGAGAATCTTTGTGTTCAACTCGAAGAGAAGCGAATCCAATCGAATGTTTTACTGGTGACCCACGGTGGGGTGATTAATGTCCTTTATTATGTGCTGGCTAACAGGGAGTGGAGCAATACGTCCAGTTTTTATCCCATCGACAACACGAGTATTCACACGGTTCAGAACATGAAAAATGGCTGGAGCATATTGGACACGAACAGGATTCCTCATTTAAGATCGTAAAGTAACAGAACTCCAAGGCACCATGTTAAGAAAGGAAACCTGATTTGATAAAAAAAATGCTGAATATCGTGATTGGTATCTCAATTCTGGTGTATTTGTACTTTCTCTATATCATGTTGATGCATCCACCGACGGATGGTTCAGACATTGCACAATTGCAGATTAGATCAGCGTATACGGTAATCGTTATTGCTGTCGCCGGTTTTATTCGTTTGAAATTATAGAGGTGCAGGAGTTCATCATTTTTATATGGAACGTACATAATGTCATAGCGCCCTTGGAATGTCTTTCGCTATAATCTTCAGGTTATCAGGACGTGGAGGTAACTGGCTGAAAGATAATCAGGGGAGGCGTATGACGATCAGAAACAAATATAAAGCACTTGAACTGGAGAACCCGGGCGTCTATGAGTTGGAAGGGCTAGAGGTTGGGGTGACTTCGAATTGCAATTATAAATGCGACTATTGCTGTGCATACAATCGAGATGATGGGGAGTGTATCAGCGGTGCAGAGGTCATTCGCATTATTCGTGAGCTTCCACATCTCAAGCGGGTACGCCTGTCAGGCGGCGAGGTGACGCTGAAATATCAGGATTGTCTGGAGATTGTAACGTACTGTGCAGCACATGGCATCGATACACAGCTGAACACCAATGCCAGTCTGTTGACAGAGGAAAGAATCATAACATTACGGGATGCCGGCTTGTCCAACATCCATATTTCTTTCAACTACACCGATGCGGAGTCGTATGCTGCCTACTATCGTGTGCATCCACGCATGTATGAGAGATTGGAACAAAACATCCGTCTGTGCACGGAGCTGGGTCTGGAAACGGTGCTAGAAACATTGCTGTTCAAAGGCAATCAGGAAAATATGCAGGCAATCAGCGATAAAGTCTACGACTTGGGTGTTCGTATTCATGAGATTCAGAATAGCATCAAGATGCCACACACCGACTGGAGTCAGATTGTCTCCAAAGAGTCACTGGTTCAATCGGTCACGGCGTTAATCGAACATAAAAAGCCGGATACAACGCTCTATTTTACATGTATGGATCGGTTTGCCAAACAATTGAATCTGCGTGAACAGCCAGGTGTATATTTCTCGAACTGTGTGGACGGTACGAAACAATTACACTTGCATGGTAACGGTGACATTCTGATCTGTGAGCTGTGTCATCCGGTGGTGATTGGTAACATTTATAGTGGCACGTCGCTAAAAGATATCTATAAGCAGCAGCCTGTTGCGCTAACAGATTTTCTGAAAAACCGGCCTTGCCCGGCTTACGATGCGTTGTTTGCATAGATAAATCCAACTTCAACTTTGAGATCTTCTGAATTCCTTTAACGGAAACGGAGGATCTTTTTTGTATTTTAAAGATAAACTCATGGTCATCTTACCTCTTTCATTTCAGATTCATTTAAGTTACCGGTCCTAATATGGCATTAGAACGTAAATGAATCTGGAGAGGTGAATGATACATGATCAAACTCTTTGAAAAAAACAATCGGAAAGACCAACATAGCATTCCTGTTTCCCGAAAAAAACGCAGGTGGCTTACCTTTACCCTTGTGGCTGTCATTGTTATAGGTAGCATTCTGTACAGCCTGGCTGACCGATATTTGATTCGGCATGTACAGGTGGTTGTGGCTGATGATAACACGGTAGCTACTCCTGCAACGGCGAATGCTGGATCTGAGGGAACAGCGAGTACAACCTCTACTACAACGAGTGCAACGGGTGTACATGCAACGTCGGATGACTGGAATTACAGCAGTGATGATCTAAAGATACAGATTCAGAAGGTGCAGACAGGCTCCGGCTCGGATCAGATTACCTATTATGTAGCTGATGTACAGGCGAAGGACGCGAGCAGTTTGCGAACTGCGCTGGCGGACAATAGCTTTGGCACCAATATCACGGAGGACACATCGGAGATTGCCGAAGCAAACAACGCGATTTTTGCGATAAACGGTGACTACTACGGATTCCGTGATGATGGTGTCATTATCCGTAATGGCGTGTTGTATCGGGACAGCCCGACAAGGGATGCGTTAGCCCTGTTCAATGACGGGACGATCAAAACGTATGACGAAAATGATATTTCCTCTGCTGAACTGCTGGCAGAAGGGGTAACCAATACGTTATCCTTTGGGCCGATTCTGGTGCAGAACGGTGAAATTACTAGTGATTTCAGTCGTGTGAAAATCGACAATAACTTTGGCAATCGCTCCATTCAGGATGCGAATCCACGAACAGCTATCGGTATGATAGCTCCAAACCACTATGTGTTTGTTGTAGTCGATGGAAGACAGGATGACAGCCGGGGCATGACGCTGGCTGAACTTGCCCAGACGATGAAAGACCTGGGCGCAACTGAGGCTTACAACCTTGACGGCGGAGGTTCTTCCACCATGTATTTTATGGGCAGGGTCGTGAACAATCCTTTGGGACGTAATCAGGAGCGTGGCGTAAGTGACATTCTGTATCTAACGGAGGCACAATAATATGACAATCCTTATTCCATCCTATGAACCGGACGTTCGTTTATTGAATCTGGTTATGCAGTTGCAGACATTTAAGCTAGGGCCTATTGTTATCGTGGACGATGGTAGCGGGGCTGAATACCGTGGAATTTTCGAGACAGCTGAGGCGTACGGTTGTACAGTGCTGACACATGAGGTCAATCGGGGCAAAGGCCGGGCACTGAAGACCGGCTTCCAATATATTAGAGAGCATGGACCGCAAGGCGGAGTCGTATGTGCAGATAGTGACGGGCAGCATCTGCCGCATGATATTCGGAGTATCTTTGAGACACTGCTTGCGCAGACAAGCCCTGGCATTGTATTAGGAAGTCGTCGCTTTACAGGTAAGGTGCCTGTCCGTAGTCGTTTCGGTAACCGTGTTACCCGTACTGTGTTTGCGCTGACAACAGGCACTAAGGTGAATGATACACAGACGGGACTTCGTGGTTTTCCATATGCGATGCTGGACTGGCTGTGCCAAATTCCCGGAGAACGGTTTGAGTATGAGATGAACATGCTACTAAACGCACATAAGGAAGGATATGAGATTACAGAAGAATTCATTGATACGGTCTATCTGGACCACAATGAATCCTCCCATTTCCGTCCTTTGGCAGACTCGTTTCGTATCTACATGCCTATTCTGATGTTCAGTACATCTTCTGTCTTATCTGCTCTGATTGATTTTGGATTATTATTTATCATGCAGTATTTCACACATAATCTGTTTCTGTCGGTGGTTGCCGCAAGGCTTTGCAGTTCCATGTTCAATTACACCATGAATCGCAAATATGTATTTTCCGCAGGTAGGGGCTCCAAGATCGGGCAGTCGTTACCGAAATATTTCTCGCTTGTGGTGCTTGTGCTACTACTAAACTACGGTTTGTTATATTTGTATAATGAACAACTGATCATTCCGCTATTGGCGGCTAAAATTCTGACGGAAATTTCAATTTTTGTGTTCAGCTACTGGGCACAGCGAAGATTTGTATTTTAATTAGCCTAAGGATCAGGATCGTGTGCATCTGTTTTAGTTCTTAAATACGGTGCTTTGCTCGAGAACAAGTGTGTACAGCTACATGGAAAAGGAACATAAAGAGTGAGCGATCGGGCTCGCTCTTTTTCAATTGATGCGGTTTCCAAAATATTGGATTATAGGGTACGATGGACATAGGGGTTAACGTGAATGAACCTATGGCAGGAGGTAGATCATGTATCTTCGAAGTGTTGAATTAATGTCAGACAAGATCGAGCAACCTGGGGAATATCCCTTCAGTATCCCGTCGATTCATTCCATGGGGCGACTGGAGTTTAGCAATAACGTTACGTTTTTTGTTGGTGAAAATGGATCTGGAAAATCAACATTGCTGGAAGGCATCGCGCATCAATGTGAATTTAATACCGCCGGAGGCGGGCGGAATAACGTGTTTGAAACACATGCATCTGAGTCCTCACTAGGAGACTATCTAAGACTGGCCTGGTTGCCTAAAATGGCAAACGGTTTCTTCTTGCGATCGGAATCGTTCTATCAATTTGCATCCCATGTCGATGAGATGCCGGAATCGCTTCGATATTATGGCGGACGTTCGCTGCATGAGCAATCCCATGGAGAGTCTTTTCTTAACTTGTTCATCAACCGTTTCAGTTCCAAGGGGATTTATCTGCTTGACGAGCCAGAGGCCGCTTTGTCTCCAGCGCGGCAGCTCTCGTTGCTACGAATTATTCATGACTTGTCGAGTACTTCGCAATTTATCATTGCGACACATTCGCCCATTCTGCTCGGGTATCCGGGGGCCAATATTCTAAGTTTTGACGACGGACATATTCACGAGATTAGGTATGAGGATACAGATCATTATCAGATTACTCGCAGCTTTCTGGAGAATCGGGATCGAATGCTGCATGAATTGTTTAGGGATGATTAACTGGATAACGACAAGCAGAAATACGAATTAAACCATTGGATATTAGAAGGAGAGATCGGATGAAAACAGGATTGTTAATTGTGGATATGCAAGAGAGCATTGTGCGTCAAAAGATGGATCAGAAGGCTATAGACCATGCCTGCGAATATATCAATCATGTCGCGAACGTACTTCGCTCCAATGACCATGTGGTCGTGCATATTCAAGATGTGGAAGGCATGGAGGGAGCAGAACCCGAGCAATATCAGGTCATTTCAGAGATTGATGTGGATGGGGAAGATATTACGATCACCAAAGAGAGTTCCAATGCATTCTGGCAAACCAATCTGGAGCAGACGCTCAAAGATTTAGGCGTTGAACTGCTCATCGTATCCGGTTTTGCCGCAGAAGAGTGTGTCCTGTTCACATACAATGGTGCCATGGAGCGTGGATTCAGACCCGTGATGCTCCAGAACGGTGTTCTTAGCACATATTCAGATGCCGTAACTTCGGCCTACAGGGATCGCAACGTAATCTCGTACCCGGTGGTTGATTACTTGATTGGATCGCGGATGTCATAAACGGAGGTTACTGTTCATCAAAATGCTGATTTTATTCTCGAAGGGGGAAAAGCAGGATGGATGGATACTACATTGCTTTATTAATCGTACTTTCTTGCACGGGGCTGATCTGGACGGTCAAAGGCATTAAAAAAAGGCTGCGTCTGATGGTGTTTTTCGGTGTCATTCTGATGCTGGCACCTATACTAATAATTATGGGCTGGATGACATGGTTACCGCTTGTCAGCTCCGTTGCACTTGTTGCTTCTTTGTTTGTGCGGAAAGAGGCAAGGAGACAGCATGAGTGACCCTGTTACTGGGAGGAAGTCATAATGCCAAATCATCAATTTGTTGTTGAAGATCAAACCGTTCTCAAAGAAAACTTGATGGATGCTTACTCTTGGGACTCTGATGGAAAGGTATATAAACGTGGACTTGGGGTAGTAGAGCAGGCTGTGTTTGAGGATGAATTTATATCTTACATCCATGATACTCTTCGTTGGTTAGACACATGGAATCCGAGCACTGATACAAGACATACAGGACTGAATGTACATGGGATAACCGTTATTGTTGGGCAGGATATCCTGTTGAAGCTTGAGCAAATTATACGATCATGGAATGAGTTACTTAGCCTTGCTCCTGACCCGATTGTTCTTACAGGGAATTATTGCATCGATGTAACGACGGGGAAGAGATGCGATGAGAAGCTTGTGTATGACAAAACCGTTTTAATAGATCAATTGAGCAAGCTTGCAGTCATGACAAAGTATGCTGCAGAGACCGGACGTTGTATTATACATTTTGGCGTATAACGATCTGTTGAAAGAGGGGGAGCAATGACTAGACGTATTATCGTAACAGGCGGCGCTATTATTCGAGACCATGCAGGGAAAATTTTGCTTCAACGAAGATCGGATTACGGAGATTGGGGATTACCTGGGGGCGGTATGGAGGCCGGTGAGCAGATCGAAGAGACGATGATCAGGGAAGTGAAAGAGGAAACGGGCTTGGAGGTGATTTCTTACGAATTGGCCGCGGATCATAGAACGCTTTTGTTTGAAGATGAACAAAGAGAATCGCTGCAGCTTGTGTTTCATCAGCTGGATGAGATCGATTTGTCAGTCATCAACAAGGTTCAGCAGCCTGTATTTATCGACCTGATGAAAGGTGAAGCTACGCTGCTTCGTCATTGAAATCATAACATCTCTGGATAAAAGGAGGGCTTTGCTTGCCTTGGCCAATGGTTCATTTTGCAGTTGCATCTGAAATCGTACTGCATCCATCTCCATCATTCTTACTGGGAAGCCTAGCACCGGATTCCATTCATGTGAGAACGAACATACGCAGTGAAAAGGCAAAAACTCACCTGATGGCTGTAGAGCATGAATTTCCTACAGATACTGATTTTCAGCATGTTATTGAATCAAACAGACAGCGGATGCAGCAAGACCACCAATTTGCGCAATACCTATGCGGTTACATCGCCCATATATACACTGATCGAGAGTGGACATATCAGATTTATCCACCTTACGAAGCTGACCCGAATGGACGAAGTGTGTACACCCATGATGTGAAAAAGCTGGAGTTTAGAATCCTGCGTGAATACGTCGGTGCTTACGGATGGTTAGATCAGTTGATGACAGCAAAAGCATATGAGTTTGGCGGTCTGTCAGCACATGAGGTGTACGAGTACAGGGGAGAAAAGTTGGATTTCCTTATGAACAAGGAGAACGAGCCTGCGGATGATTTCCATGTGTTGACGATGGACAGTATATCAACTTTTATATTGAAGACCGCCTTGAATTTGAAAACAAGATTCAAAGAATGGCATGTCTACGAACATCTATAAGTTGAACTATTCATTTACACTTTAACGGAGAGCACAGAAAAAACCTGAAAAAGCGAAGCGGTCGCCTTTATCACCGGATTTTCCCCTATGAAAAAGGGAATTCAGAGAATCTATATAGATTTTTAGCGAGACTGAAAGTGGGGAAACAGGATGGGACAAGGTATTCGTTTGGTACCATATGAAGAACAATATCATCAAGATTTAACCCGGTTTACGCTGAAAAATGAACAAGTTCACTTTACGGCATTGCCTGCCCAGGTGATCGAAGAGGCTATGATCAATCCGGACAAAGATCCGATCGTTATTTTACATCAGGCTGTGCCTGTAGGGTTCTTTGTTTTACATAAAGGGTCAGAATACGTGGAGTCTGTGGAGTCTGATCACAAAATACTCATTCGTGCGCTGTCGATCTCGGAGCAATATCAAGGGAAAGGTTATGCACTGGATGCCATGAAGCAACTGCCTGATTGGGTACGTGAGTTTCATCCTGAGATTGACGAAATCATTCTCGCTGTGAATGAGGCAAACAAGGCTGCATATCAGTTTTATGTAAAATCTGGTTTTCTTGACCTTGGATTGACCCGAATGGGCAACCGCGGTATTCAGCATATTTTGTGCTACAGCATGATAAAAGAGAGGAGCTTGTAATGAAGGCTGAGATCAGAAAAGAAGATTTAAAATCCCAAAAACTAAGCTGGCTGTGTATTGAACCGATGCTGCTCTCCGTCCGCGGACAGAGTATGGAAGCCAAAAAAGAGGTATACATGCGGCTAAACGAAGGGCAACAAGCGCTATACCTGTTTTATTCCTATCATAATCACACCAAAAGTCTGGCAGAGTTTTATTGGTTCTCGGCATATAACATCATTGATTTGCGTAGCTGGAGCGGGATCAGGAAAGGCATGCAATTTTTTGATTTGAATGAGATGATTGATGTACTGGATGATATTGAAGCACTTATAACGGATGTAAAAAAATCCGGAGAAACATGGCACGAAGTATCGCCAACCGATTTGGAACATGACCCTCAGTTGCTTCAGCAGACGGAGCGTTTATACGCAGCATATCGGCAGGCTTCACAGCAAGCGATCACAACGATGAATGAGTGGGTACGGCAGCATCAGGACTTGGTTTTAGAGGTTAAGGCAGAGGCATAGAAAAACGAGCAAAAGATCGTAAAACTACTCTGAAGAGTAGTTTTTTTGTTTTTAATGCAACACAACTACGGGTTCATGCAACAAAACGCAAAGTAGTGGGAAGTGTCTTTTCAGATATGTAATATGAGTGGTGAGAGGAGGGCAACGTGTGAAAGTTATGTTTGAGGAAAATCAGGAGATGCAGCCTAACGAGGCCAAAATAGTAACTCATCCTGCAGAGAAGTCAAAGTGGGATCGTATTCGGGAAGCGATTGGTCAATCCGAGACGGAACTGGTCGTGATCCAGGCGAAAAACAATCGTCAGGTGAGGATTAGACTTAGCAGCGTCATTGCCATTGAATCGGAAGATCGCATGTGCGGGGTGCGTGTCGTCACAGGAGAGAGATATTTGCTTAACCAACGTCTGAAATATGTGGAAAAAGATTTTCAAGATACTTCATTCGTACGAATCAACAATCAGACGATGATTAACACCACACATATCAGCAACTTTTCAGCTGCCGAACATGCCAGAATTCAGGTTAATCTGACCGATGGCTCCAGCTACTCCGTCAGTCGGTTTTATATTCAAAACTTTAGGAGGAAACTATCATGATCAATCAGCTTAAACAATCATTTTTTCAGGTATTTACGGTCACTACTCTTTGGGTCATCCTGCTGCTGACGCTGTTCTACCGCGATCAGCCCATTCAAATGGTGTATTTGTGGAACATTGCAGGCATTTCCCTTATTGCGGCTTTATTGTTTGGAGTGATGTACAGCGCACTGTGGAATCATCTTACGTTGAAGCCGATATGGAACATCGTTATTTCTTCTACATGTAACATTGCCGGAGGCATGGGCATCATTTGGTTGTTTTCCAGAGAGATGTTTGAGCTAATTGCGCCTTGGTTCCCGGGAATGTGGCTTCTATCAATCGTGTTGCATGTTATTGCGTTTTATTTTTATGCTAGAATGGATAGCAGGAAAAAAGCGGAAGAATTAAACGACATTCTGAAGTAAGTCAGGTGAACAGCTATGAATGAAGATGAGCTTTTGCAAGTATACGGAATAGAGCCTGACAAGGAACAGCGGGAGTCCATTCGTAGGCTGCTGCAACAAGAGATGGAGAATCAGAAAATAGAGGATCATGAGGTATTGAAACTGCTGTGCATCATGTTGTTTGCTATCGGTAGCGTAGAGGACACAGAGCTGATCTGGCAAGCCAAACGAAAAAATCAGGACGCAGGCAGTTACATTGATGTGCAGCTGCTTTGCGGTGCAGGCTTTGAAGAAACAATCGTGTATCTGGAAAAAAAGGGCGGCGAACAAGCGCATGATCAGGTGCTTTATCTCAAGAAGTGCGAGCCGTACGACTTTGTGGATTTTTGCAAAGACGAATGGTTATCAGGATACAGAGGCTATTACAGCATCTGATGCCAAGGATGGAGGGATATGGTGAAGCAGGAGAGTGCTATACACGTACAGAAGCAACTGTGTGAGAAATACCATGCAGACTATGTTCCGAGTGAACCCCACCTGAAGGTAGGGATTGCCTGGAACGTAAAGGAGAAACGCGAGCCTATCCATGGGATGCGAATTCAGCCAGAAGGCGATACGACGGGCTGGTACATTTGGGCCGAGGAATATTCGGCAGCTGATGATTTCTTTGTACCGCTACATGTTGCTCATATTGATGAATGGGATGCGAAGATTAGTCGATATCTCGGACTTGCTCCGGGATGGAGGTTCCTGATTGCCGAGGATTATGAGGATGTATGGTTTGATGAAGGGTTGCTTAATAGATAAGAAAGAGGTATTTGAGTTTTAACACGATGTGAGGATTTACGAAATGAGGTCAGCAAAGATGGTAATGCAGCATAGGAAAACTAGAACTAGAAGCAGAAGATTACAGATTGGCGTTGCTGTAGTGGCTCTGGTGGTTGGAATTTTGGTACTAACGAATCCAGATGAAAAAGATTTTGAGGCATGGCTTGGAAGTGAGTATGGAATTCATGTTTCATATGATGTGAATGATGGTAGAAGATTTACAGAACTGACTTCCGATGGTGAGAAGACGCTTCAATTTGTTAATGGACATTCACGAAAGTTGGGCATTCTATCAACCTACCGATATCTTTTGAAGGATGAGGATGGGAAGGAGCTCCAAGTTAAGGGTACAGGAATATTAAATAGGTTTGTAAATAAATAATTAAGCTAGCGCGCTTGCATATAGCATGGATATATCCATGCAGGCAGCGTGTTTTTTTATGATGGAAGGATGTGGTCTTGAAGTTAACTTATTTCGTTCGCAAATCCCACATTATGGGTTATGATGTACCTGGGAGAAAATTTTTACATCTACAGGAAGTCATGGGTTGAAAACGAACTGGGAGTGAAGTGGAATGATCCGAAAGTATGCCTTGATCCTCAGTGTTATGTTGTTGCTTGTAACGGCTTGTCAGAGTAAAACAAAGCCTGAGGATACACAGCAACCAGAGGTCTCGGTAAGTACGAATGACGAATTAACCGTGGATGAAGATGAATCAGCAGTCTCTACGCCACAAGATGAAGTTGCCCCGCCCGAATATGTGGATGAGAGCAAGTATTCTGGTGATGAGCTGGAAATTGTCAAACTAATGAATACGCATATGCGTTACTTATATGAACAGGATGAAAAGGCATATATGAGCCTCTTTGCGCCGGAATCTCCGATCTCCGGCATGCCGAATTATACTTTTCGTAAAATCACTTCCATGGGTGACATTACGATTACGGAACAAAAAAAGCTCTATCAAGGTGTTGTAATGATTACGGAAGTGGACGAAGACGACATCGAGTCCAGCTCCACCATGGTGTTTTGGAAATGGAAAGCAGATGGTGATGCTGCGAAATGGATCATTGCGGACATCGATTAACAAGTACAACATGAAAGAAGGTCCAGAACGCGGTGCAGAAGACATTATTTGAACTTGTGAATGAGGTGCAGGATGAGGCAACTTTTATTGCTTTCCTGATTGCTTTGAGCAAAGATCGGCAAACCTGTCGCGATGAATGGCAGCATGATTCAATCGAATCATTTTTGGAAGCTGCGGCAGATTGGGGGCAGGAATCCGTTAACGGATTAACGCATTATGAGAAGCCTGATAACCCTTGGAAGCGATGTGCTCAGATGATGTATATGGGCAAAATTTATGAGTAATTGGTGAACTATAGGGCAACTAAGAATGATACATAACGGAGGTTATATAAGATGATGGAATTTGTAGAGATAGGTTTGATTGTTGTAACGGTAATGTTGTTCGTCCTAGGTGCGATTAGTAAACGTAAATTATTCATCAGGTGGGGGGCGCAAGCCTCCTTCTACTAGTCGTGTTGTTTATTCCGTCGTTTGTGAACGGATTTCAGAATGAATTTGTTGAAGGATGGACGGCTCGATGACTGATTCGGTGAACAGAAATATATCGTATTTGCAAGACAACAGCCGATTTAACTTTCGTGTTGCCGGTATTGTGATGGATGCGGACAGAGTTCTTTTACACCAGGCGAAGCAGGATGATTTCTGGAACTTGCCTGGCGGGCGAGTGGAGATGAATGAATCAACAGGGGATGCGATTCGGCGAGAGATGATGGAGGAGCTGGGTGTGTCTATCCGGGTAGAGAGGTTGGCATTTGTTTGCGAAGATTTTTATGAATACGATGGTAAGGAGATGCATGAAATGGGATTCTATTATGTGATCTCTTTGCCCGGAGGGCATTCCTTCTATAATGAACGCGAATTCAAGGGTGTGGAGCAAGATGGCAAATTAACGTTTCGCTGGTTTCCCATCCAAGAGACAGAGCAGATGGAGATTTATCCTGTTTTTTTGCGAAAAGAACTTGTTAATCTTCGTGATTCAAGTAGCATAAGACACTTCATTCAGAAATAGAGGGGTACCGAGTGGATATTACATTTATTCGTCATGGTCACGCGGAGCATTTGTTGAATTATCCGAATGAGCTTAACCGATTACACCCGGGCTTGACTGAACAGGGAAAGAAACAAATCGTTGCCTTACGTAAAAACATCAAGATAATGCCACACGATACTATTTTGATAAGTCCTACTAAACGTACTCTTGAAACGGTAGAACTATTAATGACGAATAAGCATAATGGGGCTGTAATTAGTCCTCTAGTCGGCCCTAGAATGTATCCTCAAGATCCGAAGTTTGCTCCATTAGGCTGTGATCAAATCTATTCAATGGCAGAACTCAGCGTATTATATCCAGATAAGCAATACATAGATGTAGGTTTGGAAGCCTGGGAAGAAAGTATAAATCAGATGAGCACGCAGCAATTTACGAGATTAGCAGAGCAATTCTTGGCTTGGTGCAGAAAACAGACGGGGCATACGTTCATCGTGTCACACGACGGTACGATCACGAATTACAGAATGTTGTTAGGTGAGCATGATCTAACCAGAGATGATTTTCTTGGAGAGGCAGGGTACTACACTGTCCGTGATGTTTAGCTTGAGAAGGAGAAATATATGATGACGCTGTTTCAGCCAATGGAGACACAAAGACTGTATATGAGAGAACTAACTTTGGCAGACCGAGAGAGTGTATTCAAACATTTTGCTGATGAAAAAGTCACGCGGTACATTCTGAATCAATAGGGGGGTTCACATGAAGTCCATTTCCCTTTCATTATCGATACTATTAGCCAGTTTTATTCTGGGGGTCTCATTTATTATTGGCTCTGTACTGCTCATGAATCAGGACAAAGATTCGAGTAATGGAACACTGAATCAGACAGAGGCACAGCAGACGCTCTTGCTTGATAAGGTTTTGTTGACACTGAAAGAGACGGCTACATATCTGGGCATGAATGAAGATCAGGTGATGAGCATCATTAAAACAGAACAGAGCAGTTTGAATGCTTTTCACCACTTTGAGGGGAAAATGTTTCCATTTATAAAAGTTCAAGATCAGTTTTATGTAAGCCGGGTTGAACTGGATTTGTGGATACAAGATGCTTCAAGCAACCATCGTAGATACATTAATGGGCAATTGCAATAGTTATGGCATGTAAGGTTATTCGAATCTTCTAATCATGTACGTTATATCGCTATCCTTGGAGAGGAGAACTAGGCACTAGTATGGAAATCGTCGAACAACAGATTTGGATCACTAGCTTAAATGAGCAGGATATGGACTTTATATGCAAACTGGAATGTGATGCAAGCTTGTGGAATTATGAGGAGAGTGTGGAAACGAAGGAAGAGGACGCGAAGGAGAAATACCGCAGTCACTTCCCCGTTGAGGGCGAGACACCGTATGCGTATGATTTTGTTATCCGTCGCTTGAATGATGCCAGTGATACACCAGTGGGCATCGTTCAGATGTGGAGTTACGTTGATTTTCGCAAAAGCTGGGAACTTGGTTTCGCAGTGCTGCCTGAATATGCAGGACAGGGGTACGGAAGCGAGGCGACCCGGTTGTTACTGCAATTTGCATTTAGCGAGTTACAAGCACACAAAGTCGTAGGCATGTGTAATGCCGAGAATGTAAAATCAGCGGCTTTAATGCAGCATGTAGGCATGACAAGAGAAGCCATTTTCAAGGAAGAGTTATGGTGGCGGAATAAGTGGACGGACCAGTGTTTTTTTTCCATTTTGGACAGCGAGTTTAAGAAGCATGGAATGGACTAAGACAGCAGTAATCTAAGACACGTCCTAATACAAGATGAGGGGTTAATCTAATGGCACAGCGTAAACTGATTTTGCTTAGCGATCTGTATTTTGAACGCAATGATGAACTGAATGAGAGAATTCGAAGCTTGTTTCAGCACAAAAAGCCTTCAATCGGTTACATCCCTTCCTGTTCCGACCCACAGCGCATTTATGTCGAGCACACTCGGCGTTTTTATCGCCAGTTTGAGATGGAAGATGTGCAGTATTATGATCTGGATACCGAGTATGAGGAAAGCATGCTGGACTCTCTTTTCGAATGTGACGCGATTCATTTATCTGGCGGGAATACGTTTTATTTTCTAAGTTTGTTACAGCAACGAAATAGGATTGAACAGCTGCGTTCCTATGTTAGTGACGGTGGTATTTTGATTGGGGTTAGCGCGGGCAGTATCCTGATGACACCTACGATTCAAATAGCTGGATACGGTGAGGATGCAGACGAGAATCATATCGGTTTGACCGATTTACAGGCCCTTGCTCTTGTAGATTTCGAGTTTGCACCCCATTGGGATCGTTCCGAAGAGATGATGCAATCATTCAGAGAATACGCTCAAAATTATCAAACCAAAGTATATGCGTGCCCGGATGGTGGGGCTGTTGTTGTTGAAAATGAATCACTTGAATTATACGGCGGGGCAACTCCTGCTTTGTAAAGAGAGGATGAAGAGTAGATGCGTGCTATCCAAGTGTACCACTATGAAGCTTTTTCAAGCATTCCAGGCAAGGGCAACCCGGCGGGCGTTGTTTTTGAAACAGATCATCTGAGTGAAGTTACAATGCAACAGATTGCTCATGCTGTCGGTTTTAATGAGACGGTATTTGTATTGAAGTCTGAAAAAGCCGATGTCCGGTTGCGTTATTTCACTCCGGGTCACGAGATTAATCTGTGTGGTCATGCGACCATGGCGGCAATGTATGGACTTAAGACACGTGATGTACTACAAGGAAAAGACTCTATCACGATTGAAACGAACGTAGGTATATTACCAATTCAGTTTGAACAACAAAGTGACACCTGGTTGATGGAGATGAAGCAGGACCAGCCACGGTTTGTTCCCTTTCAAGGCGATGTAGAAAAGCTTGCTAAGTCTATTCATCTGACAACGGATGATTTGGACATGAATATGCCTACCGTATACGGAAGTACGGGTACGTGGACGTTATTAATTCCGATTCGTCGTTTAGATGCATTTGTTAAAATGAAACCGGATTCTTCTCAGTTCCCGGACATTTTATCTGAAAATCCCAAGTCATCCTTACATCCCTTCTGCTTCGAAACTCGCGATGCAGATGCTCTGATGCATGCAAGGCATTTCTCTTCGCCATACTCAGGTACAACGGAAGACCCGGTGACGGGCACCGCTTCAGGCGTGATGGGAGCCTATTATTTAACGTATGTGAATCAGGAGATTCACGAGGTTGATTTTACAGTAGAGCAAGGGCATGAGATTGGTAGAGATGGCAAGGTCCAAGTGAACGTACGCCGGGAGCAAGAGGGGATGGATGTCCGAATCAAGGGCACGGCTGTTTATGTTCGGGAGATGAAGGTGGAAATAGACAGTTGAGGTTCTGACAGAAGGAGAGAGTCAAGGTGAATGAAAAGACCATATTGAGCAGGCTCATCGAAGTATTAAAGGAAGAGTTAACCGACGCGTTAACAGGCGTGTATTTACATGGCTCCATGGCGATGGGATGTTTCCATCCGCTGCAGAGTGATATCGATATTTTAGTTGTATGTAGAGAGAAAAGGTCCTCTGAGAGTTACCGCAGAATCGCCGACCAACTGATACGTATAGAAGATGAAATGCATATTCCGAAAGGGTTTGAGATTAGTATTGTACTAGAGTCAGCTGTAACACGTGGTCAATACCCTACACCTTTTGAGTTTCATTATTCTGCATATCACCGGGAGAAGTACAGAAATGATCCTGATTATCTCTGCGGTGGTCATGAAGACCCGGATGTGGTTGCACATATGGCGGTGATCTATGATCGAGGTATTGTGCTGTATGGCAAGCCGATCAAGGAACTGTTCCAGCCGGCGAACCGCGAGCATGTCATCCAATCCATTGCATCTGATGCAAGTTCAGCCTTGGAAGAAATCGTAGACAATTCGGTCTATTATGTTTTAACTTTGTCACGCGTGCTGTTGTATATTCAGGAATCAGTGATTCACTCCAAGCGAGAGGCTGGAGAGCGTGCGGTGGCAGAAGCATTGCCTGAACATCAGGAACTTATCTCCCAATGTTTGGCTAAGTACAACGGGGAACGTGAATCGGTCAATGTGGAACATACACGTTTAAGAGATTATGCCGAATATATGCTCAAACAAATTCAAGAAGCTATGCAGGCTTAAAGGAGAACTTGATATATGAAAGAATCACAACGGATCAAATGGGAGAAACAATTACAGCAAGGAAAAAGGCATCATATCCTGGTGCGCGGCGTTTTGGGCTGGGGTTTGCCTTTGGCTTTTCTGTATACCTTGGTGATGACCTCGTGGAGCGGACAAAGTTTAACCCTGAATGGTGAGTTTTATGTAAACTTACTGACGGCACTTGTGTTGTTTCCAGCTGCTGGCATCTGGTATGGTGCCTGGACGTGGAAAATCCTGAAAATGAAAGTCGAGCAAGGCAGAAGGTAGAGCGGTGAGGTGAAGAAAGGATTGAGTACATGATTACTGAGCTGGAGGCTTCTGAATTTCACAAAATAAAACATCTAACCAATGCCTGTCGCAATATGGAGGTCAAAGCAGTGGCATCAGGCATGAACCCGGGACGGGTCTATGTCGACGATACCCTCAATCCTCAAGCGGCGCTTGTATGGGTTCAGGGGCAATCCGGTTATCAGCTAATTGGTGATTTTCAGAATGAAGTGTTCCGAAGTGAACTCCGAGAGTACATGGAGACACAGATTTATCCCACATTAGCATCATTACAAATTTCTGACGTAGAGATTGGCGTAGAAGATAGTCGGTGGGAAGCGGTACTTGAGCATATGGCTGGCCCGAGTGAACTGAACGATGATACACAGCATGTGTATCTGCTAAACCCAACGGATGAAAGAATAGAGCGAACAGAGAAAATAAAGAGTGCCAAGCGCTCATCTTCCTCTAGAATGCTTATACAACCAGTCGAGGGAACACAGGTTATTATAATAGACGAAGTACTTTTGAAAGACGATAGGTTGAATAATCTTTCTTTTGTCACATATAAGATCAAGCATTTCTGGACAAACGTAGATGCTTTTTTGAAACATGGTGTTGGCTATGTTGTTACTCGCGAGGAAGAGATTGTGTGCATATGTATTTCTGCTTTTGTCGATGGAAACACACATGCCATTGATATTGAAACATTGGAAGGTCATCGTAAGCGAAATTATGCTGCCTTGGCTGCTCAAGCGTATATGAACGAATGTAACGATAGAGGCATCCGTCCCTATTGGGATTGCTCTCCGGATAACATAGGTTCGATCCGTTTAGCACAAGGTGCAGGTTTATCTCTGGATTTTAACTATCAGGTCTATTGGTACAGCATTTCAGAGTGTATGCGTTAGTAATTGAAGGGGGTAAGAGCGTGGATGAGACACTAGAGTCACAGGTCCAGTTTCTGATTGAAATAGACAAGCTGAAAACGATTGAACGAAGAACACGAATTATCCATGGCGAACGGCTCGAGAATGATGCAGAACATTCTTGGCATCTAGCCATGATGGCATTCATATTGCATGGTCATGCTAACAAGGAAATCGACATGCTTAAAGTAATCAAGATGTTACTTGTTCATGACCTTGTTGAAATTGATGCCGGTGATACCTTTGCGTATGACACCCAAGGAAACACAGATAAACATGAACGAGAGCTTAAAGCCGCAAACCGATTATTTGGTATGTTGCCAGAAGACCAAGCCGAAGAACTGTTAAGTCTGTGGATGGAGTTCGAGACCAAAGAGACACCGGAGGCCAGGTTTGCTTCTTCCATGGATCGGTTGCAGCCGATCATTCATAATCATCAGAATGAAGGTGATACATGGCAGAAATATAACATTACGAGTGATCAGGTATTAAATCGTAATGCCGAAATTGCAAATGGGTCAGCAACGCTGTGGAAGTATACACAACAAATCGTACAAGATTCGGTAGATCAGGGGATATTGAAACAATCCGGTTCCTAAGTAAACGGGGGCTGTTTTAACTACATTTGGACTCAGGAGGCTAACATGGGGTACATCATGGATTTACGAAAATTGGTAGGCACACGTCCCTTGATCATGGCAGGTTCATGTGTACTGGTGTTTAACGAGCAGGGTCACCTGCTACTCCAGAAACGAACAGATAGCTTGGATTGGGGTACCATTGGCGGTTCGCTTGAACCGGGTGAATCATTGGAAGAGACTGCTGCGCGTGAACTATATGAAGAAGCTGGTCTGCGAGCAGAGGCATATAAGCTGATTACCATATTTTCGGGTCAGGATATGTATTACCGTTATCCACATGGAGATGAGGTATACAATGTCATGGCAATCTATGAAGCAGGCGGCATTACGGGCAGTCCAACGGTGATGGATGATGAAGGGTTAGAGCTCAGGTACTTCGACTTGACTCAGCCGATTCCGGATATCAATCCATTCACCAAATATGTGCTGTCCAAAGCGGGATATATCAAAAGCTAGGAGGAGTTTCGCACAACATTATCATTTTTCTCTCAGTGATTTACGGATACTGATTTAGTATGATAATAGTATCATTTTGCAAAGAGAGAGGGTTAGACATGGATACATTTTTGCAGCAAATTAACGAGTTAAATGAGCTTCAGATCGAGCTGGTCAGCCTGCATCCTTTTTTTGCAGAACACCATCCGGTTGTTGTAGCACACGAATCATTGTTATATATCTATGATTATTCATCTGTATCCGGGCAATACGAATGGGTCAAAACCGTACCGGACGACCTATATATTCCTGATGACTGCCTCGGCGCAATGCCTGTACATCATATGAACGATCGGATGTGCGCGATTGTGACCGCTTCTGTTTTCAAAGATTTAGAGCAGAAGGTTTTTCTGTTCCATGAATACGTGCATTGTTCTGTCTATGGAAAATACGAGGAACGAATCGTTGACCGGATGCAGATTAAACATAAAATGACCCAGTTGAGGCGTGTAACCTGGGAGATCGATTACGAATTCCCGTACGAAGATGAGATTGTTGCTGGGCGAATTGAATCTCTTCTATCTGCGTTGAAAAGTGAGAATTTACAGCAAATTCAGGTGGCGCGAACGGCATTGTTCCAATCTCTTACAGAAGAGCAAGCGGAATATTGGAGCTGGCTGGAATGGAATGAAGGAGCAGCAAGGTATATCGAGAATTTGATTCGAGCCAAGTATGAATTGCAGCCTAATCATTATGGCGATACAGCACCTTTTAACCGCCTCGTATTTTACGAGTGTGGATCGGAATATATCCGTTTGCTGGTGAAGGATCAGCCTGCGTATCATACGGATCTGGAAAAGTTGTTTGACCGGATGCAGGACGAGAGACTGGCAGGTTTGGTGAGCTAACGAGAGATTATATATAACCATTCCTTCAATGGAAAAAGGAGATCGGTCTATGCCTCTGCCTATGGTGCATTTAAGTGTAGCCCATTGATTGGCTGATACGTTGCCTGAACCACTGGACCTGGGAGCATTTTATCTCGGAAATATTGCGCCAGATGCCATTCATATGCGTGAAGGCACAACAAGGGACGACAAGCAGTATACTCATTTTTATCCTGAGCAAGAAGACAATTATACCGGACGTCTCCAGAAGTTTTATGGTGATTACATCAGCGAGCGCAAGAGTGAAGGCTGGACTTCCTTTGTCACTGGTTACTTCATGCATGTGATGACGGATTATTACTGGTTTCGAAGTGTGTATCCCGCATTCGAGGAACAGGTTCGTGAGCAAGACCAGTGTGAGGGAGCCGTGCGAACCAAGGAAGACCTGGCCCGTTTATATTACAAGGAGACGGATCAGATTGATTTTAATCTGTATCGCACCATGAATTGGAGCGAAGAAGTATGGTCGGCCTTAAATAACTCGTCAGGGTACGAGATGGCAGATCGTTTAACAGCAGATGAGATCATACGCTGGCGTGATCGCACGTTTTCTTTTTTACATGGGGAAGAACTGGGCATTATTCCAAGTTACATTACCGAAGAGGTTGTACAAGCTTTTGTCCAAAAAACAGTCCCGCGTTTAAACGACTTATTAGCTGAATGGGAGGCCGCTAGGTGAGACATATCGGAATGTTGCTTCTATTCTTCAGCGTCATATTCATTGCAGCGTGCGGTGGCAACAATTCGAGTGATGTGGGCTCCAAAGAGGCTGAGAAACTACAACAGAGTCAGGGGATTCCTACGTTAATCACGTTATCTTGTAATCAGGCTCACTTCTCTAAAACGTGCCGCGATGTAGAATTTGACCGCGCTGACGAGATTCAAATCGTGACCGAAGCCATATTCAGTGCCGAGCGTATGCAGGGGATGCTTGATTATTCTGCTGAATACACGATGAACATCACATATGCAGATGGCGCAGTCACTCGGTACGATCTGTCATTGGGTGCAGATCCAAAGACGCAAGGTTTGCTTGTAAACCAAAAGGATACGACGACTGGATATACGATCCCTCTAGAGAACGCGAATCAACTGAGACAAATCATTCAGCGCCGTACGGACTAAATGGAGCGAAAAGATCAACAACATGAATACAGGCTTATAGATGAATGGAGATGCAGGCAAGTTGATAACAATCGGAACACTGACGGCAGCAGATGTGGATGGAGCATATCATATTTTTGAGACAACGATTCCAGAGGCATACCGTCAGGAAGGGATCGGATCACTTCTGGATGAAATTCAGGAAGAGATCGAACATAAAAAGACTATAGTACAATCTGTTTTGCAACATGAATCTGATCTTGAACCAACGACGACAAGTCCCTTTTTCTTTGTTGCCCGAAAAGAAGGGAAGATCGTAGGTACGATCTCATATGGGCCTTGCGGGAAAGTCGTTCAGGAATGCACCAACCATCGGCTGGATCACGTTGGAACGCTGGGCTCACTGTATGTTTTACCTGAACTGCAGGGCCAGGGGATTGCTTCAGCGCTTATTGCGGCATTGGTCACCGAACTACAGAAGCGGGGGATTATCCAATTTTGTCTGGACAGTGGTTATCGAATTGCACAGCAGAAGTGGCGGCGGAAGTTTGGAGAACCGTATGTTGTGACGAAGGACTACTGGGGTGAAGGAAGCGAAAATATGGTATGGTTGTGTGAAGTGCAGGATTTTGCTGGAAAATAAACGAAAACAAAAGATGACCCCCTGCACTTGAACAGGAGTCATCTTTTTTTATTTCTTTTATCTTACTGCATCGATACATACGCATCATCGTAAAGTATATAGACCAAAAAAGACATGAGAGAGGAGAGAACAACAACATGTCAGAAACAACAGATATGGCAGTAACAACTGGAACAGAGGAATGGAGCACGCCGCAACAGAAGCTTTCCCCTCATGCCATAAGTTTGTGGAGAGTTAGCGCGATCCTTTACAACGTCATTGGCTTTGTGGTGTTGGCAGCGTTGCTTATACTGGACTCCGTCTATGATTGGAGGCCGTGGATCGGCTGGATTTTATGGGGAGTCACGGTTATATCCGCAGGTTATGCTGTGTGGGATATATTTTTGCAGCCCGTGTTGTTGTATCGATATTGGTTTTATGGCGTTAACGCAGAGTTTGTGCAATTGAAGCATGGGGCATTGAACAAGGTGCACCAAGTCATTCCGATGGCCAAGGTGCAATCCGTATCAACGAATCAGGGGCCATTGATGAGAAAATACGGACTATACTCGGTGTCCATCGGAACGATGGGTTCATCTCATCATATACCGGCCTTGCCGGAAGATGTGGCATATGCGCTGCGTAACCAGATTGCGGATTATGCCCGGATTAACGAGGTGGATGAATGACGGAGATGAAACGGCATCATGCACTCAGCTTGTTGTGGAGTTTGGGTAATCTGCTTAAAAGTACATTTGCTTTTATTCTGTTTTTATTCGTATTTCGTGCAGGATCAGATCAGGCATGGGTCTTCTATGCGAGAATCATCTTTTACATCGGTATTTGCATAGCACTAATCTCGATCATCTGGAAATGGTTCACAACACGTTATTCAGCCGATGAGAAAGCTTTCCATATTTACACGGGAGCATTCAGTCGAACCCGTAGAACGATCCCGTATACGAAAGTACAAAATGTGAGCCGACATACGAGCTTTGTTCATCGTTTGTTCGGAGTAACCTCTATACGCTTCGAAACGGGTATCAAGGGTGATGATGCGACGTTTCAGCTACAGGTCGTTTCGGTTTCTGAAGCAGAACAATTAGAAAAGCGGGTAGCCCGTCATTTATCCGAAGTCCAAGCTACGGTTGAGGGAATTATGGATGATGAGCAGGATGCAAAGGATGAGAAAAGTCTACTTGCAGAGCAGTATATCGAAACTGAAGAACAAGCAGGCAGTGACTCAAGCGCCAATGCCAATAACAATGACACAGGAATTAAAGGCACATTCGAACACGTCGTTCACTACCGTTCTACGCGCAAAGATGTGTTCAAAGCTTCGTTTACTTCACTTAGTTTTCTGGTGTTGATCCCGATCTTGGGTTCCTTGTACTCAACCGTGAAGGATTTCTTCCCAGACGAAACCGTAACCGAAAGCCTTGTATTAACCTGGCTTGAATCATGGTGGGTGACGAGCCTGGTCATTCTGCTTTTGATCCTTGTATCTGTCGGGCTTGGAATTGTGCGTACCTTTGTGAAATATGGAGATTTCCAGATCACGTCCGATGACAAGCGAATTTATATTACAAAGGGCATGCTGGAGAAGACGTCGTTCTCGATCCAGAAAGATCGTGTACAGGCCGTCAAGATTACACAGTCCCTGATGAAAAGAATGCTGGGTCTTGCCGAGGTAGAACTTACAACCGCAGGCAGTTTGGGTGAAGCTAGCCAGGAGATTAACACATTATATCCCTTTTTACCTGTGAGGGAGGCCTATCGCATCATTGAAGAAATGCTGCCTTCCTACCATGTGACGGAGGAAATGCATAGGTTGCCGCAAAAAGCGTTGTGGTTGCGTTTACTTAAACCAAACGGGTTGTGGATCATCGTCACGGGTGTGCTAATATACTTCAAACCGGTTTTGTTCGGCATGGAACAGACATGGTGGATGATTTCGCTACTGTTGCTCGTGTGGATTACAACGTGTAAAGTGATCAATTTTTATCATACGCGGTATGCACTGAACGATCAGTTCATTCAGTTTCGCTCAGGTGCGCTGACTTCGACACTGTTTCTGTCCAAACGGGAAAAGGTCATTGAAATCAAGATTACACGTCATCCCTTGCAGCGCAAGTTAGGGCTGGCTTCCATCCATACCGTAAATCGCGCCAAACCTGTCATGCATCAATATGTTCACGATATACCGGATGATGTAGCTGGCACATTCCAGATGTGGTACATGAGGCGTTCCAACGAGGTACAGATCCGGTAGAAACGACAAGGGGCGTTAAGTAAAATGAGTAAAACGAAAAAGATTGTATCATGGACGATTGGCATTACGCTCATTGTATTGATTCTCATGCCGTTTATCTATGTAAAAGTCAACAAAATGATCTATGCACATCGTGTCACAACATATTTAACGGAGCAGAAACATTATTCTCCTGATGAGATTGAATCCGTAGAAGGCGTCTGGAGCGTAAAACTGCCACCCTTCCTTGCTGTAGTGAAGTTTAAGGATGAACCGGATGTGGAGTATATATATTTTGCACATAATGATGTGATTCAGTTTAGCCATCGCATTTCGGAAGAGGCGCAGAAGAGCGGTAAAACGAAATCAGACCTGAAGCATTTTGCGCCGACAGACGACCAGCAGTAGAGGAGAAGAGGATGAGGGTTAATGAAAAAAGTAATAAAAGCTGTATTTTTGGATGTGGACGGTACGTTGCTTAGTGAACAAGATCGCAGTCTCTCCAAGTGTACCGAAGAGTCCATTTGCAGGTTAATCCAAAAAGGAATTCATATCATCCTTGTGACAGGCAGACCACATCATCTATGTGAAGAGTTTAAGCATCTTGGCATAGATACGGTTATTTCAGCTAATGGAGCTTTGGTTACTTGCCGTGGTGAAATCATTCATAAATCCATTCTTTCTTCAACCATGGTTAGGGAATTCAGTCATTTTGCTGATTCTCAGGGACATGCACTTTCCTACTTTACGGAGTCTTTTGGCATGAACGGAACTGGTCGGACGGATCATCATGTGATAGTTGCTCTTCGAGAGACACTTGGAATGATGGAATATGCGGAACAGATCATGACGCTCGATGAGGAAATATACTGTATGTGTTTATACGCAAATGAGGAGGAGACAAACCGATATAAAGAACAGTTTCCTTATTTACGATTTGTACGATTCCATCCGTACGTTTGCAATGTGCTAGAAGCGGGTGAAGTCAGTAAATCTGTAGCGGCTCAGAAAGTTCTAACTCACCTAAATATACGCAGAGAGGATACGATGGCTTTTGGGGATGGAGAGAACGATATAGATCTACTAACTTATGTGGGCGTAGGTGTCGCTATGGGAAACGCTGGAGAGCGTGTTAAGCAAAGTGCGGACTACGTCACGCTGAAAGCGAGTGAGGATGGAATAACTCATGCGTTGAGGCACTACAAGCTTATATAAAGGGACTTTAGTTGGAATAAGGGATATCCATATTGTGGATTTTTATGTAAAATGAAATGAAGTGAAGTGAAGTGAGAAAGCCCTAAAGCATAGGGCGTCAAAAGAAAGGTGAATTTTAATATGAAAAAAGGTTTTATACTCATTTTATCGCTGGTTATACTTATCGGTGTATCCTCTTCGGCGTATGCACATCCTGGTCGATTGGACAAAAACGGTGGACACAAGTGCTCCGCAAAATCGATTAAAAAAGGTCTGTGCACAGGCTATCATTATCATAAAAAGAAAAAGTAGTCTCTACTTCTCAATTAACTGAAGGAGAACGGAGGAACAAACTTCATGGATCGCATTAAAGCTGTCATTTTTGACTTGGACAACACGATTCTAAACCGGACAAGAACGTTTGAGGGTTTCACACAAAGTTTGATCAACACGTATTTTGGACACATGGAATCGACCGAACATATAAAGCAGCGGATCATCGAGCTCGACGAAGATGGTTATAAGGAGAAACCCCGGCTGTTCGACGAATTATTAGAAGAATTACCTTGGGCAGAACATCCTCCGCACGAAGAACTAATGGCATTCTACGGCCGGGAGTATGTGCGAAATTCGGTGCTCATGGATGAGGCAAGAGAAGTGGTACAGCATTTGAAAGGCCGTTATTTAATCGGTTTAATCACCAATGGTCAAACACAGATTCAATATGGAAAGATTGATCAACTTGGCATTCGTGAGGATTATGATCACATCATTGTATCGGAAGAAGCAGGTGTGAAAAAGCCTGATCCGCGTATATTTCAATTAGCCCTTGATCATTTTGGTATAGAACCTGAGCAATGCCTCTACATCGGGGATCATCCGCTGAATGATATACAAGGGGCGGCCAAAGCAGGCATGAATACGATCTGGATGAAGGTAAACCAGCCTTGGCCGGAGAAAGTGGAGACTACACCGCTACATACAATCCAGCAGCTTCGGGAATTGAAAACCTTACTTTAGCAAAATTTATGCCGTGTAGATTCGACCTATCTTCTGTCGATGACGTTGCTGGGTGGCCTCTTCGTAATCTTCAATCAGGGTGTCAAAAATCTGCTCCCAGGAACGCTGCTCTGCAAGTTTTCGGCCTTCAAGTCCCATCTTTTTCAGCAGTTCCGAAGAATGGACTCGTAACCTAATCTCTCTTATAAATGCGTCTACGTTACCCGGCTCAACAAGTATGCCGCTGTGCTGATGTACGATAAGGTCTTTGACTCCGCCGGCGTTAGCAGCCAGTACGGGAAGACCCGAGGCCATGGCTTCCAGCACCACATTGCCGAAGGTCTCTGTACAAGAAGGAAAGACAAACAGATCTGCTGATGCATACATCGATGCAAGCTCATCACCATGCAAATATCCGGTGAACGTAACATTGGCAGGCGCTTGCTGCTGCATCTTGGGAAGGGCAGGCCCATCACCGACAATGATCCAGTGAACATGGGCTTGTAGTTCTGCGGGCAATTGCTGCATCGTGGCTGTCAGGGTGGCTATATCTTTTTCCGGGGAGATACGTCCCACGTAGAGCAGGATGAGAGGTGCGGTGATCTGATACCGTTCGCGAATGCTGGGGGTTCGTTTGCATGGAGAATAGAGGTTACAATCAATGCCGCGAGACCAGAGCTTGAGCCGCTGAATCCCCTGAGACTGTAAGGTGTACATCGTGTCTTGGGACGGAACGAATGTAGTATCACAGGTGCGATGAAACCACTTGATGTACTTCCAGTAGAGTGGAATGACACTTCCAAGCTTGTAATAATTGAGATAACGATCAAAGTGGGTGTGATAAGAGATGACGTGTGGAAGGTTGAACTTGAGTGCATATCTCAGGCCAAGCAGCCCCATGTTAAACGGTGTAGCGACATGAAGCAGATCAGGCTGAAATTCCTGTAGCTGTTTATAGGCAGTTACTTTGCTGGGAAAAGCGATTCTGCATTCGGGATACAGAAAAAAGGGGATATTGATTACGGAGCTTACGGGAGCTTCAACGTTTCCTTCCATGATGGATTGGGATGTAAACAGCAGATGTTCTATATTTCTGCGATTCAGATGGTTGCTTAGACGATGGAGTGTTCCTGCGACACCATTGGTTTCTGGAAGATAAGTATCTGTGAACAAGGCTAGACGCATCCTTACCCCTCCCTAAACTTGTGATGCCAAGATCATAACAGCGAATTATTTTCCATGAGTCAAATGCATGTTAACTTGGCGCGATTTCTTTTCTATACAGCATATTCTGGTATGATGGAGAGACGTGGCGGCGCAGATCATGACTACGCTATATAGAGAGATACAGGAGGACAAGTGAGATGAACAAGTTACAGGAAGAAATGGCGGAGTTGATGCCGCTTGCAGGCATCGAAGAGATGTCAGGCGAAGAAATGGTGGGCAGCATTGCGATGGATATGTACCGGGCTGAATTTGCCACGATTCGGGAACAAGTTTCAGAACTGCCTGTTGTAATACGAGATATTATGCTGATTATTGATCTGGATACGGAACTATCCATGAATGGATTGACCGGTTATTTGGAGAATGCCAGCGGCCTGCATTTGAGAGAGGTCATCGAAGCGTTAAACCGAAGTGGCAATGAGACAGATGCGATGATTTTGCAAAAGGTGGAACAACTCTTGAAGGAACAAGGAATTACGCCAGAAAAACTCAGAGAGAACGTGGAACGTCTGTCCGAACACGACATATCAACAAGTTTGCAGACACATGGGACACAGATCCATGAGTTATTACAGCAGGTAGAGCAGGAAGGTCAACATTTAAGCTTTCAAGCGGATAATGAAGAAGTTTTCGATTTGCTGTACCAGTATGTAGACGAGCATAAAGATGAATTAAAGCAGCAACTGGAGCAGTTTCTCGTTCTATAAGAATAAGGGGGAGAAATGGATGCGTCTGAACAAACGTGTGGGGATGGAAACCATTATCGTTAGCTTTACTTTCCTGCTTTTGTTGGTGGTTTGGAAAGTAGTCCAAGGCATGTTTCTAACATTACAGCATGTCCCGCAAGGTACACCATTACAAACCTCTGGTGGGACATCGCAAGTTGACTTTGGACATGTGGCAAGTGGAAGCGGTTTGATGATAACCCTAAGTGTTGGTGGTATATTCCTTTTGGCTATAGCGTACTATGTTGTTCGTTCTTATGTTGTGGGAAAAAACAAGAGATAAAGAGAGTAGCCCTTGGTATCAGATGGATACATAGCCGGGGGCTGCTCTCTTGATGTTTTGCATGTTCGTAGTCTATAGGTGCTCTGAAATAATCTCTTCCAAGCCTTGTGCGACGGAACGTGCACCACGCTCCAGATGTCTCTCGTGCAGTTGCAGGCGCACATAGGTCTCATCCGTGCCCATGGCTTCGGAGAACATTCCGCTAAGTCCACGTGCACGACGGTCGATCTGGATCAACAGTTCCAGGGAATTCCCCATTGGATAGAAGAGAACTTCAAGTTCATCCAAATATCCGCGGAACTTGGTTGTCGGCACAAACTCAAACTCTTGTACAAACGGCAGATTGCCACCGAGCCTTGGCGCATAATCATTGGTTACTTCACGAAGCTTGAATCCCAGCATATCTATGGCATCCAGAACAATTTCCATCTCTCTGGAAGGCACAACATGAATAAGGTCTCGATCTGATGGGTCTACTGCGCTAGAGATGTCCAGTCCCGTTTCCACCCATACTTCCGCACGGTGTAGTGTAATCGGTAAATTTTCCGGTAGATCGAATTGAAAGCTCTTTTCCAGTTTTGTACCAGGCTGCAGGGTGAACCCCTCGGTGAGCAGATATTTGGCTACAACAGCCGTTTCCTTCACTTTGCGATCATTACTTTCCCGAATGTAGTGCGTTTTGATTAATAGATAAATCCGATCAACCTGCTGCTCCACACCTCCGCCCTCAATGTACACTATTCCCGAAAGAGTTCCTCCGGGCATAACTTCTGTTGTATGTAACTCCGTATTTACTTTTGCTGCACCTACACCAACACTGGCCAGCATTTTTTTGAAAAATGACATGTGAGCAACCTCCAGATTCATGGATTATTATGGGGGAATTATGATTTCGAGCATAATACGGACGATGAAATAGATGCGTTTCAATTTTTACAAGAACAGGGGAATCTGTATGGTTTCGCCCGAATGTTACTTTAGGATCAAGATTCCAGATAGGAGGATGTCTATGAGTATGGAGTGGTACGATATGATTGCACGACGTAATGGTGGATACAGAGCTCGGGCACAGTACATATGGGAGGGGAAGTCCGCAGAAGAAATGTTCGAAGAGCGGCTGACCAAGTTGCTGCCTGGGTATACATCGGTGCTTGATGCAGGCTGTGGACACGGTGACTTTACTCTTAAAATGGCGGCACATGCTACTCATATAACAGGGTTCGACAACTCGGAAGAGATGATTAAAATAGCCCAAGAGAGGCTGGCATCGAGTACAATTCAGAATGTGGATTTTATCTGTGCTACAACAAAAGAAGAACTGCCTTTTCAGGATGAACAATTCGGCTTGATTTATAATCGTAGGGGTCCCACATCCATTATTGAATACGGAAGACTTCTCCCTCAGGGAGGCCTGCTGTTTGGAATACATACCGATATAACAAAGGTGCGTGAACGATTGGAACGTAACCTTTACGAGCAGATTGAGATCGAAGAATATCATGAGGCACTTATGGTTTTTCCTGACGAAAATGAGTTTGCTCTCTTCCTTGCAGACGTCCCGGGTAACCCGGATTACACAAGCTCTGAGTTTCGTGAACAATTGCAAACCAAATTAAAGGAACATACAATTGATGGGAAAATAGCCGTTCGAGAGCATAAATATATATGGAAGGCTGTAAAAGCGTAAGGATTCGGGGAGGGGATGAAATGAATATCGTATATCAAGTGGGGAAATTGACAGTTCGCCTGCTACAGACGGAGGATGAGCAGTTGCTAGTCAAATGGCTGTCTGACCCGGAGGTTCTACAGTATTACGAAGGCCGGGATCAGCCGCATGATCTGGAGCTTGTGAGAGCACATTTTTACAATCAGAATGATGAGGCGGCCCGTTGTATTGTAGAGTATGACGGGAGGCCAATCGGATACATTCAGTTCTATGAGCTGGAGACAGAGGAACGTGCGGAATATGGTTATGCTGACAATGGTGAAATCATCTATGGGACGGATCAGTTTATCGGGGAAACGGATTGCTGGAACAGGGGTATCGGCTCACAACTGGTGAAGTCTATGACAGCGTATTTGATTCAGGAGAAACATGCCCGGAGAGTGGTTATGGACCCGCAAGCGTGGAACGAACGTGCGTTATCTTGTTACGAGAAGTGTGGTTTTAAAAGGGTTAAACAATTGCCACAGCATGAACTGCATGAAGGACAGATGAGAGATTGCTGGTTGATGGAGTACACTCTATAAAATAGCCCGGTGAGTCGTGTCGATGTTCATATGCAGTAAACAAATCCACAGGAATGAAGGGGGAAATATGATGGACTTTAGATATCCAATCGGGCAGTTCACACACGAAGGAGAGGTAACGCTGGCTCATAGGCAACAATGGATTCAAGATGTTGCAGACCTGCCTAAGCGTGCGAGAGAAGCGGTAGAAGGATTGAATGAAGAGCAGCTAAGTCTGCCATATCGGGACGGAGGCTGGATGCTGAAACAGGTTATTCACCACATGGCAGACAGTCATATGAACAGTGTGATTCGCTTCAAGCTCGCTTTGACAGAAGATACGCCTACGATTCGCCCGTATTTTGAGGAACGCTGGGCCGAACTGAGCGATTCCAAGGATATGGGTGTGGAGGTTTCACTGCATCTTCTGGATGCACTACATCGCCGCTGGTCGGCATTGCTATACGCGCTAACGGACGAAGACTATGCCAAAGCGTTCTATCATCCTGCATCGAAAGAAACGATGAGACTGGATCATTGTCTAGGATTGTATGCATGGCATGGCAAACATCATGTCGCCCAGATCACTTCACTTCGAGATCGACTGGGAATATAGATAAGAAATTACAGCAAACTTTCCTCGCCGTATAGGTGGCATGAAACGTCAATTTAGCTGCTCTAAAATGTTTATCTTAAAATAGGACATGCATGTTATACTCAATTGGAAACTGAGGCAATCTAAGATTGAAGGAATACCGAGATAACTTGATTAGAGGAGTGGTTGGTACATGTTTAGCAAATTAGGCCAAGTTATGCTGTACGTCAATAACCAGGATGAATCTCTGGCTTTTTGGACGGAAGTAGCCGGGTTCCATATCGTGGATGAGGTTATTCTTGATGGAGGTATGCGGTGGATTGAGATCGCTCCTGCGAAAGATTCACAGACCAGCATCATTTTGCATGATAAAGAGGTCGTAGCACGTATGTCAGCCGGGGTAAATCTGGGCACACCTTCGTTGATGTTTTTCACCGATGACCTTGATCGGTTATATGCTGATTTGTCTGCTAAACATGTAACGGTTGGAGAGATTGTAGAGATGCCAACAGGGCGTGTCTTTAATTTTGCAGATAATGAGAAAAATTACTTTGCCGTGATGGAGCGCAAGGTCTAAAACGAAACGTATTTATAGTTTTAAACCGGTAATCTTATAACTGTAATTTCAAGCGGACAACATGCGATGTTGTTCGTTTTTTGTATGGAAAAAACAACGTATATTCTACTGAATTTTTACATGAAAAATAGAGAATGAATGGTTAAAAATGTTATAATAAAGTGTAGTGAATGGAGTAGGATTTTATGCAAAAATGCTAGTGGAACAGCAGAGTAACAATAGTGGAGAAGTACCCATTTTAAGCGTTAATACAGGAGGAATTGAGACTTGGAGAAAACGATAAAAAGTGTGCAGGATCTCTATGATATGCTCGATGCGGATTTCAGATCGGCCAAGCAATTTTGGGAGCCGTTCTATGAGAATCGGGACAGACCCATTCCGTTTTTTCCAAACAAACCAGACGAGAATCTGGTTGCTGATGTAGAAGCTGGACGGTTAAGAGGGGGCAGAGCACTGGAGCTGGGATGTGGCCCCGGCCGGAATGCATTGTATTTAGCGGGACACGGTTATCAGGTTGATGCCTATGATCTGTCAGAGACTGCGATTGCTTGGGCCAAGGAACGGGCAGCGGAAGAACAGCTGGATGTTCATTTTGAATGTCGTTCGGTGTTCGAACTGGCGCCAGAACAGCAATATGATCTAGTCTACGATTCGGGCTGTCTACACCATTTGTTACCGCATCAGCGTATTCCTTACATTGAGATGATTCATCGTGCATTGAAGCCCGGAGGGTTGTTCGGCATGACCTGTTTTGCACCAGGATTCGGCGATCAAGGCGGCCCGGAGCATGTGATGGACGATTGGGAAGTTTACCGTGAGAAGTCAATGCGGGGCGGACTTGCTTTTACGGAGGAGAAGCTTCGGTATTTACTGGAGGACCCGTTTGAGTGTGTGGAACTGCGTCCAATGAAAGCGATGGGGCAGGAAGATCCGTATTTTGGTTTGCCTATTTTGTGGGTGACCATGTGGAGAAAACCGGAAGAGCGTGACTGACACGTTTAGAGATGAAATACATATCAATCCTGCGGCATTAGAGCAGATATGAGAATTGAAAGGTGAGGAGCATATTGGGTAACAGAACCTTTATTATTACAGGTACATCCAAAGGCATTGGTAGACAGCTTGCAGAACTTTGTTTGGAAAAGGGAGACTCCGTCTACGGCATAGCACGCGGAGCATCCGACTTGGGCAATATCTACGAAAGGTACACTCATGTCCAGTTCGACCTTACAGACATTCAGGGCATCGACGATGTAATCTCGGGCATATTGGAGCAGATTCCGCTTCTTTCTGTGGAATATATCGGACTTATCAATAATGCGGCCATGCTTGAACCGTTGAAACCCATAGATCAGTGTCTTGCGGACGAGATTAGCGTCCATCTGAATATTAGCCTAGCCGCACCGATGATTTTTACGTCATCTTTTATTCATCATACCAACCATATAACGGCACGCCGAAAAATTATTAATGTGAGTTCCGCATCGGGCAGTTATCCCGCTCCTTCGATGGCTGCCTATTGTACATCAAAGGCAGGAATCAACATGTTTACACAGTGTGTTGCGATGGAGCAAGTCTCACAGTCTAATCCGGTGGAGATTGTCGCCTTTGATCCAGGCATGGTGGATACGGAATTGCAGGCTGTGGCGAGAGGAAAAAGTACAGAGGAATTTGCACTGTCTGGCGCATTTCGAGATGCTTATGAGACAGGGCAATTGAAAACCCCACGTGATGTGGCATTGGAAATCCTGAAGTTACTGGAGGGGGCGAAGGAGCAGTGAATCTGGCAAACGGGGTCACTCTGGCAAGAATCGCATTGATTCCGCTGTTTATGCTATGCTTTCTCGTTCAGCAGGAGCCGGGTTTGATGGTTGCGGTAATTATTTTTGCACTAGCCGCTTGTACAGATAAACTGGATGGGTATATTGCCAGAAAGTACAATCAGGTAACCAGGTTGGGTAAGTTGCTCGATCCTCTTGCAGACAAGCTTCTCATTTCAGTGGCACTTATTATGATGGTTCAGGTGAATATGATTAGCTCGTGGGTTGCAGTTGTTATTATTGCACGTGAAATTGTAATCACAGCCTTGCGTATGGTAGCTGCAGAACAGGGAATCACACTTGCTGCTGATCGATATGGAAAAATAAAAATGGTTCTTCAAGTCGTTGCAATCCTTACCGTTTTACTTCATCATGTGATATTTAGTACTTTTACAGATTTGAGAATAGATATGATTTTGATATGGATTGCGACAGGTGTTACGCTATTATCCGGTTTGAATTATATCATCGTCAATTTGAAGTTGCTGAGATAAAAAGATAAATAATCGTCTCATTTGCCCTGTACTGTCTGTGCAGGGTTATTTGCCTTTGGTTTTTGTATAAAATGGTGTGCGGCATCGACGTTGTTCCCTGTATACTTAGAATGTCTAAATGTACATACAACGATTTCTATAATGTGCACCCCAGTGCGGGTTCAGGAGGATTACATGCAGCAAGAACAAACAGCTGGTTTCCATGGCGACTGGCTTCAATTTATGATTTTGGCGAACAAACTGGAATTACCCCCTCTACCAGCGGATACCATGGATCGTCCAAGGCTCAGTTCGCAATACGATGAAGTTATGCAATCCAAGATGACGTTGTTGACTGCTCCGGCCGGTTCGGGAAAATCAACACTATTGGGGAGTTGGCTGAGAAGTGCCGCAGGGCAAGCGGCTTGTGTCTGTCTGGATGAAAAGGATCAAGATCCATTTCAGTTTTGGCTGTACATTATTCATGCGTTGGACCGCGTGAGACAGGGGTTATGTGGGGAGGTCCTGCCTGATTTCTTGCAGCGCTATCCAGTCGAGCCGAGAAAAGCACTAATTTTGCTGTTAAATCGTGTTGCCCAGATTGATCAGCCTACGATGCTTATTTTGGATGATTACCATGTTATAACGCAGCCGGAGATTCATTCGCAGATGCAGGAATTTATTGAAAACCTTCCTTCGTCTATCCATCTGGTCATATCGAGTCGGACGTATCCTCCGTTTAAGCTGGAGAAGCTACGGCTGAGAGGGGAATTGAAGCAGCTTACCCTTCAGGAACTTGCGTTTACAGCGGAAGAAGGCATTGACTTTTGCCAGAACGTTATGCGTATCGAGCATGCCAGCGAGAATGCACTTGGGTGGGTACAGCACACAGAGGGTTGGGCAGCCGGGTTAAAGCTACTTGCTTTATCTCACACATTAGGTGCAGGCACGGTGAAAAGTTCAATGGTAAACATGACTTCATTCCCACCTCGTACAAAGGATCAAGAAGCAGGCAACAGAAACATCTCGGATTATTTGTTAGAAGAGGTATTCCAGCGTCAGTCACCAGAAATGCAACGCTTTTTGCTTCGAACTGCAATAACAAGAAGGATGAACAGCCGTTTAGGTCAGGTGTTAAGTGGTTTGCATGAAGCTCCACAGTTGTTAAAGCAGCTGGAGAAAGAACATCTTTTCCTTATCCCTCTGGATCGGGAAGGAGAATGGTACCGTTATCATCATTTATTCTCGGCATTCCTGAGGCGTGAGTTGAGACGGAATCACGCCGAGTTGGCCAACGAATTACATGGTTTTGCCGCACTTTGGTATGAACAGAACGGATATCCATCTGAAGCGCTGGATCATTATATTCTTGGGCTACATTTGGAAGATGCCGCAAGATTGCTAGAAGAATTGTTCGCCCATTTTATCATGGGAGAGTGGTGGACACTTCGTAAATATTTTGATGTTTTGCCGCTGGAAATAGTGAAAGCTCGTCCTAAGTTATATATGTCTTATTTGTTTCTTGTTGCACGTGAAATGCCTTATGGGGAGATGGTGAAGCAACTGGATGAGCTCGAGCATGTCATCCGCGTGCATCTCCAAGGGCAGGTTGCGCCAGAAATTATTGAATATTTGTTGCAAGTGATCTGTGTCATGAGAGCCTATATGGCGTATCTTAACCGTGATTTAGAAGGACTTTCTTCTTATCTGGTGTCTTATATTGATCAGGGTTACCCTGATGATATCGCGTTTCAGTATATGGACTACGATCGAAGAGAGAGCATGCGTATGCGAAGTTTTCACGGCGTTCATGGTTACTTGAGGAGAGCTGAAGCTTGTTTTGGAGCCATTACAAAGCGATGGTATGATGAACCTGCCTATGTAACGTCCTACTACGGAGCAGGATATGGTGAGGTTTTGATGGAACAGGATCAGTTATCCGAAGCCGTGAAGTATGCGGAACGAGCTCTTGAAGTGGCCTTGCAGATCAAAGTGGCGGCGATACTTGTTCCTGCATATGTACTGAAAGCTAGGCTTGAAATACATTCAGGTAGAGCTGAGGAAGGTATAAAGCTGTTGCAGCAGGCTGAGAGTCTGCTGTCTGAGAAAGATAGAGAGTACTGGAAATCTGTATTAGAAGCACATCGCAATCGAATAGGGCTTGAGCAGAGCCCTGTGGACACGGCTACCCACATTCTCGCTAATCCGGTAGACGAACAACAAATGCTCGTTGAAATGAGCTGTGACCAACTATTTCAATGGATGGTTCGATTACGTGCTGCCGTGGCTCTTGAACATTATGATTACGCACAAGAGGAACTGCAACGAGTTCGAGAACATGCTGAAAAACGCGATCTGTTGACGGAACAGATTGAATGTGCCCTGTTAGAGTCCGTAATACTACAGAAGCAGGGGGACTCAGGTGCTGGTATTGTAGCCTTATCGCGTGCTCTTGTTTTGGGAGAACCTGAAGGATATATCCGTTCATTTGTTTCCGAAGGCGAGCCGGTAAAATGGCTACTTCAACAGTATTTGGTGCTTCGCCGTAAGAAGGCCATCTCGGATGATGGAGTGAAATTAGCTTATGTGAAGCAATTACTCTCTGCTTTTGTCCAAAACCAAAAGGTACGGGGCCGTTCAGCACCAGATGAAGCAAAGCATGTACAGAAAGAAGTGGGACTGAGTCCCATGGAGCAGAAGATATTTGGTCATATTGCAGAAGGGTTGACCAGCAAGCAGATTGCTGCCGAATTTGGGATATCACCTGGAACCGTAAATACTCACATTCGCCGTGTGTTCGCCAAACTCGGAGCAAGCAGTCGCACGCATGCGGTACAAATTGCTGAACAGCGGGGCTTATTATAAGTTATGAAACAATGTCTACTTTTTTGTAGACTGTTTGGATGATGTCGTCTCTCCTACAATGAATCTAACGAAATAACGCTGTGAATTTCCAGTGTCAATAGCGATAAGATTCCGTAGGAGGTTGTGTTAAGAAATGTCTAATCATCATTCCAATTACAAAGGTTACTCTAAACAGCGTCGGAATAAAGTTGTGCCATATATAGCCGCTGTGTTGTCGTTCACTCTCTTTGGTGCTCCGGGAGCAGTAGGTGCCGCGGAGGATGGAACAAGTATCCAGGACTTGCAGCTTGCTGCCCCGTGGGCCCAGCAAGCTATTGAAAAAGCTACCCAGCAACAATGGATTATTCCAGACGGAACAGGTCGTTTCAACCCAGATGCACCTATGACAAGAGGGGAACTTGCACATATGTTAGCTCAGCTTCTGGAGATCAAGGTCTCGTCTTCAGACCAACGACCGAAACAGTTATTTAAAGACTTAGAGCGTGCAAGTTCGGGCGAATCTTATATCTATGCTCTTAACTTAACTGGGATTATGAATGGATATCCCGATGGTACATTCCGGCCGAATGGTGTAGTGACGAGAGAACAGCTCGCTGTTACGATGATTCGGGCACTGAAGGTGAAAGGGTATGATGGGCTATCTGATGGTCAACAATCGTTATCATTTAAGGATAGTAAGGATATTAGCGCCTGGGCTTTGCCCGGTGTGCAACAGGCCGTTGGATTAGGTCTTCTCAAGGGGGAAAATGGATATTTTGCACCCAAACGTTCCACGTCCAGACAAGAGATGGCTGTCATTGCAGTGCGGGCAACAGACACGATTCGAGAATTGAGGGAATCAGGTTCAGAACAAGATGGTTCTAATTCGCAGGCTCCAAAAGATAATCCAGGCAAGGTAACGGAGACACAAGGTACAATTACAGGAACAGTAGGTACTGCGAATGGTACAGGTACAGGGAACAACAACAACAATAATACTGGAACAACGTCCGGCGGAACAACAGGTGGAGGAAGCGGAGGATCGGTTAGTCCGTCTGTACCTTCAACCCCTTCCAATCCAGCAAATCCATCTAATCCAGGAACCAGCAATCGTGCTCCAATCGTTGCCCCTGGAGGTTTGCCTGCTCAGGAATTGACGTTGGATCACGCTTCTAAGGACTTGCAGGCCTCTTCTTATTTCAGCGATCCAGAGGGTGGACCATTGAAGTTCGCTGTCTTGTCGGGAGATGAGAACATGGTATCTTCTACTGTGACTGACTCGGTAATTCGCCTTGCACCACGAGCTGCTGGTCAGAAGATGCTGACCATTCAAGCTACTGATGAACAAGGTGCCAGTGTAACGGCACAACTCCAGGTTACCGTGCAAGTGAATACGATTAGCCGCCAATTCCCTGACGAGCAATTGGCTGGAGCTATGGCATTTTGGCTACAGAAGGGGCTAGATGATCCGCTGACCAAAGCAGAATTAGCTACGGCACTTGTCCAGACTCAAGGAGGATTGTATGCAAGAGATGCTGGCATTTCCGATCTTACCGGTGTCGATATATTTAATGGATTAAATGTCGTAGAAATTGATTTATCTGGAAATAACATAAGCAAAGCGGATGCCTCTGAATTTGAACAATTAGAGTGGCTTGATCTGTCGAACAACCGTCTGAGTGAAATTAACGTCACAGGGCTTGAGAAGTTGCATTACCTAAATCTGAGAGATAATGAGCTTAGTGTGCTGGACGTGACAGGGCTGACTTCCTTGCAAACATTGTTTATGCAAAACAATCAGCTTGTTCACATTCCAGGGGGACTGGTAGATTTAATGAATTTGGAATATGTAAGGTTAGATTCCAATCAAATCAACCTCAGAAAAGAACCAGATTCCATAATGCATCATGCCCTGCTACTGAAAGAAGAACTGATATATGGTTTTGATGGTTCTCCTCCTAAATTGATCGAGGCACCAGCAGGAAATACAGCTTATGTAGGTGGAGATGAAATCGAGATAGACTTGTCCTACATGTTTAGAGATGAGGATGATGACAGTTCGACCCTTAAGTTAGAAGCGACATTTTCTGATAATCAATTAGCAACTGTTCGAATGGTTGGACAAAACTTATACGTGAAAGCATTAGGAACAAGTAATACGCCTATACGAATTGGGATAATGGCTACAGATCCGTTGGGGATGACGGGTTGGGGGTATGTAGATGTTTATCTGACCGAAGCCCAGTAGCTAGTAGCTTAGTCAGAATTGAATGGAACGATAACAAACGCACTTTCCTATGAGGGAGGTGCGTTGTTTCCATTTTGTGTAATTTAGTATAAGATGAGTGAGATAACGTTAAGCGATAATATGAAATACATAGATAGTAGATTGCGAATTTTAATTGATGTAGAACCGAGAGGGAGAGCAAATATGCCAAATACCAACATTACGCCAAGTACCGAAGAAGATTCAGCCTATGTCCGCCAGCAACTGGTCGCTTACAATGCGGCACATGTGAGCGAGGCTTTAAGGAACAGATACGAGGAACTTCATTTTCATATTCGAAACGAGGCAGGGCAGATTGTAGCAGGGGTACTGAGCACCTTATGCTGGAACTGGGTCGAGCTAGATATCTTGTGGGTTGATGCCAAAGAGAGGCACAAAGGGTATGGAACGAAACTGCTACAGGAGGTAGAGCGTTTGGCCCGGGAGAAGGAGTGTGATTTCATTATGCTGAACACCTTCTCGTATCAGGCTCCTGAATTTTACCTAAAACACGGGTATGAGCTGATGACGATGATCAAGAATGCACCTACGGGACACCAACAATACTATTTCAAGAAGGATCTCATCAGATCAGAAGGAGCAGAGGCATCACGATGATTACAATTAAACAGATTGAACCGCAGGATTTGCCTGCGTTAAACCAGCTGTACCATGAATTGATGGGTACACCTCCCAATGAACAGCATATGAATGCGCAGCAAATGCAAAAGACGTTTCAGCAAATGAAGAAACAGGGTCAATACTATGTGCTTGGAGCCTATGATCAGGATAAACTTGTGGGATCGGTTATGGGAGTTGAATGCATGGATCTGATGGGTTCTTGCGAGCCATTTATGGTCGTCGAAAATGTCATTGTCTCCGAACGGGTTCGCAGGCAGGGTGTTGGACAGAAGCTCATGCTTAAGATCGAACATATTGCCAAAGATTTGGGATGTGCGTACATCATTCTGGTGTCTGGAGATCAGCGTAAGGAAGCCCATCGATTTTACGAGAAACTGGGCTTTAGAGACGAGAAGGTTCAGGGATACCGAAAACATTTATAAACGGCAGTATTCTTTCTATACACTGTAAAAAAAGGGAGTGAGCCCCTAGCGGACGCTCTCTTTTTTAGTGAGCGAACGGAAAAGGGGAGCCTTTTTTACAGCAGTATAGCGTATCCTACACCTATACTTTAGTAGCATATCGAGAAGGATAGATTTTTGTTAAACTTTAGGAAAAAGAATACATAGGAGGTTACCGAATATGCGTATCGTGGATAACATCAAAGTCTGGGGGGAACCGCTGGAGAATGCCGTCAGTCAGGCGGTGACTTGTTCGAAATATGGAGATGTGCTGGGCGTGGCCTTAATGGCTGATCATCACAAGGGATATTCGCAGCCGATTGGCGGAGTGGTTGCTTACCGCAATATGATCAGTCCGTCAGGAGTGGGGTACGATATTGCCTGCGGCAACAAAGCTGTGCGCACGAACCTGATGTGGGACGATATTCGTGACCGGATTGCGGTCATTATGGATGATATTAATGCAACGATCTCATTCGGCGTAGGCCGGAACAACCCAACCCCGGTGGAGCATGAGCTGTTCGACGATCCGAACTGGAAGCTTTTTGATACCATCGAAAGCGGATTGCAACAGAAGTTGAAGACACTCGCACGCAATCAACTCGGAACCGTCGGTAGCGGCAATCATTTTGTCGATATTTTTGTGGAAGAGCAGACGGGCAAGGTATGGATTGCCAATCATTTTGGCAGCCGTGGCTTTGGGCATAAAGTAGCGAGTGGATTCCTTAATCTGGCGGCTGGACGGGAGTTCAGTGGCAAAGCACCGGGTGAATCGATGGATCAGCCGCCGACCCTGTTTGACTTGAACAGTGAAATGGGTGATATGTATTGGGCGGGTATGACACTGGCGGGTCGTTATGCCTATGCCGGAAGGGATTACGTGATTGAACAGGTGCTTGATATCCTTGGAGCGAGTGCTGAATATGCCGTACATAATCATCATAACTTTGCGTGGAAAGAGCAGCATATGGGCGAGGAAGTCGTCGTTGTTCGTAAAGGAGCGACACCGCTGGCACCGGGCCAGCTTGGCTTTGTCGGCGGGAGTATGGGGGATATTTCGGTCATTGTAGAAGGCATTCATAGTGAGGAGAATACGGAGTCTTTCCGCAGTACGGTTCACGGGGCAGGACGAATCATGAGTCGTACGCAGGCGGCAGGCAAAATGAATTACAAACTTCGCACGCGTATGGGCGGCGAAATTAGTGAAGAACAGATGCAAGCCGCCATTCGAGCATATGGTGTGGAGCTCCGTGGAGCTGGCACGGATGAGAGCCCGTTTGTCTACAAAAAATTGCAAGACGTGCTGAATGCGCATGCCAATACGCTCAAAATCAATCATGTACTGCGCCCGGTAGGCGTAGCGATGGCGGGTGACAATGAGTTCGACCCCTACAAGGATTAATCGAAGATCAACCTGGGGCACGTATTATTTTTTTAAAAAAACTATATAAGTTGAACTATTTTTTACACATTAACGGAGAAGAAAGAAAAAACCTGAAGAAACGTAGCGGTCGCCTTTATCACCGGGTTTTCCCCTTTGTAAAAGGGAATCACAAAAATCTGGGGATAACAGCGATTGGAAGGTTGTTCTGTCTTTGAAGTGGCCTGTGTAAAATCTTTAGTCTAACTTAACAAGAATTCGGACACAAGAAGGAGGGCGAACACCCCATGAGAAACTGTGCGATATACAGCTCCCAGTTTGACCTGGATCAGTTGTATGAAATGATCCAATCCATCTATCCTGATGCTGCCATCCAGCGAAGAGAAGACCATACGCACATACAGGTGATTCAGAAGAAATGGTTTAGCAAAAAAACAAAGGGCTTCAACATCATGACAAGCCAGACGCATCCCGAGGAGTTCGGCACGATGATTCAAGGTATGCTTGGGTTTATGAGTCAGATCGAAGGGCGTAATGCTGCGCTTCAGGAAAAGGTACTGATTAAATGCTCCACCCTGAACATGGTAATCGGCATCGAGACAGAGGAAGATATCTCGGAAGAGTTCTTTAACGAGTTATTACAACTGGCTGAAGCGCTGGATGCCGTCATTTTCTGGGGAGGTGGCTCCCTACTGAATGCTCAGGGTCAGGTGCTTCTGGATGTAAACGGAGAATCCGAAGTAGAGGATTACACGGTAACCGCACACACGAGTTATCTGGATGACACTCGTCCACCCTCAGTGGATGCTGTGGACCGCAAGGCACGTTCAGAGCAGCGATTAGCGGCGCAAGGTGTTCCGTATAATGCCAATCTGCCTGCAAGAGCGGGAGAACAGGACACGACGATTCGAACGAAGGAAGAAGTTGCGCAGCGTGCTGTAGCTCTCTGTATAGCTGCCCTAAAAGGTGAGTGCCTGGGAGCAGGTGAGAGTAACGATGACACCGCGGCGCTTGTGCAGGAAGTCATCGACAAGTATGATGCGTCCGCCTTCTTTTCTCCGGATGAAAAATCTTTTCTGGATCAGCATGGAGCACAGCAGCAAGAGGTCATTCGCTTCTCTTGGGGATATGAGGCATACCATGTCATGCTATGGGCACTAGGGTACGTGGAAGAATTGAGTGCACCTACTGAGCTGTGCAACGTAAGTAAGGACGTTGGTTATCTACAGCAAAAGGACAGCTATGCAGAGTTCCTGTCGGATGCCACTCTGCGTAGTAAAGATGAAATTTTGGACGAGGCCGACTTGATTTATCGGTACAATTGGGTCTGTGTAAACAGCAGAATTAAAGAGGAGTTACCACCTGCAGGTTTAAACCCCGGTGTAGCTTATGAACGGCATCGCGCCCTTAACTGGCTGATCTGTTATCTCGATCAAGCGTGGGACGAGGTACGGACGGATACGTAAATGAAATCAAATTGAAAAGAGCCATCGACTAGATTTTTTAATCTGATCGGTGGCTCTTAACTATGTGCTATTCGATAGATGAGGTTACTGAGGGAGAAACCATGGCTTGAATTGCAGGATACATGTTCTCGCTGCTCGTAAATAAAATGTAGGATTGATGAGTGGTTCGGATCAGAATCCGCTCGGTTGAACGAGCATAACCGATTCGGACAGCTGAAGGCTCACTTCCTCCATAGGTGTTATCTAAAGTTACAGATGTGATTTGTGAAATGGGGATTTCAATCTTGGTAAACTGCCAGCGTATGATCAGTTGATCATCTACTTGCTTTACGTTTACATCAAACATAGGATGACCTCCTTCTTTTGTGCAAGTTTGTAAAAATAAAATGCTAGGAGATGCAAAACGACGAAATCGTTATGCATAAACGATAGTTTCAGTTTATCATTTATGGTTAAAAATCCCTAATTAATAAATGGCAATTCAATTAGATTTGCAACATAAGATATAATGTATGATTGGTTAAAGGAGTGAAGTAGTCATGAAGGAGCTTGTTGAGATATGTGAATATGATCCAGAATGGGTGGAGAATTACTTCATTGAGCGTGAACAAGTGATGAGGGTGCTGAAAGACATTTTTGTAGAGATGGAGCATATCGGAAGCACATCCGTACCAGGACTTGGGGCGAAATCCTTGATTGATATGATGGCAGGTGTGTCTGATCTTCAGGATGTGAAGCAAAAGCATATCGATTTATTGTCAGCACTGGGTTATGAATACGTACCCAAACCTGAGTTTCCAGAACGTCTTTTTTTTCGAAAAGGGGAGTGGCGAGCTGGCACCCATCATCTGCATATTTACAAATATCAGGGGAAGGCGTGGAAGAATCAGCTGGCCTTTCGCAATGCACTCACAAGTGATCCTGGCTTAATGAAGGCCTATGATACATTGAAAAGAGAGTTGGCTCGGCAATTCCGTAATGATCGGGTCGGATATACGAATGGTAAAGCTTCGTTTATACACTCTGTAATAGAGAATGCCAGTAAGGAATAGGGCTAGATAGAGATAGACTTGAACCAGCTGGCATCAAACCCGAGTTGTTGAAGTAATCCCATCTTCTGCAAGGAGAGCATCAGCATGAAAAACCTCGATGGTTACCATTATTTTGAGACGAATGCAGGTCCCTTCCGTAATCTTTCCAGCCTGTCTCCAAGAGAAGCGGAGGCGATTTCGCAACAGATTCGGCAGAAGGGCCGAGTATTTGCGAGTAAGCGTTCATCCGACTACATAACAATCATAAGAGAGCTTGAACAGCTGGCATATGAGAAGTTCACGTATAAAGGGGGAAAGCCGACTCAGGACTATCCTCATTATCTCACGCTAGGTGTATGCCCCTGGCTGGAAACATGGTACAAGGAGCCGAACCATATCATCATTCCATGGGAAGCATTGCCGGCAGAAGTTGTGAGCTTTACGTACGGTGATCTCTTCCCAACGATGCGTTATGAAGACGATAAATCCTATCGCAAGCAGGTTTATACCAAAGACGAAATCGGTGAATTGATTCAGACTTATGGTTTGCCGCAGGAGTGGAATCGAACGGGCGAACATGGGCCCGAACGATATATTGAAATTCAAGTCTGGGACAACGAGGTTATACGGGCATATCGTTAAATCCACTCATGACGATGCTTTATTTACGTTTACGATTGAATAGAACGTAGCTTGGCTTTCGATTGTTCAGAGCCATCTTAAGCGGGTTTAACACGAAGGAATAATCCCAGCAAACCGAGTATAGCAAACGCCATAAAAGCTGCTGTGCTGGAAAATACCTCGATAGTATATCCCGCCATAAATGATCCTAGGAATTGACCCACGCCCAGCGCGAGAAATGCAAGACTAATGCCGATGGAGACATTTGGCTGGAACAGTCTCGTTGACCATACAATGAAAACACTTGTTAGAAAAATGTACGTGCTGCCGAACAGGACGGCTGAAACCATACTTGATGTCATCGAAGGCAGGACAATAACGCCAAGCGAAATCGATAACAACAGAATGCCTATACGATAAGACCAGCCTAACTCAATCCGTTCTATAATCCGACCCGCACTTCCGCCGAGTATGCCTGTCACGCCCATAACAATCCAGAACAAGACGGCTTCCGAATCGGAGGCCCCTTTCTCGTCCGTTAGAAAGTTTCGGGCGAAAGTCCAATAGATCGCAGAGCTTGCGCCTGTTAACATACAAGCCATAAGCAAAGCCGATCCCGGTCTGGTGGGTCTCATGCAAGACCAGATGGACTTCGTACAAGGGAGTGTTTTGGTAGCGGGAATCGCATGTCGGTTCCATAGCAGTACGGTTATTCCGATGAGGGCGAACAGAATATAACTTATACGCCAGTAATCGGTGAATAGCAAGTAGAGTGGACCGGAGACGATAATGCCAAAGCTGGTGCCTGTATTGATCCAGCTGTTCCCTCTGGCGTGCAGATCTGGTGCGAGTTCTGCGCTTACTGCATTCCCGAGGGCTGGAGATGCCCATCCTGTGCTGAGTCCGGCAAGAAATACGCTGACTGCAAGCAGCCAGGTATCATGTGCCAGTCCGATGCCGATCAAGCCAAGAATAGCGCTGATTCCAGCTAGTTGAATGACGTAATGGTGCCCTTTGTGATTAATGATAAGCGGCGCAGTAAGAAGGGCAAGACAATAAGCAATATAGGTTGCCGAGTTAATGGCCCCGGATGCCGATTCGGATAATTGTAAAGCCTCGGAGATTTCTGGCATAAACAGTCCGTAACTGAAACGCCCAAAAGCATAACATACTGCGATCAGGGCAACGCCAGGAAGAACTATCTTTTTCATTGAATTTCACCGCCTTATTTTAGATAGAACGATCATTATACTTCTTATGAAAATAAAAAAGTGAGTTGAAATATGAACTCACCCTTTGTGTTATGAATTGAAACTATTTTGAGTCATGTGAATCAGTTCCCGGCAGACCTCTTTTACATTTTCCGTTTCGGCCAGCGCGGTCGAACCCTCTAACAACAGCATAAATTGCATGATGCTTCGATCATTTGCTTCGGGATCACTTTTTTTTATCAGGGTTATGAGGTGTTTTTTGTGCCCGTTAACGGTTTGTACGATAACATGGTTTGGATCAGCCCCGAATTCTTCCTTCGCTCGTAAAAAAAGACATCCCCTGGCTTCATGTTCCATCAGCCACTTGGCATGACCCTCAGCCAGATTGAGAAAGACGGACTGTGCCTTGTTATCTGCATATATATGTAGTTGCTCCAGATAGCGCTGTTCGCGGCGCAGAAGCACCTCGACAATCAGGTCTTCCTTGGATGCAAAGTGATTATATAACGTCATGATGGCCACGTCAGCATCGGTAATGATCCGTTTTAGGCCAATGGCATGAAAGCCATGCAGATAGAACAGGTCCTCAGACACGTTAAGAAGCGTTTCCTTTTTGCTACTCATAATCGCTTGGGCCACTCCTTTCACCCATTTTTCAGTAAAAATAGAATGATCATTATATCCAAAATATAGAATGTGTATATCGATGTCAATCTGAAATGACAGTTTCAATCTCCAGTCGCCCAAAGTTTTCGATCCATTCAGTAGGGCAGCTTGAATCTGTAATCACCATGGATATGTGATCGGCAGGTGCAATTCTGGCAAACGTGGAGCGTCCAAACTTGGTGTGATCCGCCACCAGGATGGCTTCTTCGGCGCGTTCCATCATTTTACGCGAGATCAGGGCTTCCTCCAGTACATAATCGGTAATTCCATCGGTGAAGGAAACACCTCCAGCCGAAATGAACGCTTTGTTCACTTTGAACTGGTCAAGTATCTCATGTGCCCCAGGCCCAGTGGCGGCTTGAACAGCAGTGTTGATTTCGCCTCCGGCAAAAATGATTTTACCTGTAAAAGATTCCAGGGCAATAGTCAGGATGGGTACAGAATTCGTAATCACCGTGATAAGGGAGCGATGTTGCAATTGGCGCATGATTTCGAGTGTGGTTGTACCGTTGTCGAGCATGATGGTTTCGCCGTCTTCAATCAACGAAGCTGCCGCGGCGGCAATAGCCTGCTTTTCTTGAACTTGCAACTGTGAGCGCTTCTGGAAGGGCGCTTCGATCATACCTGAGCGGACACGTACAGCGCCCCCGTACACTTTACGTAATTCACCTTCCTTCTCCAGCCGATCCAGATCCCGCCTTATGGTTTCCGTGGATACCTGAAATAGCTGAGCCAACGTTTGTACCTGAACTTTGCCTTGTGTGGCAAGCTGGGCAAGGATCGTCTGTTTTCGCTCCTCATATGTTAACGACATTCAAATTCCGCCTCCGTTACGTTCTTTTATAGAAGTTTGGCCTTTGTGTGGATTGTTGTTGTTTTTAACAGTTTAAGTTGATGAAAATCACTTGTCAATTTCATTCGGTAGATATGGTTGTTAGATATCAAGAGATGAGTTGACAGAGGATAGATGTGGCGATATTATCATATGAAACAACTAAAAACCACAATAAACCACATTTTAAAACGGATTGAACACGAGTTATTTCAAGCACTAATCAGCAATACATATAACCAATAGATCTAACTGCATGAATGAAGTGAAGCTTATTGCTCGCGTTCAATGCGTATTCATGTGGTATTCGGGAGGACAACACAGTGAAACGACCGCTTGCTTTTCGTGAAAATGGAACCTTTACCATCGTACAATTTACCGATATACACTGGAAAGACGGGCGGCCTGAAGATCTGCGAAGCCGGCGGATGATGCAATCAATCATCGGACTGGAACAGCCGGATCTGGTTATTTTCACAGGAGATGTGATCTACACCGGGCCTGTCGATTCGGGAAATCAGGCGTGCGAGCATCCGGAGCAGGCTTTTCGCGATGCTGTCTCGGCTGTGGAGGCGTGTGGGATTCCGTGGGCTTTTGTGTTTGGTAATCATGATGCCGAGCAGCGAATCACTCCAGCGGAGCTCATGCGTGTAGTTCAGGAGCATGCGCATAGTGTGACGGAAGCCGGTCCGCGTGATATTGCAGGATTGGGCAATTACACGCTGGAAATTGCCGGAGCGAATGGACTTCCGGCAGCGGTGTTGTATCTGCTCGATTCCGGGAGTTATTCGACCGTGGAATCGATCCCCGGTTATGGCTGGATTCAGCAGAGTCAGCTCCGATGGCTGATGGATGAATCCACACGCGTCAATCCCGGCCGCAGCCCGGGGGATAAGCTGCCAGCCTTGGCGTTTTTCCATATCCCGATTCCGGAATATCAACTGATGTGGGACAGTCGAGTTTGCTATGGCAACAAATATGAACCTGTCTGCTGTGCGCAAGTCAATTCGGGTTTGTTTGCTGCACTGCTGGAGATGGGGGATGTAATGGGTACGTTCTGCGGACACGACCATGTGAATGATTTTCACGGCCGGTATCAAGGGATACGTCTTTGTTACGGGCGTTCGAGTGGTCATAGTACCTACGGAAGGGAAGGTATGCTACGCGGAGGACGTGTCATTCAGATGCGTGAAGGTGAGCGGGAGTTTAATACCTGGCTTCGTCTGGAGGATGGATCGGTGGTGAATGAACAGCCGGAGCATCAACCGGAGACCGCGACGTAAGGTATTCTAGAGTGTACTATAGCGTGGCAAGGGAAATAGAAAGAGATAAGCAAATAAGCAAGGAAAACAGAGAGGGACGTATACAGCATGATTTTACCGTTAATTCTGGTGCTTGCTTCAGGAATGGCACATGCCGTCTGGAGTATGTTTACAAAACGAAGTTTGAACAAAAGTGTTTTTCTATGGTCGATTATGATGATTCCCACCGTATTGCTGCTGCCTGTGCTGGTGGTAGAATTGTCCCGCGAGTCGTTACCCGTGTCAGCTTATGCGCTGTTGATCGTGTCGATGGCACTTCAGGCGTTATACTCCTGGCTGTTGTCTCAGACGTATGAGCTTGGTGATCTGTCTCAGATCTATCCGATTATGCGGGGCACGAGTACGTTGCTGGTGCCGTTGATCGGGGTTGCTTTTCTAGGAGAAAGGTTGTCGGGATTCGGATGGTTAGGCATTGCCTGTATGATTGTTGGTTTCATCGTTCTTAGCGGTGTGGGGAGCAGGAAGGGACAAGCAGGCTCTGGAATGAAGGGGGCGAAGCCAGTTCTGATGGCCTTGTGTGTGGGGTTATGTACGACGAGTTATGTATTTGTGGACAAATTAAATCTGCAACATATTTCGCCCTTGGCGTTGCTTGAGGTTACGAATATTGGTTTTGTGGCTGGATTAACGCCAGCGCTGCTCGCTTCAGCTGGCTTGCGTCAGGAATGGAAGGTCAATCGTTCGACGATTTTGCTTGGGGCTTTGCTGAATCCGGGATCATATCTGCTCTTTCTATTTGCACTGGAACAGGCTCCGATGGCCAGATTGGGCCCGCTTCGGGAAGTGGGAACGGTATTTGCGGCTTTTCTCGGGATTTGGTTATTAAAAGAACAGCAGGGCATGAAAAGGATTCTCTGTTCCATCGTTATTTTTGGCGGCATTCTCCTGATTGGTGTGTGGGGATAGGATAGAAAGACATCGGTCAAAAGAAAGCACAAAATGACAGGCTTCTCTACCCTTCTTCGTGTATCATCATAAGCAAGGAGTGATGTAGTACATGAAATGGATTGAAGCCATACAGAAGTCGATTCAATATATAGAAGAGCATCTACTGGAGCCTATGACGACGGATCAGATTGCGGCGCATGCGCATATGTCGGCATTTCATTTTCAACGTATCTTTGGTCTAATGACCGACGTTACCGTGGCGGAGTACATCCGGCGCAGAAGATTAACCCTGGCGGCCAATGAACTGTTGCAGGGAGATCCCAAAATTATGGACTTGGCCTTCAAGTATGGTTATGATACGCCTGAATCGTTCACCAAAGCTTATCGCAGACAACATGGAATATCGCCAAGCGAAACCCGAAAGTCCGGTGCTTCAGTCCAGTCGTATAATCGACTCGTTATTCAAGTCAGTTTACAAGGAGCAGAGCCAATGAAACATCATATTGTCGAACAAGAGGCATTTTCCATCGCAGGCATCAAACAACGCTTTTCATATGTGGATGGGCAGCATTTGCAGGGGATTCCTAATATGTGGGAGGAAGCGTATCACAGCGGTGCAGAGGATCGGATAGCTGCATTGAATAACGGGGTTATCCCGGGTTTGCTAGGGGTGTGTGTAGATCAGGGCGAGATCGAGGACAAGCAGATGGAGTACTGGATTGCAACAACGTATGAAGGGGAGCAACCGGAAGGGCTATCTACGTTCACGTTCCCCGCGAGTAAATGGGTGGTTTTCGAGGTTGAGGAACCGATGCCTCAGGGAATACAAAAGCTGTGGAAACGTATTGTAGGTGAATGGTTCCCTTCAAATGCATACGAACATGCCTGGCTGCCTGAACTGGAAGTCTACCGCGGCATGAAACATGCGCCTCAAATCTGGATACCGATTAAATAGCCCTATAATAAGTATTAAATATCTGGATCGTAAGCATTAATTATCTTCACCAATGATCATCGATCAATATGACATCATAACTCCGCTCAGGAATCGTGATTTTCAGGCGTGCATTCGTTTTGGATGTACATGAAAATGACAGCTTGAGGGGAGTTGTTTATTTTATTCCAGGGTTCGAAACATGTTATATTAAAAAACAGTAGTCTCATCCACCCCTAAGAACGACGGACGGCCAAGCTGGAATGAAGATATCGGATTCGAGTAGGTCAAGGAGGATTTGCTATTCAATATGAAGAACGACTTGTGCAAACGTTGCGACAACATGAGCAGATCATGCAGGATCTGCGGATTGTACGTTCGCTAGAGTTGCCCGATTGTTACATCGGTGCGGGTTATATTCGTAATTACATATGGGATGATCTTCATGGATTTACCAGACGGGAGCTGCATAGCGATATTGATGTTGTTTATTTTAATGCTGCCGATCTTGAAGAGGAACGGGATTACGAACTTGAGCAGGAGCTTTGTACTGCAACAGGTAACTCGAAGTGGTCGGTTAAAAATCAGGCCAGGATGCACCTGCGCAACGGAGACATGCCGTATCACTCGACTGAAGATGCACTGCGCTTTTGGCCTGAGCGAGTAACAGCCATCGGTGTACAACTACATGCTGACGATCAAATCAGGATATGTGCCCCTTATGGGCTGGAGGATCTGTATGCGTTGGTTGTTCGCAAAAGTCCGGCGTTTATGGACGCTGTCTATTATAACGAACGTGTGTGCAAAAAGAATTGGCAACAGCACTGGCCCAAGCTCACGATTGTAAGGGCATAATATAACAAGTGTGGATGTCTATGTATGGGAAGGAGTGTTGCTGTACTGATACAGAAATTTTTACGGGAGAAAGGATATATTTTGGATCTGATCCTACTGGCGTGTTTGGTTTTCTTTCTGATCTTTTGGGGCTGGAACTTTGCCGTGAAATTTTTTACTCTCCTCGCGGCAACCTTTATCATATTAAGACGGATTGATTATGAGAAACACATCTGGCTGAAACGTGGGTTGTTGGTCGTTTTCGGCATTGGCGCCGTTTCCTTTATCATTATTGAAGCTCTGGTATTTACCCAGCTTGGTTCAAAGGAAGAGGAGCGAGCGGACTATGTCATCATACTTGGGTCGGGCATCAAGGGAACCGAATTGTCTCTGACCTTGAAACAAAGGTTGGATGCCAGCTTGGATTATATTCGCACTCACCCGCAGACTCCAGTCATTGTATCTGGTGGACAGGGGCCAGGTGAATCCATTTCTGAAGCCCTTGCGATGAAAAATTACCTGGTGGATCAGGGCATTGCCCCTGCTCAGATCATCATGGAGGATCGCTCGACAAGTACGCAGGAAAATTTGGCTTTTTCTAAAAAAATCATTCTTGCTTCCGGGCTGGAACATCCCAAAATTATGATTGTCACAAGCGATTACCACATGTTCAGGTCGAAATATATTGCGGCCAAAAACGGATACGCTGCAGAATACGGCATATCCGCTCCTTCACCAGGGTATTTAAAGCCGATTAATATGATTCGTGAATATTTTGGCACTGTGAAGGCGTTTTTATAGTCAAACGAGAAACAGGACGAAGCGGAAGGAATAAAATGCTTCGTCCTGTTTTCTATTTTTTATGGTGAACACTACATTAAACTTGGGTGGACAAGACTCATTTTTTTGCAGAATCGCTAGAAGCAGCTCTAAGCTCAGTTGCTCTGGACTCGGCAGCTGCTCTGGAGTTGTCAGGTGCGATTACAGCCTCAGAGACCTTATCTCGAGGAGAAGTGGTTCTGGAAGCAGCCGCTGGAACAGTAGCCTCTCTGGCATTGTCAGGTGCAATTGTAGCCTCAGAGACCTCATCCCGAGGAGAAGTGGTTCTGGATGCAGCCGCTGGAACAGTAGCCTCTCTGGAGCTGTCAGGTACAATTACGGCTTCAGAGACCTCATCCCGAGGAGAAGTGGTTCTGGAAGCAGCCGCTGGAACGGTAGCCTCTCTGGAGCTGTCAGGTACAATTACGGCTTCAGAGACTTCATCTCGAGGTGTAGAAGCACTAGGTTCGGTGGCTCGACTGGCAGTCTCTCTGGAGTTGTCAGGTACAATTATAGCTTCAGTGGCTCCACGCTCTACTTTGGGCGTATGACTCGATGCCCATACAGCTGTAGACGTACTTGCTACAGCAATTAAACAAACGGATGAAATTGTTATGATCCAATGTTTCTTTTTCATTTTTTTGACATCAAACATCATCGTAAGTCTCCTTTTTAATTGTTTTCCCTCCCCTGAAAGGGATGAGCAAAATTGCACAGGCAAGCTTTGCGCTCCTGCGGTGACATTTAAAATGGTTTCGCCATAACGTTTGCGATCTTCGATGGACATCTTCCGGACAACCTTTTCATCACAAGAAAATTCACTCCAGGTGTGAATCTCTTGGCGAAGGAGGTGAACGAGAGGATTGAACCAGTGCAAAGCGCTGACCGCTAGAGTGAGTGCCTTGACCCACAAATCTTTATGTTTAAGGTGAGTTAATTCATGGTGATAAACAAGACCCATATTCAAGTGAGCTGTACCCGCTTGAGGCAAATAAATCGTAGGTTTCGTTAATCCGACCAGCACGGGACTTCGTAACATTGGACTATATGCCAGGTTGACATGCTGCCGAATACCTAACTTTTCTTTGATCATGGGGAGCAGTAAGGCGGCCTCACTATTTTCTTTTACATCTGACTGTGTACGTTTCAACGCATGGATGAATCTGTAATAACAATAGATCTGCCACGTCGAATAACTGAAAACGCCTGCCCCCCAAGCACCGAGCAAAACATACGCCGCCGTAGAAGATATCGTCCATTCTGTGGTGATTACTCCTTCAAGCATGCTGTTCAAAAAGTTTGATTGTTCAAGGTTTCGGTGTGAAGCATGATGAAAAAGACTGGAGAACCATGTCATTCCGAACGATAGGGGCAGTACATAAAAGGCGAAAGCCATTTTACTCAGCCCGTAACGCCAGGAAGCGGGGAAAAGATGTACCGGCAGAAGGCGCAAGGCAAGAATGCAAGCAGCGGCAATGCTTCCAGCCACCGTCAACGTTATCAGCAGATCAATAAAGAGATTCATGCGCGCCACCTACTTTTCCGACAGCCATTGTTTTAGTTCGGCAATGTCTTTCTCTGAAAGCTTATCCCCGTCATACATGGCTGAAACTAGATTTTTAACAGAGCCTTGATAGAGGCCATCGAGTACTGTTTTGGTTTTCTGAAGTTTGTAGTCTTCTGGCTGTAAAAGAGGCTCATAATAGTTGGTTCGACCCTGTCTCGTGACAGTGAGCGCCCCTTTATCCACCAGTCTGGATAGGAAAGTGGAAATGGTCTGTGCCTTCCACGCTTTTCCCTTTTCCTTAAACATGTCTAACAGTTCGGAAGAAGTGACCGGAGGAGTACAAGACCAGATCACCTCCATCAGTTCCAGCTCGGTTTCGGACCATTTTTGAGTTTGGTGCACCAAAGAAGCACTCCTTTACAACGTTATGCGTCCATAACGATAATTTTATTACTACACTACGTAGTAAGTATAAACTACTACAACATGTAGTATATAGTCAAGCGCAGTGTGTGAGAACCTCGTTTCTTCCTCTGTTTGTCAAGAGGGTTCTGTTTCTATATCCCAGATTCAACGAAGAAAAGCATGTTATACTATAGGTCAACAATAGATGACCGAAACAGGAGTGAATGATCATTACAGCATATCAATTACCTGCTCTGAAGGAGCAGAACATGATTTCAACGAACGATTTACAAGACATTATTCGCATGCTCGCCCATGCGCCTTTACTGTATGATGATGGTCAGCATATTCAGGTTCAGGATTACCTGGAAGGTCTTGAGATAGGGTTAACGCATGATATTCGTCGTGCAGCGATTGAATTGTACGAACTGGGGGTCAAGGCTTGTCGCAAATTTACGGATGTACTTGCCTATGAGCAGTTGCAGGATGTGCTTGGTCTGCAGGCTGAGTTGTGGCAGGAAGGTGTGCTTGCACTGCAAGACTGGATGAATTGGCTAAAAGAAATTGGCGAAGGGCGGCGAACTTTGCCTGAGTATGATTTTGCATCCATATTGGGTGAACTCCCCGAAGGGTATATGATTCATGATTTTCATGACGAACTACAGGTTCGACTAGAGCAGGATGCATCGAATGCTTGGGCGAACGAAGAGAGAAGTCGGTTATATACAGCGATTGGCGTGCAAGAAGCAGGCTGAGAGAGCGATTTGAATGAAATTGAACTTTTTAAACGTCGATGGGCGTCTCTCTACACGGAAATGGAATCCATATCAAACGAAACGGTCTGCTACGTTGTTTAGTCTGATATGAATGCAATGCGTAGATGGCATGATGCATCTGCTGAAATGAGGGGATACCGTGAAAAAGGTTGTACTTGCTGGTGGAACGGGATTTGTTGGTCAAGATTTTACAGTCCGGTTTAAAAAGCTGGGATACGATGTGCTGGTGATCTCACGCCAGTCTGGACACATCGCCTGGGAAGATCGAACAGCCATCATTGAAGCACTTGAAGGCGCGGAGATGCTGATTAATCTGGCTGGTAAATCGGTCAATTGCCGTTATACTGACGAGAATCGTAAAATCATTATGGATTCCAGAACAGAAACCACAAACATTCTTGGGGAAGCGGTATTGGCTTGTGTGCATCCGCCTGAATTGTGGATTAACTCCAGTACGGCTACCATCTATAGACATGCGGAAGATCGTCCAATGACGGAACAAGATGGAGAGATCGGTTCGGGATTCTCTGTGGAGGTTGCCAAGGCTTGGGAGCAGGCATTCTTCGGATTCAAGCTACCATCTACACGTCAAATTGCACTACGCATTGCGATTGTGCTTGGGGAAGGTGGGGTGATGGAACCACTGACGAATTTGGTTCGATTTGGCCTGGGTGGAGCCCAGGGAGCAGGAACCCAAAAATTTAGCTGGATTCATATGGAGGACCTGTTCCGCATGGTGATATTTGTACAGGAGCATCCGGAGCTGGAAGGGGTCTATAATGCTTCATCTCCTCATCCAGTGACCAATCGGGAACTGATGGCAAGTCTTAGGAAGCAGATGGGTGCACGTATCGGACTTCCGTCCCCGCGCTGGATGCTTGAGCTTGGAGCTATATTTATCCGTACGGAAACGGAACTGGTACTCAAGAGCCGCTGGGTCATTCCCGACAGAATCGAAAAGGCAGGTTTTACGTTCACTTATGCTTCGCTGGATAAGGCACTTGCTGATCTCCTTAAATCCAAATAATGGGGAGCAGACAGTTTACATAGGTGCCTCCATTTTCTGACTGTGAAAAACATGTGCAGGAATCATTAATATGTGAATGGGAGGGCAGAGCAATCTGCCCTTCCGTCTATTTCGATGATATTTAGGCTCGGGATCGATCATCAGGCTGTTTCAAATATTCTTTTTCATTATCACTATTATTCAGTTGCAGGTATATTCGTTTAATGGGTAATATCACGAAATTTACATAACACGCATGAAAGAGAAGAGGTTGGGCATATGCAGCTTAGAAGAGTAAGAATCGCAGGTACAGGGAAATACCTGCCTCAGATGAAGGTGACAGACGAAGAGTTGGATGAGCGATTACATGTGCCCGCAGGCTGGGTCAGCAAAGCGACGGGCGTCGGCTATCGTTATTATGCTTCGGACGAGGAGACTTCTTCCTATATGGGTGCCAGAGCGGCAGAAGCAGCTCTGGCCGATGCAGGGCTGTCTTTTGGTGAGATCGATTGTTTGGTATGCACCAGCGGTACGAAAGAACAGCCGTTGCCAAGCACAGCCGTCTTTATCCAGCAGGCCATGGGACAGGAAGAATCAGGTGTTCCTGCCTTTGATATGGATGCGACTTGTCTGAGTTTCCTGAACGGACTTGATGTCATCTCTTATATGGTAGACGCTGGACGTTACCAGCGTGTATTGCTCGTAGCCACCGAGATTGCTTCAGCAGGATTAAACTGGAAAGATCCTGAAAGTGCTGCCTTGTTTGGTGATGGCGCGGCGGCAGTCATCATTGAGCGAGCATCTGAGGAATCCGGGTCACAGATCGTTCATGCATCGCTGCGAACCTATAGCCGCGGGGCACGGTTTTCGGAGATTGCAGGCGGAGGCACGCGGCATCATGCGGCCCAGTATGATGTGGCACATCCAGATCCATTCCTCTTTCATATGGATGGACAGGCGATTTTTCGCATGGCGTCCAAGCTGTTACCCGGGTTTATGAATGAGATGCTTCAAGCTTCCGGGGATCGAATGGAGGATTTCTCTCTGGTCATTCCTCATCAGGGCAGTGCAATGGCGATGCGCCTGATTCGCAAGAAGCTTGGAATTCCGGCAGAACGGTTCATGGATATTACACAAGGTCATGGTAATACGATTGCGGCCTCCATTCCGATGGGATTGCATGAGGCGATTCGTCAGCAACGAATAGAGCGTGGTGATCGGGTATTGATGATCGGAACGGCGGCTGGGCTGTCTTTGGGAGGACTGATCTTTGACTACTAGATTTGCACGACGTGACCAACGTGTGCTTCAAGGACAAACGGGTCATACATACAGGGTACTCCTTACCGGGGGAAGAGCTCCGGTTACGCTGGATTTGGCGCGTATGTTGCATCGGTCAGGTCACCTCGTATTTATTGCGGAGAGTATGGACCATCATCTGTGCAGAACGTCTAGTGCGGTGGAGCAATGCGTACTTGTTCCATCGCCACGTCACCATACGGAGAAGTACCTGTCGGCACTGGAACACTGGGTTAAGATATGGCAGATCGATGTGCTGATTCCGATGTGCGAAGAAGTGTTTTATGTGGCTGGTGGGGCTGAACGCTTAAGGCAGGGTTGTCGTGTTCTTGTTTCCAGTCTGGAGCAGTTGCACGTTCTGCATCATAAGTATGATTTTAATAGGCTTGCCAAGTCTATGGGGCTTCCGGTTCCGGATACACATCTGATTCAAACTCCGCAGGAGTGGCTGGAGATGCAGCAGGTTTTAAAGGGAGAGTGGGTCTGGAAACCGGTCTATTCCCGTTTTGCGGCCAAAGTACGTATGCCGAAACTTGGGTACCACGATCCACCGGGTGAAGATACGTTGTCTCCTGCCTCACCTTGGGTGGCGCAGCGGTACATTCATGGACGAGGACTGTGCACCTACAGTGTAGTGCATGAAGGCCATTTAATCGCGCATGCCACCTACGACAGCCGATATCGTACGGGCAGTGTAGGCGCGAGTGTTTTTTTTGAACAGGTGCAACATGAGGGCACGCGCGCGTGGGTAGAACACTTTGTGCGCACGACGGGCTTCAGCGGACAGATTGGATTTGATTTTATCGAAGACGTGACGGGTCAGGTGTCTGCGATTGAGTGTAACCCGAGGGCAACCAGTGGCATTCATCTATTTCATCCTGGTAACGACTTGGTGCGTGCATTGCTTGAACCTGAAGTGGTACTTAGCGAAGGGATCGAAGTGACACCGCGGTTAGGTAATGATAAGGCGATGTTAGCATTGCCCATGCTGGGAAGTGGTATCCGGCAGATTCATAGCAGCAGAGGTAGCCTGCGAGCTTGGAGGACGGCTTGGCAGGGTGCCAGGGATGTGGTGTATGTGCGGCAGGATCGGCGGCCTTTTTTTGAACAATTTGTGGTCGTACTTGCTGCCTGGCGTCTTGCACGTTCACAGCAGATTACGCTGACGGAAGCACTGACTCATGACATAGAATGGAACGGTGAACAACGATGAAGAGAGCATTAGTGACCGGGGCTACAGGTTGTCTGGGTAGACATCTGGCGATAAGGCTTGCAGCAGAAGGCTGGGAAGTGACAGGCATGGGGCGACAGCAAGAGATCGGCAGTGTGCTTGAAGCGGCTGGAGTTCGCTTTATCAGGGGAGATATTCGAGATGTCCAGATTGTAGATGCAGCATGTACAAGTCAGGATATCGTGTTCCACTGTGCAGCCTTATCCTCACCTTGGGGGAAATATCAGGATTTCTACAGCAGTAATGTGCAGGGAACGCAAAATCTGATTGATCATTCTCTACGCCATCAGGTGCAGCGGTTCGTGCATGTTTCCACGCCGAGTATTTATTTTAACTACATACCGCGTTATGAAGTTCATGAACATGACCTGCTACCGGCTAAATCGGCCAATCATTATGCGGCTACCAAACGTATGGCTGAAGACATTGTGATGGAGGCACATCGTAACGGATTGCCATCGATTATGATTCGCCCGCGAGCCATTTTTGGCCCGTATGACCAAACGCTTTTCCCGCGGATTGTTGCAGCGAATGCCAAGCGGGGAGTACCGATGATTGATGGTGGACAGGCGCTGATTGATCTGACGTGCGTAGATAATGTGGTGGATGCGCTGTTATTGTGCAGTGATGCTTCTGATGATGCGCTTGGGAGAGCCTACAATATTTCGAACGCAGACCCGAGACCATTTGCAGAGCTGGTCGGGACTCTTTTTGACATGTTAGACATGCCGCTGCGGCGTCTGAATATTCCTTATCGAGTGGCCTATGGAGTGGCCAGTATGCTGGAAGGTGTGCATCGATTCATCCCTGCTCTGGGAGAGCCGTTACTGACCAGATACACCGTTGGATCTTTGGGTGTGCCGCAAACGTTGGATATTACCGATGCTAAGGCGCAGCTAGGATATGTACCGCGGGTGTCCATTGAAGCGGGTTTGCGACAATTTGCAGATTGGTGGAGGAGTGAATAATGTTAACAACGAAGCCGGTAAAATTATATTTAGGCGCAGCGGGTTACTGTACTCATCCAGAGTTCCTTACATTACGGGGAGGAAGCATCCGGCCGGTTCGTTTTCCGGCAGGCTTCGCTTGTATTCTCCATCCCGATCATGGCCCAATACTACTGGACACGGGGTACAGTTCACGTTTTTTTGAAGAGACCGCTCGACTTCCGAACGCATTATATCGTCATATCACGCCCGTTGTATTTCGGGAAGAAGACAGTGCCGTCCATTTTCTGAAGCAGATCGGGCTGGTGCCATCAGATATCCGTTATGTTATTCTTTCGCATTTTCACGGGGATCACATTGCAGGTGCCAAGGACTTCCCGGAGGCTCAGTTTATTTATTTGCCGAGAGCCTATGAGGCGGTTCGTTCTCTTGGTTCAATTGCGGCGGTGAAGGCTGGTTTTCTAGCTGGGCTGCTACCTGACGATTTTATCCAGCGCTCACTGCCCGTGAACGACCCTGCCAAGCGATGGGCGGACATGAGTGAGACTACAGGCAAGGAAACCCCATCAGGGTTTCCTTGGGAAGAGGTATACGATCTTTTTGGAGATGGCAGCCTGCTCGGCGTGGAAGTATCGGGTCATGCAGAAGGCATGATGGGCTTATTGCTACGGACAGAGCAACATGATTATTTTTTATGTGCAGATGCAGTATGGTCGAGCCGGGCTTTCCGTGAACAGCGCAGACCTCATGCACTGGCAGGTATTATTATGTCAGATCGGCAGGAGTATAGACAGAACTTTGACAAGCTGGTTCACCTGCATCAACAGTTCCCTCGGCTTCGCATCGTGCCGAGTCATTGCCAAGAGGCGCTGAGCGCATGGGGCACAGGAGGGACAGCGAGATGAGCAATCCGGTTCGTATTGTTACTCATTATGCACTTGCACGTGGTTTACGCAGATGGCGTACCAGGGCGCAGCTTGAACATTGGCAGGAACGCCGGGTCATTCGGCATGTGGAGCGGATACGGGTACAGTCTCCGTTTTACCAAAAGTGGTGGGGAGACCTGAACGCATCCGAGTGGAAACAGTTCCCGCAGATCGATAAAACGGTAATGATGCAGCATTTCGATACGCTGAACACGGTAGGTATTACGAAGGAAGAGGCCCTGATCCTCGCTGGAGAAAGTGAGGATACCCGTAACTTCAAGCAATCCTCCATTCAAGGCGTCACGGTAGGGTTATCTTCGGGCACATCGGGTAATCGAGGCATTTTTCTGGTAAGTGATCGGGAGCAGGATGCGTGGACGGGCACCGTGCTGGCCAAACTTCTTCCGGGCGGGCTGTGGAAACCCGCGAAAATCGCGTTCTTCCTGCGGGCGAATAGCAACCTGTACGAATCGGTCAAGCGTGGCAAGCTGCAATTCCAATATTTTGACCTGCTGGAACGTGTGGATGTCCTGATTGAACGTATGAAAGAATACCAGCCTACGGTGTGGGTGGCTCCTCCTTCCATGCTTCGTATACTGGCTGATGCTTATCAGCAAGGACGTCTAACACATGTGCCTCAGAAAATTATTTCCGTAGCCGAGGTGCTTGACCCTCTGGATCGTAAGGTGCTGGAGCATGTCTTCGGTCAGACGGTTCATCAAGTGTACCAGTGTACAGAAGGCTTTTTGGGAGCGACGTGCGAGCACGGAACGATACATCTGAATGAAGACATTGTGTATATTGAAAAAGAGTACATTGATCCTGCAACCCGGCGGTTCGTGCCTGTGATCACAGACTTTTCCCGAACGTCGCAGCCGATTATCCGGTATCGGCTGAATGATATTTTAACCGAGGCGGCAGCGCCGTGCGCCTGTGGTTCGTTGTTCACTGCCATCGAGCGGATTGAAGGCCGCTGTGATGATACGCTTTATTTTTCACATACCTATGAGAAGAAGGCTGTTTCGGTTTTTCCGGATTTTATCAGTCGTGCCGTGATTGCGGCTTCACCGGCTATTCAGCATTATCGTGTGGTGCAACGTGGCAGTGGGATGCTGGAGGTGTCAATACGGATCAGCGAGGAAGAGGGTCAGGAGCAGGCGCAGGCCGCTGTGTTGCAAGAGTTGGGGAAATTGGCAGGTCGACTGCAATGTGTGCTACCTGAGGTTCAATTTGTGCCGTATACGTTTGAAGCAGGGATCACGAAGTTGCGACGGGTGGAGAGACGGTTAGATTAATTAAAGTTCAACACAGACTGCACATGTACTAGTTAAAAATGAATCGAACGATCATGAAAGTAGGTGATAATGTGACCGTGTGGGCGTATAAAATAGGAGAGGATTTGCCAAAACCTGTGGATGGCAAGGTTACATCAGGAGCGGAAAAAACAACGGAATTACTTCAATCAGCTCATGCAAATGTAACCAGATCAGGCCAGCCGGGGCAACAACCTCCTGTAGCTCTCATTACAGGTACCTCCAGCGGATTTGGGATGCTGACTGCCATCACTCTTGCCAAGCAAGGGTATCGTGTTATGGCTACAATGCGTGATCTAAGTCGAAAGGGAGAACTTGCGAATCGTGCCGAGGAAGCAGGAGTGACCGAGCGGATTCATTATGTACAGCTTGATGTGACAGATTCGGAATCTGTGCATACCGCTGTGGATACGGTGCTTCAGCAATATGGACAAATCGATGTGCTGGTTAATAATGCGGGTTTTGCTGTAGGCGGATTTATTGAGGAAGTGTCGATGGAGGACTGGCGACGCCAGATGGAAACAAACCTGTTCGGGCTTATCGCGGTGACACGAGCGGTTCTGCCTGTCATGCGTGGACAGAAACGCGGGCTGATTGTTAATCTTTCGAGTGTAAGCGGCCTATCCGGTTTTCCGGGATATGCCCCATACGCTGCCTCAAAATTTGCTGTGGAAGGATTCACAGAAAGTCTGCGCCATGAGATGTCTTCATTTGGAATAAGGGTCGTATTGGTGGAGCCAGGAGCCTATCGCACGCCCATCTGGAACAAAGGTCTCGGTGAGATTCACCGGAATGAGGATTCGGCTTATAAACATAAGCTGGATGCGATTCTGCGTTATTCGAAACATGCCAGTGAGACTGCTCCTGATCCGCAAGAGGTCGCTGATCTGATCGGACGCATTGCGCGCATGCGCGCACCAAAATTGCGCTATGCACTGGGCAAAGGTTCACGGGTTCTTATTATTGCAAAGGCGTTGTTGCCGTGGAAATGGCTGGAGTGGCTGATTGCCCGTGGTCTGCAATAGTGGGGAATAAGTGATTATACGACCATACATGAAGCAGAATCATCATCTTTTCCAAGTGGAAATGGAGGTCTGATCAATGTTTGAAGTGATTGTCATTGCGTTGCTCATGATCATTACAGGACTACTCCTGCATATCAACAGCAAACTCCCGGCCCGTGACCGGGTTCAGGAAGCGATGGGACGTGACCGTGATCGGCGCGACAGCCAGAACCAGAGCCGAGATCGGTAGGCGAAGCAGAAAGGATAAACTGAATAAGGGTGTTCCAGAGTAAGAAAGTGATTGTATTATGATTGACCTGATATTTCTTGACATGTAAGGAGTGGATGAGGGATGAGTTCAGATGCTTTCAAAGAAAGGTGTATGCTACGTAATATTCAACGGGACGAATCGGATCTGTACTGGCCTCTGCGGCTTGAAGCGCTACGGACGCATCCCGAAGCCTTTGGCGCTTCATACGAGTTGTCCAGCCAGTTATCCATCAGTGAGGTGAAAGAGCGAATACATAATGAGCCTGATGATTACATTCTTGGTGCATTCACACCTGATGGCATGCTTGCGGGCATGATGGGTTTCAAAAGAGAATATGGTCTAAAGCTCAGGCACAAAGGATTTATCTGGGGTGTCTATGTATCACCAGCTCATCGGGGGAATGGACTGGCTTCCCAGCTGTTATCCGAGGTTCTGGAACGGGGTAAACATCTGGAGACTATGAAGCAGATTAATCTAAGTGTAGTGACTACAAATAGTTCAGCAAAACGGTTGTATGAGCGGCATGGATTTGAAACCTACGGCATCGAACGCAATGCGCTAGAAGTGGGCGGCCAAGGGTATGATGAAGCGCACATGACGTATTTTTACAACAGAAGTGTAGATAAAAACATCTAATTTATAGGCAAGAGGAGGAATTCTATGACCGATCGGGTTGTTCATGAAATAGATGGTGTATCATTTATGTTAAAAGAAAAACATGCCTTCGATTGGCTGACTCCGCTGGGTACTGTCTTCTGTGTATTTGATCAGCAGGACTCCGGCAATATTTCATTCGGTTTGGTGCAGGAGGATGGTCAAAAGCAATTTGTGAAGTATGCGGGGGCACGTACTCTTCAGGCCAATGATATGGCAGACCCGGAGGAAGCTATACGTCATTTGCAGTCTTCCGTCTTGATCTATGAAGATCTGGCACATGACAGTCTGATTCGGTTAATAGATCATTTTGCGACTGATAACGGTTACGCTTGTATGTTCGATTTGGTGGAGGGAGAGTGTCTGCATTCGCACTGGTCTTTCCCGCCTCCAGCCAAGTACGAAGATCCACGCTCACCTTATGTTCAGTTCAGACAACTCCCGGTACAGACGCGAATTCAGGCCATGGAGCGCATTCTGGACTTTCATATTGAAGCGGAGCGCAAAGGATATGTGGCTGTAGACTTCTACGATGGCAGTTTGATTTATGATTTTGCAGCGGACGAGATTCACATCTGTGATATTGATCTATACCGTGCAGGGACATTCACGAATACGATGGGACGGATGTGGGGTTCATCCCGCTTTATGTCTCCGGAGGAATTTGAACTTGGTGCGTCAATAGATGCTGTCACGAATGTGTTTAACATGGGCGCTATGGCCTTTGCACTGCTTGGGGGAGAACTTGATCGCTCCCAGAAACGTTGGGATGCCGGAGAAGCACTATATGAAGTTGCCCTTCGTGCGGTAAATCCGGATCGGTTCCAGCGATTCACTTCTGTGGCGGATTTGGGCTTGGCTTGGAAAGAGGTTATGTACAAGTGAAGTAAAAGTAGATTCGTAACCATGTATAAAAACCCGTATAATGGAAAATGACAAGGAGGCTTGATGGAAGATGTGCCGATATGCCATGTCTGGACCGTATAAAGAAATATATGCATGCTTTAACTGCCGTAAGTCTTATAAACAAGTATCGCCGTATGATCTAAGTAAGGAAACCGCAGCGCGACTTGAACATAAATGTCCACAATGTGCGGAGGTTATGGTGAATATGGGGCATGATTTTCAAGCACCCAAGCAAACGGATATCAAACAGTGGACCAAAGTCATAACGTTATATCAGAATGGTGTTACTTATCATAACTGTGGATGCGGAGCCGGATATCGTCCCACTGAACTACGAGAAGTTCCCGAATTTCTGGAGCAGCAGGCTGCTGGCCGGAGAAGTGAAGGGGAAAAGTTACTTCATCGTTGGATGGAATAGGAGAGCAAATCGTATGATTCGTACTTTCATACAAAAAGACCTAGAATATGTCATTGAAGCGCATATCCGTATTTATCGGGACGAGTATAATTATGATGACAGCTTTGCGGCATGTATTACCTTTGCAGTGAAGCAAGGGCAGAATTTGCGCCAGGAGATAGAGCGATGAAAACAGAACCTGTCTATGCCGAAAATACCATTGTTGGCGTTTGGTTTCAGGGCGTGTGGCGCTGGTACGTCACCGAACGGGAGTATTGGTTTTTAAATATAGAGATGGAAGAACGGTTTGGTATCGATGTATTGAATGAGGAGACGGCGGCTGTGTTCTTACAAGCCATTCAGGAGGAGCAGGTAAGCGCGGCTGAACTGAGGAGTTCGCTTCATCATTTTCGTAAAGCCCATCTTGTCGGTGATGAATGGCTGAAGTATGTGCCGTCCTTTCTTGTCGATTTCGATAAGCGACTATTCTTCTCGATGTTCCCGGAGCCTGCTTCCTTTGAGCATTACATGCCGGATGGCTGGATCGGGAGTTACAAGGAGTTTTTGGAGAGGGTACCAGAGAAGGAACGATACTGGATGGTGCAAGGAAAGTCTTTATTCGAAGAAACCCTTTCTTAGCGAGGTGCTGTAGTGAAACGTAAATGGTTCATGACGAGCTTATTCTCCTTATGTACAGCGCTAGCCTTATCTGCATGTACTGGTACAGCGGATAACCCTTCCGCAGAAGAAACGATTAAACAAAGTTTGAATACGATGGTCAACGAGCCTGTTCTGGCTGCCAGTAGTAACCCGAATGATTATATTGCAGGCCATCGGGACGTATATGAAGCTATTCTACAAACGGGATCAGAAGGTCTGAATTTCTTGTTAAATCAACTTGGTTCCAGCCCGGATAATGGTTTGAAAGAGTGGATCATGGCTCGGGCCAGTGCTGAATTATTGGGAGAAGACAATCCAGTGCAAGACTGGGACAGTGGTAAAGACTGGTTGAGGCAATATAACATGACCACAGCAGATCAATCCGACTAAGATAACCTTCACCTCCAGTCAGCATGAGCAGTACATTTACGGTCCTCAGAACCGAAAGAATACGTTATAGAGGTGACATCTTTGACGAAAAAGATTGCTTTTTTTGATTCAGGCATTGGTGGATTAACGGTACTGCATACCGCTTTACAGCAGTTTCCGGAAGAATCCTATTTATATTATGCAGATACATTACATGTCCCTTATGGAACCAAGCCGGCGGACGAGGTTCGTCGTTATATTTTTGCTTGCGTGGAGGCGATTGTACGGGAACAAGTAGATGCAATCGTGATTGCGTGTAATACGGCAACCAGCTTAGTGGTGAATGATCTGCGTTCCATGTATGACATTCCTATTATCGGTATGGAACCGGCGGTCAAACCGGCCGTCGAGATGAATAGGGACAACGGCAAGCGCGTGCTAGTGTTTGCTACGGCTTTGACACTGAGTCAAACGAAGTATAACGAATTGGTCTCTCGTGTGGATGATGAGCATCGGGTCGATTCCCTTGCGCTGCCTGAACTGGTGGAGTGGTGTGAGCAGCTGGAGTTTGATCCGGTCAAAATAACAGCATACTTCCGCTCCAAGCTAGCAGGCCTGGACCTGGAACAATACGGTACCGTGGTGATGGGCTGTACGCATTACCCGTTCTATACAGCTATTCTGCGTAAGATGCTACCAGATCATATCCGGATTGTTGATGGTAGCGTGGGTACGGTAAGTCATTTGAGTCAAAGACTTGAACTTGGTGCACAGCAGCAAGCTGGAAATACGGGGCAGGTGCAGGCAGGGAATGTGTCCTTTTTCAGTTCATCGGGTCGAACGGAAGATCATAATAAGATGCGTGCAGCACTTCAATATCTAAGCGACAACGTACTGTAGACTAGACTATGGGAGGTGTCAGTAATGGAGTCGATTTACCTGATACGTCACGCAAAAGCCGAAGGACAGGAGCCATACGCAAGTCTGACGGATGAGGGATGCAGTCAGGCTGAAAAATTGGCAGATGTATTGTCTGGTCATGGAATCTCTTATATCGTATCCAGTCCATGGAAAAGAGCCGTACAGACTGCAATGCCTTTGGGTGCAGCGATAGAGCAGCACATTCATACCGATGAGCGCTTGCAAGAAAGAGTGCTGAGTACAAGGGATCTGCCAGACTGGATGGATGTGCTTAAACGTACATATGAGGATGAAGATTGGGCAGCAGAGGGCGGAGAATCTTCCAGAGTCGCAGCTGCCAGAGCTTTGGCGCTGCTGAAGGAATGTTGGCGCAGACCGGAGCGTCATGGAGCTGTTGTTACGCATGGCAACCTGTTGTCCCTAATCATTCGTTATTATGATCCATCCTTTGGTTATGCGGGGTGGGCCAAGCTTTCGAATCCTGATGTATATGTTCTAAAACGGGAGCAGGAGTCTACGAGTGAAGAGGAATATGAGGAGGGGAAACAACCTGCCATTTCCAGACTGTGGCTGGATTGAACAAAAAAGAGCATCCCGGCATCGCATGTTCATTCAGCCAGGACACTCCATATATTTGTTACGCGTTTGTTTTTCTTAAAGAGCTGCGAACAGCAATGTTATCCAGCCGGCAAGGAAGGCTACACCACCTATGGGTGTGACGGCTCCCCACTTGCGAACACCTGTAACACTCAATGTATAGAGACTTCCTGAGAACAGGATGATTCCGGCAAACAAGAGCCATCCCGAGGTCACAACAAGGGATGTAGAGGTTAATCTGTCTGCGAACAGTCCAAGCAGGATGATGCCGAGTCCGTGAGCAATATGATACTGGACACCGGTCTCATAGATTTTGATCATGTCAGCGGATAACTTGCGTTTGAGCGCATGTGCCCCGAAGGCACCGAGTGCAACGGCCAGAAACATCATAATGCTGCCGAGAACCACGAGGGTTTGCATGTTATTTTCTCTCCTTTTAATCAGGTTACAACTTGCGCAATTGAATCTGCTGAATGGAGTGATCGGCTTCTTTTTTCAGAATTAACCGTGCACGTCCTTTGGTTGGTAAAATGTTTTCATGCAGATTTTTCGCGTTAATGTCCTGCCAGATCTGATTGGCTGTCTCAATGGTTTCCTCTTCGTTAATATTGGCGAACCGCTGATGGAAGAAGGAATCCTTGTTCTGAAAAGCGGTCTGACGGAGCAACTTGAAACGTTCGACGTACCAGTGACGAATGTGTTCTTCCTCTGCATCAATGTAGATGGAGAAGTCAAAGAAATCACTTACAAGTAATGGAGTCTCCCGCTTCACTTGTAATACGTTGATGCCTTCAATAATCAGAATATCCGGCTGGCAGATTGTTTTCTCTTCCCCCTGGATTACGTCGTAGGCCAGATGTGAATAAACCGGTGCTTGTACCTCAGGCTTGCCTGATTTTACATCGCCCATAAACTTAATGAGTGATTTAATATCATAACTTTCAGGAAAACCTTTGCGGTTCATGATGCCTTTTTCTTGCAACACCGCATTGGGATATAAAAAGCCGTCCGTGGTGACCAGATCGACCTTGGGTTTGTTTTTGCCTCTGGCAAGTAACGCCTGAAGCAAGCGGGCTGCTGTGCTTTTTCCCACGGCAACACTGCCCCCGATCCCGATAATATAGGGGGTGTGAAGCGTTTCTTTTTTCATAAAAGAGGCCGTTAGGCGATCAAGCTCTCTTGATGCTCTTGCATATAGGTCAATGAAGTGGGTTAGGGGCAAATAAACATCCTCAACTTCCTGAATGGATACTTCTTCGTTCAAGCCCTTTAATTGTTCCAGTTCAGCTTCCGTCAGCGGAAGAGTGACCTGATGTTCTTTGAGTCCGGCCCATTCTTTGCGGTTAAACTCGATGTAAGGTGAGTATAAATTCATGAGATCCCGCTTTCTGTATGTAATGTAATCGAAGACACAATCATTAGTGTACCAAATTTCAGCGAACTGACAACACCTTTACATGCTCTGCTTAATCCGAAATGTTATAAATACCGGGATAAGGTAGCTTAACTGTAGGATGAAAGGCAGCTTATAAGAAAGTGTAACCCAAATTATGTTAAAGTCAACGTAAATGTAAACGTAAACCATGCGGAAGGGTGACAGCAAATGATCGTATATGAGAGAGAGCATGATTTTGTTTTGACCGCACAGCATGAGCATGGAATTGTCGCTGGAGATATGGCTGCACATTGGAAAAAGAAGTGGCTTCCCCACGGCTCGCATCGGGATGACCTGATTCTCGCGGCGAAGGAGCATGACCGGGGCTGGATTGACTTGGATGCCGCTCCTTTATGGAACGATTATAGTCAAATTCCGTACTCCTTTCGTGATTTCCCGCTGAGACCGCGTTTTGTGTTTTACCGCAAGGGAATCGAAGAAGTAAGGCAGCAGAATCCTTATGCGGGTTTACTATGTAGCCTGATGTATACAGAGTTGTTTCAAAAAACGCTGGGGGCTAATTCTGAGGATGATGATGACATCAGGCAGTATTTGCAAGAAGAGCAACTACAGCAGGAGAGTTGGAAGAAAGAACTGGGCGTTAATGCTTCAGAACTGGAAGTGCGGCTGAAAAACGATGTAGAGATCATGCTGTTCTGTGACCAGCTTAGTCTCTTTTTATGTATGGAAGAGCCAGGCACACCTACGGCGCGTTATGATTTTTTTGCAGAAGGGCTCGGCTGTAGTTTTGACACCTGTCCAAGTTCCAATGTCCAAGTTGAGTGGGTGTCAGGCGAAAAGGTGGCGTTATCCTTTTTCCCATTTGATGAGGAGTTCGAAGTGACGATGTCTTATAAAGTGATACCCAAGGCCAGCATCCGCAAGTTTGGGATGTTACAGGCATATCGCCGGGCGGACTGGAAGAAACGCCAGATATGGATTACAACTGTATCCTAAGTTAAGCTTAAGCGTACCTCTAATTTAACGAAAACCACAAATATACGTGATCAAAAGGCGGGCATCTGATATTACGGGCGTCCGTCTTTGATATGGAACAAAGTCTAGCAGGAATAAACGTATGATTTCCAGAAATGTTTAGTAACAACGTAAGAAAAGCGCATCTTGGGAGGCTGAACATGAATTATCAGGTTGAGATTTATACGATGAGCATGGTGTGGAACCCGGTTAGCGATCAGGTTTTGCTGATGAACCGGCCGAGTCATAAAGGGTTTCCGGGGTACATTGCTCCTGGCGGTAAAGTGGAGTTCCCCGAAAGTATCGTGGACGGGGCCATCCGTGAAGTTCGTGAAGAGACAGGACTTTGGGCCAAGCAAATTACATATAAAGGGCTGGATGAGTTCTGTGATCCTGAGCAAGGGTTAAGATATATGGTGTTTAATTATCTGGTGACTTCATATGAAGGCGAACTTCTTACCGACCCGCCGGAGGGGGAGTTAGTATGGGTACCCTTGAAACAGGCATTGGAATTGCCGATGCAAGACTGGTTTGCAGAGCGGTTCCCGCGATTTTTTAACTCAGGTACATTTGAACGAAGTGTAGTTTGGGAGAAGTCGAGCGGACGAACCTTGCAAGAGACGTTCAAGACATATAGTGATTAGACTGTGACCATGTTTCTGACTTACTTCGAAAATGTCTGGGATAAGGTGAAAGAAGAGGTCTATCGTGCAGAGGAGCCTGACTGAATAGCAACGATCACATCATATCCATATCTATATATTTAGTTCCAGATATTATGATATAATGGAATTTACTTTGTTTTGGAGGTGCAAGCGATGGGAATCGTATTTCGAGATAAGCTGGATGGAATTGGTAGTGAGCAATTAACTGGCGGGTTCTTTGACGGTTGGCCGAACCCGCCATCACCTTCAACATTTCTGAAATTGCTAGAGCAGTCGTATGCGATTGAACTTGCGATCGATGAGCAAACCGGGAATGTCGTCGGTTTTATTCAAGCGATCTCGGATGGAGTACTTAGTGCATATGTTCCTTTGCTGGAAGTACTGCCGGAGTATAAAGGTCAAGAGATCGGAAGTGAACTCACACAGCGCATGCTTCAGCGTCTACAGGGGCTATATATGATCGATCTCTTGTGTGATCCAGATGTCCAGACGTTTTATGAAAAACAAGGAATGCAGAGATCGACGGGGATGTCCATTCGCCATTACTCCAATCAAGCAGGACACATAGACAACAAACAGAACGACTAACATAGATTTCGAGACAGCAGAAACATCAGGAATAACAGGATCATGAGGAGACTGGGAGCTTCAGAATGAGTAATTTGTAGATTTGCCATACATAGGCTTCTGCAAACGGCATGGAAAAGAATAATATGGATGTGAAAAGGTGGGGGATTGGCATGAACTTGTCGTTCCGAATATTGGACTGGGATGAAGAAAAACCGTATGAACTTTTATTGATGGCAGATCCTTCAAAAACGATTGTAGACGAATATCTCAGCAGAGGTGTTTGTTTTATAGCAGAGTATGAAGGAGAGATGGTAGGAGAGTTTGTATTACTTAAGACTCGTCCGGAGACAGCAGAGATTGTGAACATCGCGGTACAGGAGGAACTGCAAGGACAGGGTGTTGGCAAACACATGATTAAGGAAGCGATGGAGGCGGCAAGAAGGCTAGGTTGTCGTATATTGGAGATCGGAACGGGCAATTCAAGCTTTCATCAATTGAAGCTGTACCAGCGCTGTGGATTTCGGATAACCGGCGTGGACCGGGACTTTTTTGTGAGACATTATGAGGAAGAGATAATCGAGGACGGCATCCGCTGTGTAGATATGATTCGCCTGTCCGTTGACCTGAATGACATCACAGACGAGGAGAAGAAGTAGAGCAGAAGTGAAGAAACTGAAATTTCGAAGTAAGGGAAGGGTAGGGCGCAAATGTGAACACGCATACGCATGTTGGTGTATATGGACTGGCTGTGTGGGAACAATTCTATCTGCTGATCCAGAAGGCTCGTGGGCCATACTACGGAAAATGGGATTTGCCCGGTGGAAGAATGGAATTCGGGGAGTCACCGGAAACTGCATTGAAACGAGAGTTTGATGAGGAAACAGGGATCATTCCTTTGCAATGGTCCATTCGTTCCTCACAATCCGCTGGAACAGATCAAAAGAAATCCTGATGGTGAAGACTCGCTGGGAGCAGCGTGGTTTACATTAGAGCAAGTGAAAGATCTGCAATTAACGCCCTTTGCACAATATATGATGAATCTTTCCCAGAAGGAAAGATAGGACCATCAGTCAGGAAGCCGCCGGGATTTGCATTCGAGCGGCTTTATTCTATGTTGTATATTGTCAGGGTTCATTCTGAAAAATCCAATTTCTTGTTGAATGACATTTGAATTGGTTAATGTTTAAATGGACGGTTTGTTTTTGGACAGAATGGACCACAATTCTTATTAAGGAGGTATATACGGACATCAGATCTGGATTTGGTCGAATCCAGCGTTTCTGGCTTGCCTTGAATTGCACCAATTATTCGATTCATCTAATTTATGCATCAATTGAGCTAAAAATAGGAAATGCTCCTGAGCGTAAAAGTTTATAGAATAGAGATTAGAACACGAACTTCTTTGGAAACGGGGAAGAACGTATAACCTTCGAACGGATCAGGACATTATTCGACATCTGTGCGACGGTAGAACTAATCATTGTATTACTTTGATTTTGAAAACGCAGACAAACCTTTGACGGGAGCGTCGGAACAACGTTATTACCACGAACAGCACGATGATTGGACTTCATGAAAAATTTCGCTTAAAATGTTGAACGAACGCGAATTACAGCTTATTCAATGATTTCCGTCAAACCCTATGACAAAATCAAGACGGAGGGAACGTCGATGACGATCGAGAAAGGCAACATGAAACCCTGGGAGAGTTACTATGGTCCCAATATGGGATACGTACAAGAACAGTATGAATTATTCACCCAAGATCCAGGTGCAGTGACACCGGCCTATCGTGAATTGTTCGAGCAATGGGGAGCACCGCCAATGTCTGGCAAGGGTGCAGAGACTCTTTCGAATAGCGGGAATGGTCAAATTGCTTCTGGAAATGTAGATATTCAACTATTGCAGAAAGCGGTTACAGCAGGCAAGCTTGTATGGAACATCCGTACGTATGGCCATCTGGCTGCAGATATTGATCCACTTGGAATCAGTGAAGCAACAGATACGTCTTTGCTGGAGCCTAAGCATTTTCAATTAAATGAGGAAGATTTGAAAGCACTGCCTGCGTCGCTGATCTGGGAAGGTGCAGACGGTCAGACAACGACTGGCTGGGATGCAATTCAACGTCTTCGTCAAATCTATACAGGTCCGATCGCTTACGAATTCAGCCATGTGCATGAAGTACAAGAACGCGAGTGGTTGAATCGTCGTGCGGAATCCCGCACATCTCCGGCCCCGCTTACGCAACAAGAACGTACAGCGTTGTTGGAACGTTTGGTTGAAGCTGAGCAATTTGAAGATTTCCTGCACAAAACGTTTGTTGGACAGAAACGTTTCTCCATTGAAGGGAACGATGTACTTGTTCCTATGCTGGATGAAGCAGTCCGCCTTATGGCAGAAGCAGGCTCCAGTCATATTTTGATGGGGATGGCTCACCGCGGACGTCTGAACGTGCTCGCTCATGTCCTGGGCAAGCCGTACAGCAAAATTTTCTCTGAATTCCATCATGCCCCGAACAAAGACTTGGTTCCATCAGAAGGTTCAACCGGAATCAATTATGGTTGGACGGGGGATGTCAAATACCATATGGGCGCGAACCGTTTTGTAAAAGACGGGGAGACTGTGCAGGCTCGCCTGACACTCGCCAACAACCCTAGCCATCTGGAATACGTCAATCCGGTTGTGCAAGGTTTTGCACGTGCAGCTCAGGATGATCGCCGTGAACCAGGTTATCCGAAGCAGGATGTAACCAAAGCAGCGACGATTCTGATGCACGGGGATGCGGCATTCCCGGGAGAAGGTATTGTGGCCGAAACGCTGAACTTCAAGGCATTGCCAGGATACCAGAATGGCGGAACGATTCACATCATTGTGAATAACCGTCTTGGTTTCACTACGGACAGCAGTGACTCGCGTTCAACTTATTATGCAAGTGACCTTGCCAAAGGTTATGAGATTCCGATTGTGCATGTCAATGCAGATAACCCAGATGCTTGTATTGCGGCAATTCGCATGGCAGCGGAATATCGCAACCGTTTCAAGAAAGATTTCCTGATTGACCTTATCGGATATCGTCGTTATGGTCATAACGAAACAGATGATCCCGAAACGACGCAGCCGCTCGTGTATGACAAGGTGAAGAATCACCCAACAGTCAGTCATCTGTATCAGGATATGCTTAAGAAGGAATCGGTCATTGATGATGCGTTCATCGCAAGTGTACGTGATGGCGTAGCAGATCGCTTAAAAGAAGCCTACGATCAGATGAAGAAAAATGAAGTGCATGAATACTATCAGCGCAACATCAGTGAGTCCGAGGCAGTCACAATTACGCCAACAGCGGTGCCTTTGGAGCAATTGCGCAGCATTAATGCCGATCTTCTGAAATGGCCAGAGACTTTTAATGTTTATCCAAAATTGCAACGGATTTTGCAACGCCGGAGTACGGCTCTTAATGAAGGGGAAAAAGTAGACTGGAGCCTTGCAGAAACGCTGGCATTTGCGACGATATTGGCAGATGGCAAGCCGATCCGAATCAGTGGTCAAGATGCCGAGCGTGCAACCTTCGCTCATCGTAACCTTGTGTTGCATGATGCTACGAATGGTGATAAATTCTGTCCGTTGCATCATCTGCCACAAGCAAAAGCATCGTTTGCGATCTATAATAGCCCATTGTCAGAAGAGTCTGTCGTTGGTTTTGAATATGGATACAACGTGTACTCACCGGATACACTCGTAATCTGGGAAGCACAATTTGGTGATTTTGCAAATTGTGCACAGGTCATTTTCGACCAGTTCATATCAGCAGGGCGTGCAAAATGGTCTCAAAAATCGAGTCTGGTTATGTTGTTGCCACACGCTAACGAAGGCCAAGGGCCAGAACATACGAGCGCACGTCTGGAACGTTTCCTGCAATTGTGTGCGGAAGACAATATGACTGTGGTTAATCTGTCGAGTGCTTCACAGTACTTCCACCTGTTGCGTCGTCAAGCTTCTTTAACCGAGACAGAAGATGCACGCCCACTTGTGATGATGTCACCCAAAAGCTTGATTCGTAATCCGCGTGTTGCATCACCAGCTGTGGAATTTAGTGAAGGTAAATTCGAACTTGTGCTGGAGCAACCGGGTCTGGGCACAAAACCGGATCGGGTAGAACGCATTATTTTGTGCAGTGGTAAAGTTGCTATTGATCTGGAAGATGCGATTGAAAAGGAGAAGGGCGATTATTCCTGGCTTCACATCATTCGTGTCGAGCAACTCTATCCGTTCCCAGCAGAAGAGATCAAACGTGTACTCGCACGTTTCAGCCAATTAAAAGAGCTGGTATGGGTGCAGGAAGAGAACAAAAATATGGGTGCATGGACATATATGGAGCCTCGTCTTCGCGAGATCGCGCCTGAAGGCACTACCGTGAGATATGAAGGCCGTCCGGAACATGCAAGTCCTTCCAGCGGTTACCAGCTTGTGCATAGCATGGAGCAACAATTGATTATTACAGCAGCGTTGAAACAAACGGCGAAGAATAATATTCCACTGGGGAGGTAACAGCTGTGAGTGAAATTAAAGTACCTGCAATGGGTGAGTCAATAACTGAGGGAACGGTATCCAGATGGATGGTCAAAGAAGGAGACACCGTTAATCAGGGTGATGTTCTGCTTGAACTGGAGACCGATAAAGTCAACATCGAGATCAGTGCTGAGGAGAGCGGTGTGCTCGAGAAAATCATTCGTCAAGAAGGCGAGACGGTAGTTATCGGTGAAACGATCGGTACACTTTCGGCTGGAGCAGGGGGCGGAAACGCTCCGGCTGCTTCCGAACCGGCAGCGGCTGAATCCAAACCCACTTCTGCACCAGCTCCGGAAGCTCCAGTAGCACCGGCTGCTGTTGCGGCACCACCAGAGTCATCCGATAGCAACAAAACAGCGTCTCCTTCTGCACGCAAGCTTGCTCGTGAGCGTGGGATTGAGTTGGATCAAGTACAGAGCAAAGATCCGATTGGCCGCGTATATCAGGATGATGTGAAAAGCCATGGAAGTCAGCCATCCACTCCAGTGGCACCACCAGCAGCTAAAGCTCCTGCTTCCGCACCTAGTGCTCCAGCAGCCAGCGGCGCAACTTTTGCCAAGCCTGTAGAGCGTCAGCGTATGTCCCGTCGCCGGGCAACCATTGCGAAGCGTTTGGTTGAAGCACAGCAGACCGCAGCGATGTTGACCACGTTCAATGAGGTTGACATGACAGCGATCATGGACGTTCGTAAACGTCGGAAGGACAAGTTCAAAGAGAAGCATGATATTAACCTGGGCTTCATGTCTTTCTTTACCAAAGCGGTTGTCGGTGCACTTAAAAAATTCCCAACGATTAACGCAGAGATTGATGGCGAAGACGTTGTGTTGAAAAAATTCTACGATATCGGTATTGCGGTATCTGCCAAAGAAGGTCTGGTTGTTCCGGTTGTACGTGATGCTGACCGTCTGGGCTTTGCCGAAATCGAAAGAAGCATTGCAGACCTGGCGTCCAAAGCGCGTTCGAATACGCTGGCATTGTCTGATCTGCAAGGCGGAACCTTTACGATTACGAATGGCGGAACCTTTGGCTCCCTATTGTCTACACCAATCTTGAATACTCCTCAGGTAGGTATTCTCGGGATGCACAAAATTCAGCTTCGTCCAGTAGCGATTGATGCTGAACGGATGGAAAACCGTCCAATGATGTACATCGCCTTGTCCTACGATCACCGGATTATTGATGGAAGCGAAGCCGTACGATTCCTGGTGACTGTCAAAGAATTGCTTGAAGATCCAGAATCATTGTTGATTGAAGGTTAATGACTTCTGAGATTAGCATTGGACTTTATTTCTCATCCTATGAAATCTGAGATACTTCACTAGAATAAAACCCCCTGAATGAGCACATTACATACTGTGCTCGTTCAGGGGGTTTTTGCTCACATTTGAATCGGAATAGAATCAGAAATAGATTTCTTACATCAAAGCCGTCTGATTCGATTGAATTTCAAAAGACGGAACGGTATCGGCATCTTGTTGACTACTATTTTGTGTATGTTGCTGCTCGATTGTCGGCATATGACGTTTTAACCAACTCAGGACATCATGAGCCACTTCGTTACGATTGGTCTCATGGAGCATCTCATGCCGTCCGCCTGGATAAAGATGATATTCTACATCTTGAAGTCCAAGCTTCTGATACTGAGAGTATAGGTTAAGCACACCTTTGCCCCGAAGTCCGACAGGATCTAGTTCACCAGAGAACAGAAGAACCGGCTTGTGTTTCGGGATACGTTCCATATGCTGAGGAAGATGGATTTCGAGTAACAGTTTAAAGAAATCTCGAAAAAAACCAGCGGTACATATCGCTCCACACATTGGGTCATCGATGAATCGCTGTACTTCCTGCCGGTCACGAGATAACCAGTCAAAGGGGGTTGTGGCTGGCCGGAAAGCACGGTTAAATCCGCCAAATACAATGGCATTCAGTAACAGGCTTCGATGATTGTCACCTTGAATGCCGCACTGGAGTAGAGCCAGTTTTTCTCCAAACCGAAGCAAGCCTCGTTTGCCGTTTGTACCGGACAGCACAAACGCGTGGTATCTCTCATGTCCCGCATACATGAGGTGCTGTACCAAAAAAGAACCCATACTGTGCCCCATAAGGAACAGAGGGACATCTGGATGTTCTTTGGCAACTAGCTCGCCCAGATTGACCATATCTTTAGCCATCCAGCGAAATGCGTCCACACCTGCATCACCCAGTGCTTCGGTGCTCTCCACCGTTCTGCCATGACCCCGATGGTCATTAGCATACACAGCAAAGCCGTGTTTCGTAAGATAACCCGCAAATTCGGCATAACGCGCTGCGGTTTCGCCCATTCCATGCGCGATCTGTACAACGCCTTGGATGTGTTCGTCCGGATCGGGAAGCCAGCAGTATACATGAACACGGGTACCTTCATTGCCCATCAGCGTAAAGGTAGATTCCTGCATCTCGTGTAATTCCTCCTTCACAGGTTATCGGTGACAAACTTAAGGAAGATAGGATCGAAGAACGGTTGTATTGCCACTTAATGTATAGTTACCCAGATTAGCCGGCAAAAGATAACATTGACCTGCTTTCAATGTCAGCTGCTCGCCTTCCTCAGAACCACTCCATTCAAGCGCACCCTCACCTTCACATACAACAAGAATGGTAAAGCTGTCCGGTGTCGTAGATAAATCCCAACGTTCAGTCACCACGCCTTTCTCTACTACAAAGTAAGGACAAGAAGCAAGCTGGAGCCATTCACCAGGTACTGTATTGCTGGTTTTCATTGTTGTGGCTCCGGCGCCTTCATAGGCCGTGACATTTAAGGAATCTTCTACATGTAGTTCACGTGGCTTGCCGTCCAGTCCAGGTCGGTTGTAATCATAGATCCGGTACGTTGTATCTGAATTTTGCTGTATTTCTGCTACAACTACACCGGCGCAGAGAGCATGCACCGTTCCAGCAGGGATGAAGAATGTATCTCCTGCTTCTACAGGCACTTGACGAAGGGTATCCATAACAGTGCCATTCTCCAGCGCCTGTCTCAACCCCTCACGATCTACACCTTCATTAAGTCCGTAAATAATATGGGCGCCGGGTTTGGCGTCGAGTACGTACCACATTTCGGTTTTACCCAGTTCACCTGGAGGAAGAGCCTTGTAATCATCTGTAGGATGAACCTGAACGGATAGGTCATCGTTACAATCAAGCAGTTTGATTAGCAGAGGAAAGCGTCCGCCTTTTTCAGAAACACCTTTGGTTCCCAGCCAGGCTGTTCCGAGTTGTTCACGAACCTCATCAAGTCCTTTGCCAGCGAGTGGTCCATTTATTACCTTGGTCGTACCATTGGCGTGATCTGCAATCATCCAGCCTTCACCAATATGTCCTTCAGGGGGTGTTAGGCCAAATTGCTCGAGCGCTCGGCCTCCCCACACACGTTCTTTGAATTCGGGTTGGAATTGAAGCGGGTATGGCGTAGACATGGATATCTCTCCTCTAGTATATGAAATGGTGATTCGCTTTAACCAGTTCAGGCCCCTCTAACGATCGGCATATGCAGATGTAGATGAACATGTGCAGAATACAGTTGCACCATGTAGGTGGTAACTGCGATGTTGAGTGAACCAGCAAAGGCTTGTCCAGTCGATGTGTTCAGTGTATTTCATTTGGTGAACAAAGAGAATTATTTTTTATTTTTTTTCAATGCCGATTAAATAAGGTGAAGTTTGACGTTGCAACTGGCGGTACATCACAACCTGAGCCTGTTCGACAGGTAAAGCGGTTGCCCATGTAGATACAGCATCAGCTTCCTGATCGCCACCTTCGTGACCCGGATATAACACGACAGTAATTATACCGCGTGGACGCAATAACTTTATAGCAGCTTCAAGTGCTGTGATTGTGCTGGTTGTTTCTGTCATTATAGAAGCATCTGCCCCTTCAGCCGGTAAGTAACCCAGATTAAACATAATAGCTCCTACTTTACCAATCCAGGCGCCCGGTACGGCTTCGGCCATGCGTGCATGGCTTAATTCCATCATGGAAATAGAGCCGAGTTTGCTGCTTTCAGATTGCTTTCGAATCCTGGCCTGAGCCAGTGTTAGCGCTTCGTTTTGAATATCAAATCCGATGACCTGACCACGCTGGCCTACCTGCTTTGCGAGAAACAAGGTATCAGCACCTGTGCCCACCGTGGCATCAATGGCGAAATCTCCTGGCTGGAGCCGAGAACCAATCCATTGATGTGCACAGCTGAGAACCGATAGAAAGCCCATTTATGCCTCCCTCCAATACTTACCCTGCCATGTATCGCGTTCACGCAGTTCTCGGTCGATGGAATTCAGAACTTCCCATTTGTTCAATGACCACATGGGGCCAATAAGCAGGTCGCGCGGGGCATCTCCTGTAAGACGATGTACAATCATTTCCGGTGGGAGCATCTCGAGGGTATCTACAATTAGCTTGATATACTCATCCTGTCCAAGGAAACGAAGCAGACCCGCTTCATATTGCTTAACCATCGGCGTTTTGCGCATGAGATGAAGCAGATGAATCTTAATGCCCTGCACGTCCATATTTGCCACCGCGCGACCGGTATCCAGCATCATTTCGTGGGTTTCTTGCGGCAAGCCATAGATAATGTGCGTGCAGACTCGAATATTGTGTTTACGTAGCTTTTCTACCGCTTCTTCATAACACGACGTATCATGTGCACGGTTGATCAAATTCGAAGTGGAATCATGAATCGTCTGCAGTCCCATCTCTACCCATAAATAGGTTCGCTGATTAAGCTCTGCCAAATACTCCACAACGTCATCCGGTAAACAGTCCGGGCGAGTAGCAATGGATAAACCGACAACGCCGGGCTGTTGTAAGATCTCTTCAAAGTATTCACGCAGTTCTTCGACTGGTGCATAGGTGTTGGTGTACGCCTGAAAATAACCGATATAGTGAGCCGAAGGCCATTTCAGATGCTGCCTGTCGCGAATCGTATTGAATTGGCTGACGAGGTCTTCACGTCTGCTTCCTGCAAAATCACCTGAACCCCTTGCACTGCAGAAGGTACAGCCCCCTTTGGCAATGGAGCCATCCCGATTCGGGCAAGTGAACCCGGCATCCAGCATCACTTTAAATACTTTGTTGTTAAATTGATCTCGCATTTCATAATTCCAGGTATGGAACCGTTTATCCCCCCACATTAGTGGCGCTTGTGTAGCTGGTGCATTCATTTTCAAGGTACTCCTTTGAGGTCTATGGCTTAAAATGTAGTCCTTTTTTGGTTCATTTCTTATTCTGTAATATCATACCTGAGCAGGGTATGCAGATGCTGTGCGGTTTTCGTCATTTATTGTACCAAAAATCCGAAAAAAAGGGGAATGCAAACGAAAAAAAAGACCGTCAAATCAAGGTTTTTTACTTGATGTAGTTTACACCTTGTGTTATATTTAAATCAGCGTCAGACACCATCCAGTGAGTAGTTTTCATCGTGGCATTTGAATGAATGTTGACGTCATGGATCATACTATACCGTGAGGTGATATGAATGAATTCCCAAGTTAAAAATAACGAATTCCAGCATGTATCTGTTGAACTGACGGCAGAAGAGGCGCTGGCCCTGACAGGCGTTCGTTTTAATGGAAATCCGAAAGTGAAAGCGGCTGCAAGACAAAAAGTTCGCGATGCTTTCGAAAAGACATTTGATTTTTCACACCAAGATAAGGTAGACTATGAACTACTAAAGTAGTTGGACCCCAATTCCAAATAAATCGAGAAGGGAATCTTTGAGATTTGCCCAACGTGGCAGGTCCGGAGATTCCTTTTTCATTGCTCTTTACAATTTGCCGGTTCTTGGGCAAAATGAGTTTAGGACAAGTATGGACAAACGGAGGAATAACATGCGTTTACGTGGTAGAAAAGGCATTAGAGAAAATCTGGAGCAACAAGAGGATCTTGTTGTACTGGAGCCAAAGCAATACAAAGGCAAGTGGGCGGAGCTGTTCGGCAATGATCATCCGATCTTTGTCGAGTTTGGCATGGGTAAAGGTCAATTTATCAGCCAAATGAGTTATAAATATCCACAATATAATTTTATCGGTATCGATATGTATGATGAGCTCGTTCGTCGTGCCAGTGAGAAGGCGCGTAACGCCTGGAGTCAAGCTGAGGTAGAGACACCCCCGAACTTGAAGCTGGCGCTTGCGAACATCGAACAGATCGAAGAGGTGTTTGATCCGAAGGAACTGGAACGCATTTATTTGAATTTTAGTGATCCGTGGCCAAAAGCGAAACATGCACGCCGCCGGTTGACACACCCACGCTTCTTGAAAAAATACATTGAGTTGCTGAATCCCAAAGGACAGATCCATTTTAAAACGGATTCAGAAACGTTGTTTGAGTTCTCCCTGAACTCAATCGCTGATTTTGGCTTGCAGATGACGAATTTGTCTCTGAACCTGCACCGTGAGGGTTTGAATGAAGAGCATGTCATGACCGAGTATGAACAAAAATTCATGGGTAAAGGCATGAACATTCATCGGGTCGAAGTGATTGTAGGAGAAGAGGCTTTACGAGAGTACAATGAAATGCGTCTGGATAAGTACAAAGTGCGTGAAGCGACAGACGAGTCTGGTGAAGATCAGGACGAAGCATAAAAAGGGCGGTATCCAAGGGCAAATGCATTGCTCCAAGGTACCGCTCTTTTTCTTTTATAAACATAAACAGAGGTTACAGATGCTCAGAATGAAGTTCTTTACGGCGATAATCGTTAGGGGTTACGCCGTTCAACTTTTTAAACATCCGATAAAAATAAGAACTGTTGGTAAAACCGGTTCGCTCGGCGATATCTGCAACGGAATTTTCGGTCTGCACGAGCATATGTTGTGCTTTAGCAATGCGTGTCTCATTAATGACATCTGTAAGTCCTTTCAATGTGAGCTGTTTATATAACCTGCTGACGTAGATTGGCGACATGCTTAATTCCTCTGCGATTGAGGTCAAGCACAGATTCGGGTCAGCATAATCCCGTTCAACAATATCGTTGATTCTCCGAATGAGTTCCTCATGCTTGAGTGTGCGTTTTTCCTCCACCTTGGAGCCGAGTTCGTCAAACATCCGATAAAAATGTTCATGCACCTCGCTGAGATCCTCAGCATTTTTCACTGGAAGCATCAAACTGCCTGAAACGGAATCCAGTGTAAGTTGATTGTTCTTCTTAAGGGTATTGCGAACATGATTAAGGGTCATCGTCAGATGGGACAGAGCGAGTTGAAAGACGGTGAACGGATAAGCGGCCGTCTCACTCACGATATCTGCATATATTAGCTTGGCTTCCTCAGTTTTGCCGGTCATTAAGCATTCCACAAGCTGTCTTTCTTTGCCTGCGGGAAAAGTATACTCTTTGCTCTGATACGCCATAATACTTGCGGTATGAATCAAGCAACCTGGCCCCATGAACAGGCGATGCAGCGATGCTTCAGCGGAACGAGCGTAACCTTCAATACATTCCTCCAGTGAATTTTCCTCTGGACCCAGCGTACAGGAGATGGAGCATTTGAGATGGGTCATGACTGCAGCCTGCATCATACGTAGCAATTCCTCAATTTGATGCGAAGCCGAAGCCTCATTCTCTGACAAAGAATCATTTTTCGATTTTTCATTAAACAGAAGCGTAATCAGGTCACCGCCCATATCCACAGCTTCAACATAATAGTGAATATCTGCGGTTTCGGTGCAAATGTTCATCATTGCGTATTTGACTAGCTTGGTATCATCCCGATAAGTCTCGCAAAATTCGGTATAATGGTCGATACGCAAAAGCACCATTCTTGAGGGTTGATGTACATCAATGGGGGAACCGTAGAACCTCATCCGCTCTTCCAGCATATTGCAGGTTACGGTTTCCCGTCCTTGCAGCGCACCTCGTAAAAAATCCTGTCTGAGCAAGTGCAGACTACCCCGGCGTTCGGCTTCCATCACACGCATGCGGACAAGTACGTTGTTAATCGGGTGATATAGCTTGCGCGATACAAGATAAGAGAGAATCAGACCCGCGGCCAGTAACCCCAGGCAGAATAACAGGGTGTGCGTGCGCATACCGCGAATATCGGCTGTAATCACGTCATAGGGGGTGATTCGCACATAACGCCATCCTAGACTGTCTGGGGCGGTGTAGGTGATAAGTGAGTTTTCCCCATCCACTTGCTCAGTAAAATAAGCAGAATGCTCCGTATCTTGCATGATTGGACGCATGAAGGTTTCGTTTGCGAGATTGTTAAGCAACGGGCGATCACCAAAATCGGACAACAAATCGCCTTGTTCATTCACGATGAATGTTTTGCCAGGCTGGTCTGCCGCATTCATATTGGGGCTAAGCCAGTCATCCTTAATGTTGACGATAACGGCGTAATTGAGCTTGGCGTTGTCGTTAATGGTGTCGTAGCACAGGTAAGTGTAACTATTCACCTCACTGGCTTCGGTTGAGCCGACCTTATATGTTCGGGGAATAGGTACAAACGGTTTATAGTCATGGAAACGATCCAGAATATGTTTGATTCCCTGATCATCGATCTCGGATATAGACTGCTGCCCATTGCGAACCCCGTCGGAACTGATAAAAAATTCACTGCTTTTAGAGTTATATACATAGATGGATTCAATAAAAGGAAGAGACATACGGTAATTATCGAGTTGCTCCATGGCCGAAGTGATCTGATAGATACTGGGCTTAGAGTAGAGCATTAAGGAAGAGATCGTGTAGTCCTGATAAATCTGGTAGGAGAGAGACTTGGCACTTTCCGTCATTTTGGCCACTTCACGGCTGGTCTGGGTGAGGCTATTCACATCGGTACGATAGACTTGACGGAGAGCAATTCGATTGTAGTTAACGTATAAAATGGCTGATGCCACAAGTAACGTTGCGGCAGTGCTGATAATAATACCGATCAGAATCCGCGTGAACACTTTCTGGCTGTCCTCTGAACGTTTGCGCATTCTTTTTCCCCCTCGAACCTTCTGATATGAGTGAACTTATGTATTTTTCATAAGAAGTACTGAATTTCATATGTAGCAAAACAGAAGTACAAGGTAACTTGAATTATATAATATGTATGCGTTTACATCAATGGTGGACAAGCGTTTTGGTTCCTTTTCCCTAGATAAAGTTCAACTTTCGCGGGATTGTTCATTCGGCTCAAGTTATGCACGATATCAACTTTTGTGAACGTACATGCGTTCATTTCATAATTAGTACATTTTGTTCACTTCTTAATTCGCAGTATCGTTCACCAATGGGAGGAAGCTTCAGTATTCATTAACGAAGAAGTCAGTCTACAATGAATTCAGAGCTTCACCGTTACATTTTGGGAGGGATCGAGCCATGCTCAAAGAATTGAACAAAAACAAAATCATGTTTCTGATGCTGCTACCCACGCTGATCTTTTTTCTCATTAACTCGTATTTTCCGATGGTCGGTATTTACTACGCATTTACCAGTTATGATTTTGCAGGTGGATTATTCGGAAGCCCCTTTGTCGGGTTAGACAACTTTAAATTTCTCTGGCAATCGGGAATGCTGTTGAAACTTACGACCAATACCGTAGGGTATAACCTGGCTTTCATTATACTGGGGAACGGTCTGGCGATCTTTTGTGCGATCATGCTCAGTGAAATTCGGGGCAAGTTGTTCAAAAAAATAACCCAGTCCGTCATGTTCCTGCCGTACTTTATCTCTTTTGTTCTATTAAGTGTAATCGCTTACAACATGTTTAACTATGAATCTGGGTTTGTGAATACCGTGCTCAAACGTTTTGAGGCAGGGCCGGTGGATATCTACAACACACCATGGATATGGGTGTTTCTGATCATTATCTTTTACTTATGGAAAAACCTCGGGTACAGCATGGTCATCTATCTGGCCGCTATAACGGGAATAAGTGACGAGTATTATGAAGCGGCGCGCATTGACGGGGCGAACATCTTTCAGCGGATCTGGTACATCACCGTGCCAATGCTCAAACCAACGTTTGTCATTCTCCTGTTATTCTCGCTTGGCAGCATCATGAAAGGACAGTTTGACCTGTTCTATCAATTGATCGGGAATAACGGCGTGCTCTACAACGCTACAGATATTATTGATACGTATGTCTATCGTTCACTGAAAGTAACCTTTGATATCGGTATGGCAACAGCAGCTGGCTTGTACCAATCATTATTCGGGTTCATTCTCATCATGACGGTCAACTACATTATCCGCAAAATTAACGAAGATTACGCCTTGTTCTAGAATAAGCACGCCTATAGGGCAGAAGGGAGAACAACTATGAGCACACAAACGCATACCCAAAGACGGATACGGACCCGGACCCGTGCCAAAGATTCGGAATTCAACTTGGCTTTTCAGCTCATTGCCTATGGTATCATCATTGTTTTGTCATTGATGTGTCTGCTGCCATTCCTGCTCATTTTGTCAGGTTCATTCAGCAGCAACGAATCGATCGTGCGGGATGGGTATCATCTTTTTCCAACACACTTCTCTCTGGAAGGTTACAAAATGGTATTCAAATTCCCCACACAGGTACTCAAAGCGTATGGCGTTACGGTGTTCACAACGGTTGTGGGAACAACACTGGGCCTGTTTTTTATCACGATGGCGGGATTTGTGCTCCAGCGTAAAGATTTCAAATACCGGAACACGTTCTCCTTTTTCATTTACTTCACAACGTTGTTTGGCGGAGGTCTTGTGCCCTGGTACATTATGCTGGCGAACTACTTCAATCTGACGGATACGTATACGGTACTCATTTTCCCAGGGTTAATGACACCATTTCTGATCATTCTGATGAAAAACTTTATTCGCTCCGCGGTGCCGGATGAACTGATCGAATCGGCGAAGATTGACGGTGCCAACGATTTCCGGATCTATTTCAGCATTGTGTTAAAACTGGCGATGCCGGGCATTGCAACCGTTGGACTGTTTCTTGCCCTGGGTTATTGGAATGACTGGTTTACATCTTCCTTGTTTATCAACAACCCGGATATGTACCAGCTCCAATTTTATTTGTACAACACGATGAATACGATTACCTTCATTGACCAGATGGCGATTGGTACGGGGGTAACGCTCAGTCAAGACGTTCCAACAGAGTCGACCAAGATGGCAATGGCGATTATCGTAACAGGCCCGATTTTATTCCTGTATCCGTTTGTTCAACGTTATTTTGTCAAAGGACTCACCATTGGAGCTGTAAAAGGTTAGAACGTATACACGCTGGGGACGTCAGGCTACTGAGGATATGAATGGTCTGATGCATAGCGGGTCTGCGCTAACATATAGGTTTAACACAAAAAGGGAGGATGCATATGCGTAAAAAAATGATTCGGCACCTGTCTATGGTACTTGTTCTGATGTTATTTGCTGGCGTGCTGGCCGCGTGTAACGGTGGCGGTTCTGGAGGGAATGCGCAAGGTAATGCTCAGGGAGGCTCAACGGATAATAAAGGCGAAAAAGTAACCCTGCAATTTTACATGCTTGGAGATGCTCCGAAAGACCTGCCTGTGATTGAGTCGGAGATTAACAAGCTTGCTGAAGCCGATCTGAATGTAAATGTAAAATTCAACTTTACGTCTTGGACGGACTGGGATCAAAAATATAAATTGTTGCTGTCTTCCGGACAGCCGATTGACTTAATCTTTACAGCAGACTGGACGAACTACCAGTCTTATGCGAAGAAAGGTGCTTTCCTGCCGCTGGATGAACTGTTGGCAAAAACACCAAAGCTCAAATCTCATGTCCCGGATGATATGTGGAATGCGGTTAAGATTAACGATAAAATCTACACGGTTCCATCCACGTGGATCGAATACGTAACGGAAGGTATTGCATACCGTGAAGACCTGCGTGAGAAGTATAATCTGCCGAAGCCGGAATCGATGGAAACGCTCGAAGCATACCTGGACGGCATCAAGGCGAATGAGCCCAACATGATTCCGATTGCAGACAGCAATGCAAACCATACCCATGGTGTTCGTCAATTGACTTCCAAGCTGGTAAATACGGCGGGTCAGCTTCCATATGGCCTGGATATTATGTATGATACACCATCAACAGTGACGTCCTATTGGGGATCACCACAGCATTTACAAGACCTGAAAACATACAAACGCTGGATGGATAAAGGATTTTTCCCGAAAAACGTACTGAATGTGAAGGATACATCCAATTCCCTGTTGCAAAATGGTAAAGCAGCTGTCATTCTCGCTGGGGAGAATCCGAACAAATTCAATTCTGATGTGATCAAGGTTCAGTCCACTCACCCGGACTGGAAGCTCGGATATTTCCCATATCCGAATGCGAAAGGTTTTGCACAGCCGGTGCATCCGATTCACAACGGTTTTGCTATTCCGCGAAGCAGTAAAAACCCGGAAAGAGCACTGGAATTTTACGAGAAGCTTGTAACCGACAAACGTTACAACTGGCTGACCGAGTATGGTGTGGAAGGCAAAAACTTTGAAGTAAAAGACGGATACTATCATATGATTGGCGATGCACAAAGCAATGGTTTCCCGCGTGAAGGCATGAATGGCTGGGCATGGCGTAATCCGGAGTTTATGCTGTATGACAAGAGCTTTGATGATGTACTTGCTATGTTTAAAGACCTTGATAAGATCAAAAAACCGGATATCTTCACTGGTTTTGCCGAGGATTGGACACCTTATCAAGCTGAGAAAGCGGCTTTGGAGCAAGTCGAGAAGCAATATCTGTATCCACTTAACGTAGGCCTTGTTGCGGATGTAGAGGGCGGTTTGAATACGTTTATGGAAAAAGCAAAACAAGCCGGTCTGGACAAAATTCAGTCCGAGTATACAAAGCAATGGCAGGAGTATCTGAAATCTGCTGGTATACAATAAGCAGTGTGATTATTCTGCAGACTTAAGAAAAAAAGGTGCCTTCAGCTTCGAAGGCACCTTTTCTCTTCGTTATAAGAGACAAGAAGGACGGGATTTTCTAACTATACAAGGTTATAAACGGGTCGACTCTGATGATACAGGCCGCATATCCTGTAACAAATTCATAATAGACTGCGCGCTTTCCATCGGATGTACTTTGGCTATCTCGGCCAGATGGCGTTTTCGCTTCTCAAGCACCTCAGGATAGTGATGAAGCAGTTTGTTCATCCACTTTACAACCACATCAAGGGAGGTAATCCGTTCACCCAATCCTCTGGCCGTAAAATAATGTACATTCTCTTCCTCCTGACCCGGGATCGGATTATGAAACAGCATCGGAATACCTTTTGCCAAACCTTCACTGCAAGTCATTCCGCCTGGTTTTGTAATTAGTAGATCAGAGACTTCCATTAATTTATCAATTTCCGTTGTATACCCGATAATGTGGATATTTTCTTGTTGGAACAGTGGGTCCTGTTCCATGCTAATCCGAATTTTGTCATTACGTCCGAGACAGAAAATAATCTGGATATCTTCATGCCAGCGTGCTAACAATTGGTGAACAACTTTGTCACTGAGCATTCCCCAACCACCGCCCATCACAAGCACGGTAGGCATTTTTTTAAGGTTGAATCCGGATCGGATCTCGTCGTGCACGGGATGCTCCCAGAAGTTTGGGTGCACCGGGATACCGGTTACTTTGATTTTCTCTACGGATACGCCTCGTTGCATCAACTTGGATTTAACTTCGTCTGAGGAGACGAGATACAGATCCACTTCAGGACTAATCCATGTACCATGTGCATCATAATCCGTTAAAACGTTACATAAAGGCACCTTCGTACCTAACCGCTTTAACCTGGATATAACCGCACTTGGAATGGGATGCGTGCAGACAATAGCATCCGGATGCAACTGACGCACCACACTGCGGGTATGGGTGTAAAACACTTTGTGCAGTGCAAGAGTTGTTAACCGATTCAATGGCTTTTTATATTGCTGTCTGTACATGTATCCAACAAGTTTGGGTTGATTGGTCACCGTTCTTTTGTATGCATTAAGGATAAGTGGTGCTACTTTCGGGTTAAGAAAGCTTCCGAGTTCAAGCACTTTGGTCTGGATATTCGGCGACAGTTTTCGTAAGTGGCTGGACAATGCATAAGCAGCTTGGGTATGCCCTGCGCCAAAGCCCTCAGATAATAGTAAGATTCTTTTTTTCTCCACGCTTGCTTCACCTGTTCCTGCTAGGTTTTCCTGAGTCTAACATATCGGCTTTAAGTCCAGAATGCAACTGTAGCAAGTGCGACTAAAGTACCGATTGTGGCTCCTGCCAAAACATCGGACGGATAGTGTAGCCCCAGATAGATTCGAGAGAATCCGACAATAAGGGCCACAGGAAGCAAAGTCAGCAATAGAAACGGCTCAGTAGTCATAAAGGGTACTGTGACCGAAAAAATAGCGGTTGTATGCCCCGACGGAAACGAATGATCTGTCAGTGGGTTGCGAAACGTTATTGTATCAGGCAAGGCCAGATAAGGTCGAATGCGAGGATACAATTTTTTGGCAATGGCTACAGGAATATGACTTACCGCTAATGCGATACAGGCTTGAAGTCCAGTCGTACTCCATGGAGCCGGGGCCAGTAGCCAGATTAACAAAGATACTGCAATGGAAGAAGTTGCTCCACCAAGATGGGTGAAATAGTACAGCCAGAAATTCATAAAACGATTATGAAGCCGGCCGTTAATCCACATAAACACATTACGATCGTACTTTTGAAACTTTAAGAAAAAACGGCTCATATTGGCCTCCTGCCAGTCAGGCCGTCCCGAGGACGGCAGTATTTCCGGGAAGTTACCCGTGTCGGTTTACCACCTGTTAAGTATATAACCGATTTTGAAGGTCTTGAGGTTATTTCAGGCATATGTTTATCATATTTTTAAATGTTGTCCTTTTCAAGAAGAAGACATGTAAAGAACGTAAAATTCATGTAAAAGAGTGGATGAAAAACCAATGGTCTTTTTTGACTTCATTCTGCTAAAAAAGATACAATGATTCAACATGGCTGAAATGAGGTAAAAAAATGTGAGTTTTAGATTAAACTTTTTGGTGGCCATTTACGTTATTTGATGTAGAGAGACGGTTCAGTTGCAGTAAGCCACATCAAAAAGAAGGGACTTTAGAAATAAAAATCAAGAAAACGGCTGAAAATAAGATATATCAGGCATGAATGCGAGGTTGTGGCATCACGGAGTGGCTATTCAGCGTTTAAAGTTCACATTTCTGCTTCAGAAAGTGGAATTGGGGTTTTGACAAATTGCTGAAAAGAATACAGAATCGATAAAGCAGCCAACTGGCCGCAGCCATGATTTGAAACATTGTCTGAATGACTGACGTAGTACACAAAAGCACAGGGTCATATTCTGCAATTACAAAAAAAATAAAATGCAGAATCAGGAAGAGAAAATGCTAAAGTAATCTGGGTTTTATCTAAAAGGGGGTAACAGAGAACGATGTTGGACGCTATATTCGTCACGCTGCAGGTCATTTTGGCACTGCTTGCCGTGTACCAATTCACGTTTTCGCTGTTCGGTCTGTATAAGAAAAAGAAAAAGAAAAATTATCCTGCAACAAAATCATTTGCTGTGCTGGTTGCTGCACACAATGAGGAACAAGTTATTGGTGCGTTGATGGAAAACCTGAAGGAACTGGATTATCCGAGAGATCTGTACGATGTATTTGTCATCTGTGACAACTGTACAGACAGCACGGCAGAAATCGTTCGTCAGCATGGTTGGAATGCATGTGTACGTACGAATCCAGACTTGAGAGGTAAAGGGCACGCCATCGAGTGGATGCTTAAATACCTGTGGGATTTGCCGCGTCAGTATGATGCGGTTGTAATGCTTGATGCTGATAATCTGGTTGAGCAAAACTTCTTGCTCGAAATGAACAATGACTTGTGCAATGGAGCACGCGTTATTCAGGGATACATCGATACGAAAAATCCTGAAGATTCATGGATCACTGCGGCTTATGGTGTATCGTACTGGTATATCAACCGTCTATGGCAGTTGTCTCGTCACAACCTGAACATGGCGAATTTCCTCGGCGGTACAGGGATGTGCTTCGAAACCAATCTGCTGAAAGAAATTGGCTGGGGCGCTACAAGCCTTGTAGAAGACCTGGAGTTTACGATGCGAAGTGTACAGCGTAATGTGTATCCGGTGTTTAACTATGATGCCAAAGTTTTCGATGAGAAACCATTAACATTTAAAGCTTCAGCTAGACAACGTTTGCGCTGGATGCAAGGGCACTTTACGGTAGCAAGAAGATACTTCTTCCCATTGTTATGGCAGTCCATTAAAGAAAGAAGTCTCGTGAAGTTTGACCTTGCTGTATATGGTGCCAATGTGTATGTGGTGTTGCTCACTTTCCTGTTGACGGCTGTCATGTCAATTGATATTTACGTATTGGACGGCCCACATATCGCTAACATTTATGGATATTTCCCATTGTGGGTTGGTTTCATAGCGATCGGCATGAACGTGTTAACGTTTCTGTTGTCCATGGCGCTCGAAAAAGTTAAGTTTGCTAAAGTGTATCTGTATCTGATTCTTTTCCCGATTTATTTGTTGTCATGGTATCCAATTACGTTTTATGCGTTCTTTACGCAAAACAACAAACAATGGAGCCACACGCAACATACACGGGTTGTACGCCTGGACGAAGTACAGAGCAAACAAGGCTAACTTTTGGATCGATTAATTGGTGAACCTCTGCCTAGCTATGAATGTTGTCACACTGTTTTGAAAAAAAAGTGTTTTGTATGTTGACAATGTTTGTTGGCAGGTGTTATAGTATTCAAGTGCGTTAAACAAATAGCAAAATGGAATCACAAGCAGAAGTCCGACTTCTCACCTGACCAACATACGTTGGCTGGTCAACGATCCCAATAATTTATGAAGTGTATACTCATGAAGAATTGTGTTGATTACAGGGATGTCGGTAGCTTGACCGGCATCCCTTTTATTTTTGTGTAACAGGATATTCAAAATGACCTGGAGGTGGACGGTTATTAGTAAAGATCACATGATTAATGACGAGATTCGGGCGAAGGAAGTACGCCTTGTCGGAGCTGAAGGAGAACAAATCGGGATCACTCCCATTCGTGAAGCACTTCAAATGGCAATTGACCTGAACTTGGACCTGGTTAATGTGGCCCCACAGGCTAAACCGCCGGTGTGCCGCATCATGGACTATGGCAAATTCCGCTATGAGCAACAAAAGAAAGAAAAAGAAGCCCGTAAGAACCAGAAAATTGTTGACATTAAAGAAGTATGGTTCCGTTCCAATATTGAGGAGCACGATTATCAAACGAAGCTTCGTAATGTAGTTAAGTTTTTGAAAGAAGGCGACAAAGTGAAATGCTCCGTTCGTTATCGCGGACGTGAGATTGCACATGCGTCTATTGGTCAACGGATTTTGGAACGCGTTAAGGTAGAAGTTGCAGAACTTTGTACCGTTGAACGTCAACCGAAACTGGAAGGCCGCAGTATGATTATGATCTTGGCTCCTAAAGCCTGATAACATTGGAGGAGGAAACACAACATGCCTAAAATGAAAACACACAGCAGTTTGAAAGGACGCTTCAAAATTACCGGTTCCGGTAAAGTCCTTCGTTACAAAGCTCACAAAAACCACTTGCTTTCTCACAAATCCAAACGTGCTAAGCGCGTTCTGAACGGCAACCCTGTAATGGCTGCTGGTGACGTTAGACGTTTGAAACAAGGTTTGGCTAACCTGAAAGGTTAATTCAAAATAGTAGATTCCGTACGGGGGATTGGCTTCGGCCATACACATACCACGGATACATTTATATTTATTTGGGAGGTTCTTTAATATGGCAAGAGTAAAAGGCGGTTTTGTAGTACGTCGTCGTCATAAAAAGGTTTTGAAACTGGCAAGAGGTTATTTCGGTTCCAAACACCGTATCTTTAAAACAGCTAATGAGCAAGTAATGAAATCCCTGGTATACGCATACCGTGACCGTCGCAACACAAAACGTAACTTCCGCAGACTGTGGATCGTTCGTATCAATGCTGCAGCACGTATGAACGGTTTGTCTTACAACAAATTGATCCACGGATTGAAACTTGCTGGTGTAGACATGAACCGCAAAATGCTGGCTGATCTGGCCGTTAATGACATCAATGCGTTCAACTCTTTGGCTACTGTAGCTAAAGGTAAAATTAACGCTTAAATCTGTATGAAGTAAGCCGCCGTACCTATGGCGGCTTTTTTTACGGACTGGAGAATAAAAACGGCTTAGGAAGAACAACCTAAACTTATCGCAAAAGCTGGAAGTGATAGCAGAGTGCGAGCGCCGTTGGTGAATAACACAGCATGGCATTACATAAAACACGAACGGTATAATAATACAAATGAATTAGAGTGGTTTTACGAAAATTTAGAAGTGGTGTGATATTTTTGTTATATAACATCACATCGTTGTAACGTTAGTGTGTTAAAACGTTAAATTATTAAGCGCTTTCAATAAAAAAAGTACAAAAATAAGTGCTTTTTGGTGATTATACATCTGGATTTTAACACTGGTTGATTGTATAATCACCTCTAGTAGGCCAGTCCTAAATTTTTCTTTTCGGGTCATAATGTTCGGCTTTTCGACAGATGAACAGATGCATCGAGCAAAAGAATGCGCTTTTAGTGAGCCATTGGCGAAACATTTCGCTTTTAACCTGTTCTTTATATCTGTTGATCCGTGCAATGCAGACGAGATTTGAAAGGGACATATTATTAAGGGGGAAAAAGAGAAATGAAAAAAATGCTTAGCCTGTCTCTGGTAATGTTGCTGGCAGTATCGGTTATGCTCGCAGGATGCGGAAGCAAACCAAAAGAAGAAACAAATGCCGGAGGAGACAATGGTGGAACTTCCACTGAAGCCAAATCCGATGTTCAAATCGGTATGGTTACTGACGTAGGCGGCGTGAACGACAAATCCTTTAACCAATCGGCTTGGGAAGCACTGCAAGCAACCGAAACTGAAACAGGTGCTAAAGTTAAATACCTGCAAAGTAAATCCGATGAAGAATATATTCCAAACTTGAACGAATTTGTTAAAGGTGGATATGATCTCACTTGGGGTATTGGTTTCCAACTGGCTGATGCGATCAAAACAGTAGCAGAGCAAAACCCTGACTCTAAACTGGCGATCATCGACAGCGTAGTGGATGCAGCTAACGTGAAATCCGTAACGTTCGCTGAAGAAGAAGGATCTTATCTTGTTGGTGTTGTTGCTGGTCTTAGCACTAAAACAAACAAAGTTGGTTTCGTAGGTGGTATGGATAGTCCACTGATCAAAAAGTTTGAAGTTGGTTTCAGAGAAGGGGTTAAAGCAGTAAACCCTAAAGCTGAATTCATCTCTAACTACACAGGTGCTTTTGACAAGCCTGACTTGGGTAAAGCAGCTGCAGCTACATTGTACAACAAAGGCGTTGACATCATTTTCCACGCTTCCGGTGCAACAGGTAACGGCGTGTTCAATGAAGCGATTGCTCGTAAAAAACAAGGTCAAGATGTATGGGTTATCGGTGTGGATAAAGACCAATCCCTTGAATTTGGCGATGAAGTGACACTGACTTCCATGATCAAAAAAGTAGACGAAGCGGTTAAACGCGTGAATAAAGAAGTTGTTGACGGTACATTCGCGGGTGGATCTGAGAATCTGACGCTGAAAGAAAACGGCGTTGGCATTGCGGACACTTCCAGTAAAAATGTATCACCAGAAGTTCTGGCTAAAGTTGACGAATACAAAGAAAAAATCATCAGCGGCGAAATCAAAGTACCTACTGAGTAATACGAATTCGTAGTCATTTTGATATCTGCTGTATTATAATCATCCGGGCCGGTCTTGACCGGCCTTGTGATTGTAAAGCCAGGAACATTTGATCAAGGCATTATAACATTTGTACAATCTAACTATTGCAATAGTGCTCCGAGTAGGAGCTTTTCTTTCGTTTGCGGAACCAAACTATATCAGTTATAAGGGTGATTACATGGGTGCAGCAACCCCCGTCGTTGAGTTGAAACAGATAACGAAGCGTTTCCCAGGCATTGTTGCCAACGACGCCATCAGCCTTCAGCTTCAGAAAGGCGAAATTCATGCTCTACTGGGCGAAAACGGCGCTGGTAAGTCAACATTGATGAACATTGTTTTTGGTCTCTATCAGCCAGATGAAGGTTCCATTGAAGTGAATGGCAAACCTGTCATCATTGACAGTCCAAACCGGGCGATCGATCTTGGCATCGGTATGGTGCATCAGCACTTTAAGCTTGTGCAGCCGTTCACGGTAACAGAGAACATTATTTTGGGATCCGAGCCTACAAAGGGTCTCAATATTAACTATAAAAAGGCAGCTGCAGAAGTACAGCGCTTGTCCGAGCAATATGGACTCAAAGTAAATCCTCACGCCAAAATTCACGATATTTCTGTCGGCATGCAGCAGCGTGTTGAGATTGTTAAAACGCTATATCGCGGTGCGGACATTTTGATCTTTGATGAACCAACAGCAGTACTTACACCACAAGAAATCAAAGAGCTGATGGTCATCATGAAAAAGCTTGTCGCTGAAGGCAAGTCGATCATTCTGATTACGCACAAGCTGAAAGAAATTATGGAAATTTCGGATACGGTTACGATTATTCGTCGTGGTAAAGTCATTGATTCGGTTAAAACTTCGGAAACCAATCCGAATGAACTTGCAGAAAAAATGGTTGGCCGAAACGTTACGTTTAAAGTGGATAAGAAGCCTGCCACACCTGGAGCCAATGTACTTGAGGTCAGCAAGCTGATGGCCAAAAATAAAGAAGGTATCGCGGTTCTGAACGATCTGAACTTAAATGTGCGTGCTGGAGAGATTGTTGGTATTGCCGGGGTAGACGGTAATGGTCAAAGTGAATTGATTGAAGCCTTGACAGGTTTGCGCAAAGTGGATAGCGGATCGATCCGTTTGGAAGGAAAAGAGCTTTCCAATCACTCTCCTCGTCACATCTCAGAAGCGGGCATTGCTCATATTCCGGAGGATCGTCATAAGCATGGGCTTGTTCTGGATTTTTCGGTGAGTGAAAATATCGTTCTGGAATCATATTACAAGGAGCCGTATACGCGCAAAGGCTTCCTGAATTTTGATGCGATAAAAAAGCAGGCCAAGCGGCTTGTAGAAGCATTCGACGTGCGTACACCGAGTATCGAGACGAAAGCACGTTCCTTGTCGGGAGGAAACCAGCAGAAAGCCATTATAGCCCGTGAGGTGGATAAAAACCCTGAATTGCTGATTGCTGCCCAGCCAACACGTGGATTGGACGTAGGGGCTATCGAGTTCGTGCAAAAGCAATTGATTGCTCAGCGCGATCAGGGGAAGGCTGTTTTATTGATTTCGTTCGAACTCGATGAGATTATGAACGTTTCAGACCGCATCGCGGTTATATATGAAGGACAGATCGTTGGCGAGGTGCTGCCGGAAGAAACCAATGACAGGGAGCTTGGCTTGATGATGGCGGGCAGCACCCAAAAGAGAGGTACTGTGCATGAATAAAGTGTTAAAATGGTTTACCCGAGATTCGTTTATTTTGCCTGTTGTAGCGATTCTGATGGGACTTATTCTCGGCGGAATTGTTATGCTAATTGGTGGATATAACCCGTTTGAAGCATACGGTGCTTTATTCAAAAAAGTATTTGGTGACATGTACAACTTCGGGGAAGCTGTGCGGGAAATGACTCCGCTCATTATGACAGGCCTTGCTTTTGCTTTTGCGGCTCGTGCCGGGTTGTTTAATATCGGGGGCGAAGGACAGTTTCTCGTAGGGATGACAGCAGCTACGTTTGTAGGTGTGAAGTTTACTGGTCTGCCTATTTATATTCATGCACCACTGGCGCTAATTGCGGGTGCGGTATTTGGTGGGCTCTGGGCAGCAATTGCTGGTTACCTGAAAGCTGCACGCGGGGTCAACGAAGTTATCAGTAGTATTATGCTGAACTGGATTGGTTTATATTTAGCCAATCTGATCGTGCGTCAATTTTTGCTTTTGCAAGGGGAGAACCGCTCCGTTGATATCAGCGAATCGGCTTCGATCAGTCTGACTTGGCTTTCTGAATTGATGGGCAATTCACGTGTTCATATGGGAACGTTGATTGCTCTTGTAATGGCAGTGCTCTTTTATATCTACATGTGGAAAACAAAGCAGGGATATGAAATCCGTGCCGTCGGTTATAACCCGAATGCAGCGGAATATGCAGGTATGCATGTTAATCGGAATATCGTCAAAGCGATGTTTATCAGTGGCATGCTCGCAGGGCTTGGCGGAGCGTTCCAGGTTCTCGGGGTATTCCAGTATCAGACCGTAATGTCAGGTTCTCCAGGCACCGGGTTTGACGGGATCGCAGTTGCTTTGATTGGTCTAAATCATCCGTTTGGAGTGTTACTTGGTGCGTTGCTCTTTGGTACGCTTACTTACGGTTCTGCAGGAATGAGCTTTGCTGCGGATGTACCACCTGAGATTATTCGGATTGTCATCGGTTCGATTATCTTCTTCATTGCCGCACAAGGCATCGTGCGCTGGGTACTTAAACCGTTCTATTCCAAGCGCAAGAAAGAGAAGGTGTTGTAGATGGACTTGTTGACAATCGGGCAAATTATCAATACGACGCTTGTCTTTGCTACGGCATTGATTTTTGCTTCCCTTGGCGGGATATTCTCGGAAAAATCTGGGGTAACAAACCTTGGACTTGAAGGTTTCATGGTGTTTGGTGCGTTCGCAGCCGGTATTGGTGCTCACTATGCCCAAGAAGCGGGTATGGGCGGGACAACATCGGCGTGGATGGGGGTACTGCTTGCCATCGTGCTTGGTGTACTCGTTTCACTTATTCACGCGGTAGCATCCATTACGTTTAAAGCTGATCAGATTATCAGTGGTATCGTCATTAACTTTTTAGCGGCAGGAAGTACACTGTATTTGGTAAAACTGCTGTTTGAAGGTTCAGGTGATTCACCTTTGGTACAAGGCTTCAGCAAATTTAATGTGCCGTTTCTCGAAAACATTCCTTTGCTTGGAGAAGCATTTTTCAAAAATGTATATCCAACGACTTACCTAGCGATTTTGTTTGTATTCCTGACATATTACATTATGTTTAAAACACCGTTTGGACTTCGTCTGCGTTCTGTAGGTGAACATCCAAGCGCGGCGGATACTGTCGGGGTTAAAGTTCGTCGTTACCGTTACGTTGCTGTTATGATCAGTGGTGCACTTGCGGCGATTGGTGGAGCAGCCATTACATTGACAACAACAGGTACGTTTTCGCATAATACCGTTTCCGGTCAAGGTTACATTGCGATTGCAGCGATGATCTTTGGTAAATGGAATCCAATCGGTGCTTTCGGCGCGGCTGTATTTTTTGGATTCTCTCAAGCGATCCGTAACTATGTGCAATTGTTTGAATGGTCACAGAGTATTCCCCAGGAAATTATTTTCATGTTGCCTTATTTGCTTACGATCATCGTTCTGGTGGCTGCGGTTGGACGTTCTTCGGCTCCATCTGCGTTGGGCGAACCTTATGATCCTGGTAAAAGGTAACTTTAGCAAACCGGATATCATTTGGTATCCAAAACATAATTTCGAGAAAAGACCTGCGATTTTGAGCGGGTCTTTTTTTGTGTGCTCCATTGTAGTACCCAACTTTTAAGGTAGGGACAAAGAAACAGGCGAATTCGGTCATGGACGAATACACTGTTTTGAATGATCCGAGGAGGAGGGATAGTATGAGAAAACAGGTTACGCGTACTGAAGCGATGAAACTTATAGGCAAAAACATAGTTGCGGTCAAAAAAGACGGTACTCGGGTTACGGGGAAACTGTTAAAAGTATCAGGTAACAAACTCGTTCTCAAGCGTTTAGGTGGAAAAAAAGTACGTACCAAAGCCATCTTGCCTTTGGTATTATTTGATCTGCTGGCCATTGCGACCTTACCTTACGCTTATGGCCAAGGCCCGGGATTTGGACCAGGGTATGGTCCAGGTCCGAAACCTGATTGTTGCCCAGGGTACGGCCCTGGTTATGGACCTGGATCGGGTTACGGCCCAGGCCCAGGATATGGTCCTTATGGTCCCGGACCGAGACCGCCTGGATTTTTCTAAAAGCGACTAGAGTCTTTTTTCCATTTCGTAACAGCGACTGATCAGGATATATCTCAGGTTTTGATATCCATTTTTTTGATAGAATTGATTCCCCTTGATATTGCCTTCATCCACCATGACTTTGGATTTTTTGCAACCACGGGATGCTGCAAAGTTCTCTGCTTCATGCAGTAATGTCTGTCCGTAACGCTTTCGTTGCTCTTTCGAACTAACGGCCATCATATCTACGTAAAGTAGTTCTCCATGCATGAGAAAATGAATGAATGCCACAGCAGGTTTATTTGGCTCCGGCGAGATTACAAAGGTCATGCCCCTGTTCATTCGCAGGGGTATTTCTTTGCGTATTTTATGGATTTCCTTCTCGCTCATATGTGATAAAGGAACAAGCTGTGTGTCAATCAGCTTCATAATTGCTCCGTCATCCAGCTTGGATGAACGCTGACGAATGATCATGCGGGGCCTCCTTTCAAGGCCAGTCGTGCGGCCTGTATATCTTATGCCTGGGGCGAGATAAAAGGTGACTGCATGAAGCCCGGACATTGAGGCAATCATAGAGTGGAGAGCGTGTGTGAATGTGGTTAGCATATTTTTATCAAAAACAGGTATTGACTTATCGGTTAGAGGAATCATATAATGTTCCTAACATTTAACGAGAATATTTCATCGGCTATGAAGAGGACGAAGTTTTAAGGGCTCTTTTGCTCAGAGAGTGGATGGATTTGCTGAAACCACCACCATTACCCCTTATATACGAGCTCACCTCGGAGCTGTTTTCCTGAAAAGCATTGGAACGTCAAATCCATGCGTATTAGGGGGAATCGTAAGTCTGCGTTACAGACAACAGGTATGGGAGACGACTACGTCGTTTGTACATCGTTTTGTTATACCTGGTAAGGTCCGTTATTGCGAAATTTCGGACAAAGTTGGGTGGTACCACGGAAGCGATAACCTTTCGTCCCTCGCAAGCATGAACTTGTTTGCAGGGATGGAAGGTTTTTTTGTACCTTTTTATGTCAGAATGGTGTAAATTTCGAGAGGAGGATGACTAATGGGAGCTCAAATTCCAGAAGTACGATCGACAGATGAATTACGTGAAAGATGGATGAAGCCGGAGGTCATTAGCGGTTCCGAGATTTTGCTAAGAAGTTTGCTGCTTGAAGGTGTGGACTGTGTCTTCGGTTATCCGGGCGGTGCGGTATTGTACATTTACGATGCGATGTATGGCTTTGAAGATTTCAAACACGTTCTAACTCGTCACGAGCAAGGTGCCATTCATGCGGCTGACGGTTATGCACGAGCAAGTGGAAAAATCGGCGTATGTATCGCGACCTCCGGTCCAGGTGCAACGAACCTCGTTACAGGAATTGCAACGGCATATATGGATTCCGTACCACTGGTTGTCATTACGGGTAATGTCAATTCCAGCTTAATCGGCTCGGATGCTTTCCAGGAAGCGGATATCACTGGTATTACAATGCCGATCACCAAACACAGTTATCTGGTGAAAGATGTAAAAGACCTGGCGGGCATCATTCATGAGGCATTCCATATTGCTAATACCGGACGTAAAGGACCTGTACTGATCGATATTCCAAAAGATGTATCGGCAAACAAAACGTTGTTTGAACCGAGCACTGAACCTGTTATATTGAGAGGGTACAATCCACGCACGGTACCGAATAAACTGCAGGTGGATCGTTTGGCACAGGCCATTCAGGAAGCAGAGCGACCAATGATTATTGCAGGTGGCGGTGTAGTTTACTCTGGCGGACACGAAGCGCTTTTCGAGTTTGTGGAGAAGACGGGCATCCCGATCACAACAACACTTCTCGGACTTGGAGCTTTTCCAAGTGGACATGAGCTTTGGACTGGAATGCCGGGAATGCACGGAACCTACACGTCGAACATGGCCATTCAGCAATCGGACTTGCTCATCAACATCGGTGCACGATTTGATGACCGGGTAACGGGTAAGCTGGACGGATTCGCACCACACGCGAAAATTGTCCATATCGACATTGATCCTGCAGAGATCGGCAAAAACATTGCGACTGATATTCCAATTGTAGGCGATGTGAAAACAGTACTGGAGATTGCAAACAAGGAAGTTGGACGTGCTGAACGTGCAGATGCCTGGAGAGATCAGATCAAACAGTGGAAACAGGAAAAGCCGTATAGCTACACGGATTCGGATGAAGTGTTAAAGCCGCAATGGGTTGTTGAATTGTTGAACGACACCACAAAAGGTGAAGCAATCGTAACAACGGACGTTGGACAACATCAAATGTGGGCAGCACAATACTACAAATTTAATCAACCGCGCTCATGGGTTACTTCAGGTGGACTTGGAACAATGGGCTTTGGATTCCCATCTGCGATCGGTGCACAAATGGCTAATCCGGATCGACTGGTAATCTCCATTAACGGAGACGGCGGGATGCAGATGTGTTCTCAGGAACTGGCAATCTGTGCGATTAATAACATTCCAGTTAAAATTGTAATTATTAACAACGAAGTACTTGGTATGGTTCGTCAGTGGCAGGAACTGATTTACGAAAATCGCTATAGTCACATTGATCTGGCAGGAAGCCCTGATTTTGTGAAGTTGGCTGAAGCTTATGGAGTGAAGGGACTGCGGGCAACGAACAAGGAAGAAGCCGAGCGTGCATGGCAGGAAGCTTTGGATACACCAGGGCCAGTCGTTGTAGAATTCGTTGTACGTAAGGATGAGAATGTATATCCAATGGTTCCGCAAGGAGCAACAATCGATCAAATGCTGATGGGAGATGCTGAAGAATGATAAGACATACGATTTCGATATTGGTTAATGACCAGCCAGGTGTCCTTCAGCGTGTATCCGGATTGTTTGGCCGACGCGGGTATAACATCGAAAGCATTACAGTAGGTCAATCTGAAGAGCCAGGACTTTCCCGAATGGTCATTGTTACGATTGGTGACGACAAAACACTCGAACAGATTGAAAAACAGCTGTATAAAATTATTGATGTTATCAAAGTGGTTGACTTTAGCTTGAAACCGATGGTTGCTCGTGAACTCGCGCTGATCAAGGTGAAGGCGGAGCCCTCGGAGCGTCCGGAAATTTTGGGTGTGGTGGAAACCTTCCGCGCATCGGTTGTCGATGTAGGCCCAGCAAGTCTGATGGTACAGGCCGTTGGTGATACGGACAAAATTGATGCGATGATCGAACTGCTCAAGCCATATGGCATTCGTGAATTGTCCCGTACAGGCGTAACAGCATTGGTACGAGGCAACGTATAGAGGTATAATGAAATCAAGATGGGCTGATCCATACATGAACACAATGATTTACTTGTGAAAATGCTCAGTTAGCGTAAAATAAATGCTATCTGATCCAAATGTGTCAGTCCAGTAACTGCTGTAAAGTAACATTTTAGTGATGTAACGCTTGAAAAGAGAGCCACACCCCCGCATTAACGAGCGGGTGTCTGAACGGATCGGATCAGAAGCGGCGATAATCAGCATTGATCAGGTAATTTTTTAAAAGATGTGAGGTTGACCGGTCCATTGAGACACCCGCTCATTAATGAAGGGTTCTTTACAATACAAAGGAGGACTTATAACATGCCAGTAACTACTTATTATGAACAGGATGCAGAGCTTAGCGTATTGAAAGGAAAAACGATCGCGGTGATCGGATATGGTAGCCAAGGTCATGCTCAGGCACAAAACCTGCGTGACAGCGGATTGAACGTAGTCATCGGACTTCGTGAAGGTAAATCTTTTGACGCTGCTAAAAATGATGGATTTGAAGTGTTGTCTCCGGCTGAAGCAACTAGCCGTGCAGATGTGGTTCAAATCTTGCTACCGGATGAAACACAAGCTTCTGTATACAAAAACGAAATCGAACCAAACCTGAAAAAAGGCGCAGCATTGCTCTTCTCTCACGGTTTCAACGTTCACTTCGGCCAAATCGTTGCTCCAAAAGACAGCGATGTATTGCTGGTAGCTCCTAAGTCCCCTGGTCACATGGTACGTCGTACCTATGTAGAAGGATTCGGTGTTCCTGGTCTGATCGCGATCGAAAAAGATGCGACTGGTAAAGCGAAAGACATCGGTCTCGCTTATGCTAAAGGAATCGGCTGTACACGTGCAGGCGTTATCGAAACTTCCTTCCGTGAAGAAACAGAAACAGACTTGTTCGGTGAGCAAGCGGTTCTGTGTGGCGGTGTAAGTGCCCTCGTTAAAGCTGGATTCGAAACGTTGACAGAAGCTGGATATGCTCCAGAAATGGCGTACTTCGAGTGTCTGCACGAATTGAAACTGATCGTTGACATGATGTATGAAGGTGGACTTGCAAGCATGCGTGATTCCATCAGTAACACTGCGGAATATGGTGACTATGTAACTGGACCTCGCGTCGTTACTGAAGATACGAAGAAAGCAATGAAAGAAGTGCTTTCCGATATCCAACAAGGTAAATTCGCACGTGACTTCATCTTGGAAAACCAATCCGGCCGTGCATTCTTGACAGCAACACGTCGTAACGAAGCTGAACACCCAATCGAAGTGGTTGGCGGACAATTGCGTGAAATGATGCACTGGATCAAAAAGTAAGCAACGATTCCGTTCACTTTTTGAACAAGCATCTTAAGGGATTCGAGCAACTTACAGCGTGAACTGGAAATAGCGGCCGTGCTTATGCGTGAGCCGCTATTCTGGTTTACAGAAATGAATAATATGCAGGGGGTGCGAAGGTGCGTAAAATCTATGTATTTGACACAACGCTGCGGGATGGAGAACAATCTCCAGGAGTCAATCTGAACACTCGCGAAAAGGTGGAGATTGCCCATCAGCTGGAGCGTCTTGGCATTGACCGGATGGAAGCAGGTTTCCCAGCAGCATCTCCGGGTGACTTGGCCGCAGTCAACGCCGTAGCGAAAGCGGTTAAAAATATTACGGTGATCGGCTTGTCTCGCTCCAGAGAGCAGGATATCGATGCGGTCAAGGAAGCGCTTAAAGGTGCAGAAGATCCGTGCATTCACGTATTTCTGGCCACTTCGCCAATCCATCGCCAGCACAAGTTGCGCATGGATAAAGGGCAGGTTCTGGACACGGCTCGCTCTGCGATTCGTTATGCGAGGAAGACATTTTCCAAGATTGAGTTTTCCCTGGAGGATGCAGGGCGTACCGAGTATGATTTCCTCGTGGAAATGGTAAATATGGCAGTTGAAGAGGGTGCTTCTGTCGTTAACATTCCAGATACGGTCGGTTACCTGAGCCCATATGAATACGGGAATATTTTTAAACATCTGAAAGAAAATGTTCATAACATCGATAAAGTTCAGCTGAGTGCACACTGTCACAACGATCTGGGGATGGCAACAGCGAATACGCTTGCCGCCATTTTGAACGGCGCTGATCAGATTGAAGGTACGATTAACGGCATCGGAGAGCGTGCAGGCAACACCGCGATTGAAGAAATTGCGATGGCACTCGAAACACGTCAGGAGTTTTTCCAGGCGAAAACGACACTGCAGTTGTCCGAGATCGCACGTACCAGCCGCTTGGTTAGCCGTTTGACCGGTATGGTTGTTCCTGGCAACAAAGCAATCGTTGGAGCTAATGCCTTTGCTCATGAATCCGGTATTCACCAGGATGGTATGTTGAAGGAAAAAACAACCTACGAGATCATGACTCCAGAAACGATCGGTCTCAAAGAGAGCAAGCTAGTGCTTGGTAAACACTCCGGACGTCACGCGTTCCGTGAACGCTTGATTGAACTTGGGTATGAGTTGGACGATGAAGCATTGAACCGTGCTTTTGCACAATTTAAAGATCTGGCAGACAAGAAGAAAGAAGTTACCGATGAAGACCTGCTTGCCGTAATCGAAGAAAAGTTACAGGATGCACCTGAGGTGTACAAACTGGAATCGATCTTTGTTACGTACGGTGATGAATCCGTGCCTACAGCGAAAGTTCGTATTGCTACGCTGGATGGGGAGACGGTGGAAAAACAGGCAGAAGGTAATGGTTCGGTGGATGCGATCTATAACGCTATTGATCAGGTGAGCGGAGAAGAAGTAACGCTATCGGACTATTCCATCAAATCCGTAACACACGGTAAAGACGCACTTGGTGAAGTACATGTTGTCCTTACCCAAAATCAAGTTTCTGTTCAAGGGCGCGGTGTGAGCACAGATATTCTCGGTGCTAGCGCTCGTGCGTATGTTGACGGCTTGAACCAACTCATTGAGAAACGTAAAACGTACACCAACCGTGTGAACGTCAATTTGTAGAGAAGTACTGCACGGTGTGCTTGAAGTACAAATTTACAAACCTGCTAACTAGGTCGGTATAGTAAAGCCATAGTCGGTATAGTAAAGCTAAAGCCGAACATATTAAAAAGTCTGACCCTTCTGGAGTGGACTGTACCTGGTAGTGTAGACGTGATGAAGTCTATCTATGAGTACAGTCCAACAAGGGTCAGACTTTTTTTATTGTAAATTTACCAAGCGTATGCGTTAGGGGCGTGTCCGCCAGGACCAGGGAAGATTTCATCCAAACGGTTAAGAGTGGATTCATCGAGCGTCATGTCAAGACATTTCAAGGCGGTCTCGAATTGCTCCAGTGTGCGCGGACCAATGATTGGCGCAGTAACAGCTGGATTGGCAGCTACCCAGGCAAGTGCAACTGTATCCTGTGGCTCACCAAGATCACGGCAAAGTGCGGCGAAATCTTCAAGCTGCGTCTGATGTTTCTCAATTCGTTCTGCAATGCCTCCACTGCGAGTCCCTTCAAGTTTCTGTAAGGCATTGCGTCCGAGCAAACCGCCATCCAGCGGGCTCCATGGAATAACGCCAAGCCCGAGGGCTTTAGCGGCCGGTAATACCTCCAGTTCAGGCAGGCGGCAATTCAGGCTGTATTTATGTTGCTCAGATACAAGGCCGAGGAAGTGGCGGTTTTTCGCTTCGCTCTGAGCAAGGGCGATCTGCCACGCGGCAAAATTACTTGAACCGACATATCCGATTTTGCCTTGGTATACTGCATGTTCAAATGCACCCCACAACTCGTCCCATGTGATAACAGGGTCGACATGGTGCATTTGGTATAATTCAATATGATCGGTTTGCAGACGCTGAAGAGAGCCTTCAAGGTGACGTCTGATTTTATATGCGGAGAGACCGGCTTCATTGTTAGGGCCATCTGTTTCATCATGCATGGAACCGTAGACTTTGGTGGCAAGCACGACCTTTTCACGTCTGCCTCCGCCTTGTTTGAACCAACGTCCGATGATTTCTTCGGTGAGACCGGAATTTTCACCCCAGCCATAAATGTTAGCGGTATCAAAAAAGTTAACGCCGGCATCCAGTGCTGCGTCCATAATGCGGAAAGCTTCTTTCTCGTCCGTGGCTGGTCCAAAATTCATCGTACCGAGACAGATACGGCTGACCTTAAGGCCTGATTTACCCAAATACGAATATTGCATGTTAAACATCCCTCCAGCATACCTGATTTGATTTCAGCTATATTTTACCTTACCCTGAACTGGCGAACAACTTCGAAGTGCTTGTAATGATCCTTCTTATAGGCAAAAGCTATTAAAGTCATAGATTGTATATCTTGGTCAAATGACCGTAGAATATGATACAAAGAAGAGAGTTATTTATGAGACGATGTTTACACAGAAACGCTAACATGGGCGGATCAGTGATGAATGAAAATGAAGGAGTGGACAACCTATGGCAGACGTGAAAAAAATTGCAGTAATCGCAGGTGACGGAATTGGTCCTGAAGTTGTGGCCGAGGCGGAAAAAGTTCTGAAACGTACGGAGGAAGTGTTCGGTTATCGTTTTGAAACAGAGCACGCACTGTTTGGTGGTATTGCCATTGACGAGAAGGGCACGCCGCTTCCGGAAGAAACATTGACTGTATGTAAAAATGCAGATGCAGTGTTGCTTGGAGCAGTAGGTGGACCGAAATGGGATAATAACAGTAAAGAGTTGCGTCCTGAAACAGGACTGCTGGGTATTCGTAAAGCGCTTGGCTTGTTCTCCAACCTGCGTCCTGCCGTTGTGTTTGACTGTTTGAAAGACGCATCCACGCTGAAACCGGAAGTACTTGAAGGTACAGACCTGATGGTTGTTCGTGAACTGACGGGCGGAATTTATTTCGGTGAGAAGTTCAGACGTGAAAGTGCCCAAGGTGAAGAGGCAGTAGACACTTGTGCTTACAATGTTGCGGAAGTAGAGCGCATCGTTCGTCAAGCATTTGAGATCGCTCAAGGTCGCCGTAAAAAACTGGCTTCTGTCGACAAAGCTAACGTACTGGAAACATCCCGCCTCTGGCGTGAAGTGGTTAACCGTGTAGCTCCAGATTACCCGGATGTTGAACTGGAGCATGTGCTTGTAGACAATTGCGCGATGCAGTTGCTGCGTCGTCCGGCAAGCTTTGACGTCATCGTAACAGAGAATATGTTTGGTGACATATTGAGTGATGAAGCGGCTATGCTGACAGGCTCCATCGGTATGCTCGCTTCGGCATCGCTAGGTGAAGGAAGTTTCGGTCTGTATGAACCGGTACACGGCTCAGCGCCGGATATTGCCGGTCAAGGCTTGGCTAACCCGATTGCTACCATCTTGTCACTCGCGTTGATGTTCCGTACAACGTTTGGCTATGCAGAAGGTGCAGATGCGATTGAAGAAGCGGTAGCGAACGTGCTGAATGCGGGCCACCGTACAAGTGATATCGCTGTTGATAAGAGCAAAGCGATCAGCACGACCGAGATGGGCGATCTGATTGTTGCAGCTATTCAGAAAAAAGCTTAAGTTTCGTTTTAGCCTTGTCCACTTATTGAGACATTAACAGATCTCAGGTTACAGTCCTGTGGTTCGTATAAGAAACAGCCCTTTGATGCCCTAGTAGACCGTCTTTTGGTTTCTAATAGTGGAGAATGCAAAGGGCTGTTCCTTTCTCATTTACAACTCGAATTCGGCACGAAAATTTCTTATTTATAATTATTATAAAAAAATAACGTTTATAATCTTGACTTTGAGAAGTACGGATGATAACATTTTATTTGTACTTGAGAACAAGTATCAACAATTTAATGACAGGACAAGCGCCCTGCGTGCATCCTGATGATGAGCAATCCATATGGATGCTTACATAATCCCAAAGGAGGAATTTTTAGTTATGGCAGAACGTTTGGTTGGTAGACCAGCACCAGATTTCGCAATGGAAACAGTATCAGGAGACGGACAAGATTTTGGATCCGTTAAACTGTCCGATTACCGTGGCAAATGGCTCGTATTCTTCTTTTATCCTTTGGACTTCACATTTGTGTGCCCAACTGAAATTACAGCTTTGAGCGATGCTTCCGAGCAATTCAAAGCTTTGGATACAGAAATCCTTGGCGTGAGCGTAGACTCCGTACACAGTCACAAAGCATGGATCAACACACCTAAAGACAGCAACGGTCTTGGTCAGTTGAGCTTCCCGCTTGCTTCCGATATTACGAAGCAAGTAGCTAAAGATTACGGCGTTCTGATCGAAGAAGAAGGCGTAGCATTGCGCGGTCTGTTCATCATCGATCCAGAAGGCGAACTGAAATATCAAGTCGTTAACCACAACGATGTAGGCCGCAGTGTTGAAGAAACACTTCGCGTACTGCAAGCACTTCAATCCGGTGGATTGTGTGCAATGAACTGGAAACCAGGCGACAGCAATCTGTAAGCCGGTTTACTTGAACGATTGATGTTCAAGCCCTCATCCCCCTCGGGATTGAGGGCTTTTTGCAACCTTTTTCAAAGATATACCGTTAACTTAATAAAGGTGTTTGAACAAGCTGTCAGACGTGTTAATAATGTAATAGAAGAAGATCTTCTTTTTTATAAAAGAAAGAGGAATTGAAGGCTTGTAAGGCGAATAGGGTATGGAAACCCGGTAATTTAAGTCATTCCGGTAATCCGCATTTATAATTTGCATATGAATGTGATACACTGTTTGAACGATTCCCTTTCGGAGGTCTTTCAAGTGCACGGGTGTATATTGACTAAATTCCCGGCACCTAATAAGGAGGGTGAACAAAAATGAGTTACTGTTGTGGGGCAAGTATGGTGGGAACGAAGGGCACGCTGAAGCATTACCGCACCCAGGTTCATAATGTTCCCCTGCTGTTTTGTCCGGTGTGTCACCGGGTTGAGGTGCATTACAAGGTTGAGAATGAATATGAAATTCTTGCTGAATATGCGCATGGCGATGGGGCTTCTGAGATTGATTTTCAAGACTATGTGACAGAAGACGAGGATGCCATCTTCGAAAATTGCGTAAACCGTGAAAGTGAAGATGCAATGGTGATTGTTCAGCGCCAGATTGATATGTCACTTGATCTGCTACGGCTCGCCAAGGAAATGAAGGATGAGAAATGGGAGAGCGAATTGAAACGCCGCCTTGCCGTCATGAGTCAACGAAAACTTAAAATTCAGCATAACAAGACTGGGCTATAGATTGCAGTGAGATGTGACATGGATAGACCAATATCTATATCTGTAATAAGCAGTATGAAACGAAGCTGATCTCCCTTTATGGAGAGGAGGCTTCGTTTTTTGTGTGTTTTAGAGTGATCTTTTCTTTTTTTTTGCAAAATAATTTCCATTCGACACTTTCTCCGATTGACTCTATTCCCTAAACTTGTCTATGATAAAAGCAGACTTGCAAAAGAGGCGGAGCAAAATAAAGGGTTTTCGTTTGGGAATTGGAAAAGGTTAGTAAGGAACAAAACGTAAATGATTTTTCCGGACATTCTTGAATGAGCCGGATTAGACCAGCTTAAGTTCCGGACATGCCATCCTATTTTCGGCTCAGCCCCCTAATGAAAGGGACCCGGTAATCAATAAAAAATCGGCCCTTCCTGTTTCTGTGATGATATGATGTCCGAACGGCAAAGTTTATCATTTACGTGAAAAGGAGGAACCTGAAGTGATTCGTGAATTTCAGGATATAGCGCCTCAACCAACGGATGTGATTCCTCAAGTACATCTGGATAACAATAAGTATGAAAATGTACTAGAACACATGGATAGCGGTATTATGTTATTTGATAATCATGGGGTCTTGACGTTTATTAACGTTCAGATGGCTAAGCTGCTGGAGCTGCCGAGAGATCTGTTAAGCGGTTGCACGTTAATGCAGATGTTGCGTCTGCCCCAGATGAGCCGATTTAAGAAAAAGAAAATTTTACGAATTTATCGGGAAACGATCTTTCATCGTAAGCGTTATCATGAACTGACGGATGAGTATGGAAGGCACTGGCTTGTGACCGTGACCTATGGTGATCAGATGGATGGCGATTTTCTTTTTAGTGTCAAGGACGTTTCGGATTATAAGCAGATCGAGCAGACGGCCTATCAAAACGATAAACTGGCTATGCTTGGCCGCATTTCCGCATCAATTGCTCATGAGATCCGTAACCCGTTAACAGCCATTCGCGGATTCATCCAGTTGCTTCGGCCCCACCTGCTACAGCTGGGTAAAGACGAGTATGCCAGAATCATACTCACCGAGATCGACAGGGCAAATGACATTATCTATGAATTTCTGAACTCCTCGAAACCTTCGGCTCCGCAGAAAACGGTCATGACCGTAGAATCTTTGCTTAAAGAGGTCGTTCTATTGACCGAGAGTGAAGGGTTGATGAAAGGATGCGAAATTCTGCTTGAGGTGGATGACACCCCGCTTAATGTATCCATTGATGTGAAACAGATCAAACAGGTCATTCTGAATATGGTCAAAAATGCAATGGACGCCATTGAAGAAGTCGGTGAAGAATATACAGGCTTGATCCGAATCACAACAGCTACGGAAAATAATTTTGTGCAAATTACGATTGCGGATAATGGAAGAGGTATGGATCATAACACGCTGGTACGCTTATTCGATCCTTTCTTCACCACAAAAGAAAGCGGCACGGGTTTGGGACTTTCCGTGAGTTACCGTATTATTAAAAATCATGGGGGTACCATCTCTGTGGATAGTAAAAAGGGTGAAGGCACCAGCTTTATGATCAAGCTTCCACTGGTGAATTGACACAAACGTTTTCTGAAGGGATCGGTATTTTGCCGATTCCTTTGTTTTTTGTTGGCAGGATAAGGGTTATAGTTAGAAATGAATGCGAATACATAAGCATCGCGGAAGGAAGGGATTTCTTTGAATATTCAAGATATGGAGCAAATGAACGGACAATTCATGGAACATGTAGGCAAAGTGATTGTGGGTAAAGAGCATACAATGGAACTGATGTTGACAGCGATCATTGCATCAGGTCACGTACTTCTGGAAGATGTCCCTGGTACAGGGAAAACAATGCTAGCCAAATCGATGGCGTCTTCACTGGACTGCACATTTCAGCGGATACAGTTTACACCTGACTTGCTACCATCCGATCTGACGGGTATCCATTTCTATAATCAAAAATCAGGGGATTTCGAATTCAGGCCCGGACCGCTGTTTGCGAATCTTGTACTGGCAGATGAGATCAATCGAGCAACACCACGTACACAGTCCAGCTTGCTCGAATGTATGGAAGAACGCCAGATCAGCATTGATGGTTCAACAAGGCAGCTCGAGCGGCCGTTTATCGTTATCGCGACTCAGAATCCTATTGATAATCAAGGAACATTTCCGTTACCCGAAGCTCAGATGGACCGGTTTATGATGAAGATTCGTATGGGGTACCCAACTGATGAAGAAAGTGTAGAGATCCTAAGAAGGACGGTGGCCAGCCGCTCAGTAAATGATCTGTCTTCTATTATCTCGCGCGAGCAACTTCTGAGAGCACAGGAAACGTATAAGACGGTTAACATAAACGAGGACCTCCTGCTTTATATTGTACAACTCACTGAAGCAACGAGAAAACATTCTGAACTGTCACTTGGGGTTAGTCCACGGGGGGCTCAGGCGCTTCTAAAAGCAAGTCAGGCATGGGCGGCACTTCACGGTAGAGATTATGTTGTACCTGATGACATTAAATTACTGGCAGAGCCTGTTCTGGCTCACCGCCTGGTGTTTCGTAATCGAATCAGACAGCAAGAAGGACTTGCGGAACTCATCATTCAACAGATTCTGACCGAAACCGAGGTGCCAACCGAGACACTTACTACAGGCGGACGTTAAGCTTATGGCACTTCTATGGCTTGTCGTTGTGGGGAGTTTAGTGATTGTGTTGCATGGCATATGGTTTGGACGGCCTGTGTTGCGAAATCTCAAGTATAGTAGACAGTTCAGCAAAACAAGGTGTTACGCTGGTGATGAACTGGAGATGATCGAAACGATATCCAATGAAAAACGAATTTCTGTACCTTGGCTTAGACTTGAAGCAATGATGCCTGCTTCATTTGTGTTTCGTTCAGGTTCAGGTATGGATATTAGTCAAGGTAATATTTATCAGAACCATAAAAGTGTTTTCACATTAAAACCGTATAATCGGATTACACGCACTCATCCGTTTGTCTGCTCCAAGCGGGGTGTGTACACGATGGATACAACTACCATGACCGGTGGAGATCTATTTGGAGTATGGCGTTCCTCAAAGCCGATTCCTGTGCAGATGACGATGATTGTATATCCTTCATTGGTTAACACGGAAGATATGCCAGCCATCTATCAAGTGTGGCAAGGAGAGGTGGAAGTTTCTCGGTGGATTGTGGAAGACCCGTTTCTAATCCTGGGGGTGCGGCCTTATGGGGCTGGTGATCCAATGAATCGTATTCACTGGAAAGCAAGTGCGCGGACAGGAGAACTTCAGGTGTACAAGCAAGGCTGGACGGCAGATCCCCAGTCATGGATTATTGTAAATATACAGGACTCTGCTGAGATGTGGAGTGTGGTTACTCGGCCTGAACTGATTGAGCAGGCACTCCGCTACGCAGCCACTGCAGCGGTAGAGGCTATTGGAAGAGGCTTGCCTGCTGGATTTGCACATAACGGCTACCATGTAGGCGGGGGACGCGATGTACTTCGTATTGAACCGGATTACGGTACACCTCATCTGGAGATGTTGCTGGAAGCTATGGCTGAAACTGAATTGAAGTGTTTGATACCGATGGAGCAGTTTTTGCAAGATGAAGTACGATTGAATGAAGAAGAGAAGCAGATTCGCAGTTATTTGTTGATTACATCATATGTCTCGGTTGCCATGGAACATGAAATCGAACGTTTGCATGAGCAGGGACATCGGGTAACGGTTTTGCCTGTAGAGCAGTTGAAGCGTGATACAGGGGCGGTGGGCGCATGAGTGAAAATGATGCAATAAAGCGAGCGCATATCATATCCATGTTGGCTGTTCTTTCGATAGGCATATATTTGTTTCCAATCTTTACGATCACATCATTGTATACCCGTGCTTATTTTCCATATCTGTTGTTCGGCTTATATGTTATGGCAGGCCTGCTCGGTCTATGGATTCAGCATCGTTTTACGAGCGTTATTGAGAAAAGCTCATTCGTTCGAGGTGTAATGGCATTTGCTATCTGTATTTTGTTCGTATGGGTTTCTGGTATGTTACTGACGCTTTCACTCCCAGCAATCATTACGCTTGGAGCAGGTTTATTTATTGCTGCACTCACAGGTTTGAATTTTGATTCTGCTTTTCATTCGAGCAGGCTTTGGCGCCTGCAACTCGTGGGTGTAATCAGTGCCATTGTATCCACGATCGCGGCAATGCAGATTGAATTCATGCTACCGATGCAGATGTACACGGGCTACATCTATGCTGCTGGAGTCATCAGTTTTGGATGTTGGATTGTGGGACAATACAGGGCACAACTGGATCGTGCGGTACTTAATGATGGCAAGCGCAGATTGGTCCTGCGGGAATTCACACGAGCAAACCACCTTCGGATCCTATGGATGTTAATTATTATTGCAGGTATCGGTGCTTTTCCGAGTCTTGCTGCATGGCTCGCACCGTTGCGGGATCGTCTGCTTGCGTGGATCAGAGGTCTGTTCGGAGCTTCTTCACCTCAGGAACCGCCACTTACACCTGAGATGCCGAATGAGCCGATGAACCTGCCGGATGAGTTCAGAGAGCCACCTTCAGATCCTTCTTTATTCTGGGAAATCCTCGGCTGGATCGTTTTTGGGGCAGCGGCGGCTGTGATTTTATGGCTTTTGGTCAAACTGGGCAGAACCATCATGGACAAACTGGCGGAGCGTTTCAAAGGATTGTTACAGCCTGTGCAAAAAAGACAAGAACCGAGAACGGAGTATGTCGATATCAGCGAAACGCTGGAGGTGCCCACAAAGGTTCGTAAACGATGGTTCCGCAAAAAGGAACCTGTCCCCACTCAGGCTGGAGAGCGTATTCGATACTATTATCGGGTATGGGTAAGCAATGCGATGGATCGGGGAGTAAAGGTTGAGAAGTCTTATACGCCACTAGAGACAGCGGAAAGCATTAAGGAGAGTTATCTTAAGAGTAAAGAGAGCACAGAGCAAGAGTTGGCAACGAGGCTTCCTGAAGTCTATAATGCTGTGCGCTACGGGAAGAAAGATGAACATAACCCGGATATGATTGAGATGGACCGAATCTGGAAATCTTACAGTAAATAAGCCCGGAATCCCTTTACTTTTCTTGTCACGTTCAAGTATCATGAGAGGAATACACAAGTTGGTCAGAAAAGGAGCAGACATTAATGAAGACAAATCATAGTAAAATTGTAGATTGTACCATTCGTGATGGTGGATTGGTGAATAATTGGGACTTTAGCGTCGACTTTGTTCAAAAGCTGTATGCAGGGCTGAATGAAGCTGGCGTTGATTATATGGAAATTGGCTACAAAAATTCGCCGAAGTTGCTTAAAGGCTCCGAAGATGCCGGACCTTGGCGCTTCCTGAATGATGATTTTCTTCGTAAAGTCATTCCGCAAAAAGGCAACACCAAACTGTCCGCACTTGTGGATGTAGGACGTGTAGATGAGAACGATATCTTGCCGCGCAGCGAGAGTATGCTGGATCTGATTCGTGTCGCTTGTTACAGTAAAGATGTGGACAAGGCGCTTGAACTGGTGCAAACGTTCCATGATCGCGGTTATGAAACAACACTGAATATTATGGCACTCTCGAATGTGATGGAGAATGAATTGCTGGAAGCTTTTGAAATGATCAAGGAGAGCTCCGTTGATGTCGTCTATATCGTAGACTCATACGGTAGTCTGGATCATAACGATGTGAAATATCTGGTGGAGAAGTTCAAAACTCATCTTCCGAACAAACGTCTTGGCGTTCACACGCATAACAACATGCAACTTGCGTTCTCTAACACGCTCGTAGCCGCTGAACTTGGAGTAGAATTGCTGGATGCTTCTGTATACGGTATGGGACGCGCGGCAGGAAACTGCCCAACGGAACTGCTGGTAGCACATTTGAAAGGAACCAAGTATAATTTACGCCCAGTGCTTGAAGTATTGGAACAGCTTATGGTTCCACTGAGAGAAAAAGAAGAATGGGGTTATATCCTGCCTTACATGATTACAGGGACGCTGGATGAGCATCCACGGTCGGCTATGGCACTTCGTTCATCGGAGAACAAAGACAAAGTCGTTGACTTCTATGATAAGTTGACAACGCCTGAAGTAAACTTCGATAAATAAAAATAGTCTTAAATACAGTTGTAAATTTAAAAAAACATGGCCTCTTACTCGAGGTCCATGTTTTTTTAGTTCTTTGTGCCTTGTTTTTACTCATTTTTCTGAATAGATATTCCTACTTATAACTATTTTTTAGTTCACGAATAGGGATTTAAATGTTATTATGTACCAGATAGAATATATGGATAATTAAATTAAACAGTGGTCAATATATGTTTTTGTCGAAATGTGTAATATACTTGGTGAATCAGATCAATAGAATTCAGTTGTACACGTATTACAGGATAGTGATCCCGGGAAGGAAAACATGGCATGAAGTTTAAAACGCAAGGTCAGAGTCAAATAGGTTGGGTCGCCATCGGCGGCTTATTGTTTTTCCTCGTAAGTCAATGGTTTCGTTCTTCTTCAGGCTATGATCTGAATTATTCGGGTTACCCGGTGATAACACTTTTAGGTGGATTTGCTGCAACGGCCGCCTGTATCGGTATTTATAATCAAAGCTGGCTATTTCAAACTCAAAAATTGACGCTACGCAGAGTGTTAATGACAACACTCTTTTTAATGTTAGGTCTATTTGAACTGGTGCATATCGTTTCGTTTGCAGAAGAAGTTCCTAACAGAGCGATGATGGAATCCGATTTTTCATTAATGATGTCAACAATGGGATCACTGGTTTGTTCTGCGGGACTGTTATTTATATATAGCTTACACGAGAAGCAAGTTGCATTACCGCGCAAATTTCTTCTGTTCAGCGCTACCCTTGGTGCCTTTCTGATTTTGTACATCTGTTCTATCCAAGAGTGGAGTTTTCTACCTGAGATGCTTGATGGTCATCTGCTTGGTAAAGTATTCACTCGCCTGCATTGGGTTGCAGGTCTGCTGTATGTTACTGGGGCTGTCGTTCTGTATGTGCAGTGGAAAAAGACAAAAAACGCCGATCTACCACCTATCCTGAGCGGTATACTCTGTTTTCTGCTAGGTCAGGGGTATTTCGTGACTGCAAGTATAGTAGACGATCTCAATCTGTTGCTTGGTATGCTCAGCAATTGTTTGGGCTACTTTTTCATTCAAAAGGGCCTCTATGCATCTGTAGTTGATACCCCCTTCCTGCAACAACAGGCCGCTGAGGCCAAAATGAATTATATCGCACACCATGATGACGTCACCGGCCTTCCAAATCGCCGTCGCCTAAGTCAACGCCTTCAACTCATGCTGGATGATGCTGTTGTGGAGGAAAAGCTCGTCGGTGTACTTGTACTTAATATTAACCGCTTCAAAACCATAAATGACTCCCTGGGACAACAGGCAGCTAATCGGGTTCTGCGTCAGGTTGGACAGCGATTGAATCATTCATCTCTTCCGGGAGAAGAGGTGTTTGGTCTAGGTAGAGATGAATTTGCGCTGACCATGACGGACTTTTATAGTACAGATACGGCATTACGCCGGACACGGTCCATTCTGCAACTTTTTGAGAAACCCGTTATGGTGGATGGGAGCGAATATCATCTTACGCTGGGCATAGGTATGGCGATCTTTCCTTATGATGGAGAATCTCCCCAAGAGATTATTCAGAATGCCGATACGGCTCTGCATAGTGCGAAGGAGCAGGGAATTGAACTCAACCGCTACGCACATGCCATGCAGATGAAAGCTCAGGAACGATTGCAACTTGAAAATGATCTGCGCAAAGCATTGGCTCGGGGGCAGTTTTATCTGGTATACCAACCTCAGGTGAATCTGCAAAGCGGACTGATCGTAGGCATGGAAGCCCTTGTGCGATGGCATCATCCGCAACGCGGTTCAGTGTCACCGGCAGAGTTTATTCCGCTGGCCGAGGAGAGTGGACTGATTGTTCCGCTTGGAGAATGGGTGCTGCGAGAGGCATGTGCACAGAACAAGCTATGGCAGGAAGCGGGATATCGCAAGTTATGTGTGTCCGTTAACCTGTCGATGAGACAGTTCAGACATTCCCACCTGCTCGACAGCATCAACAGTATTCTCAGAGAAACGGGACTTGAACCGGCATGGCTTGAACTGGAGATCACGGAGAGCATGACGTTTGACAAAGACCGGGCCTTTGAACAGCTTCATAAAATTAAAGAGATAGGTGTACATATCAGTATTGATGACTTTGGCACGGGATACAGCTCACTACATTATCTCAAGGATCTGCCGATTGACCGGCTCAAGATTGACCGATCATTTGTGAATGAAATAATGGAAGACAGCAATAACGCTGCTATTGTATCCACGATTACTTCGATGGCACACCATTTACAACTCAAGGTTACAGCAGAAGGTGTTGAGAACGAGGAACAGATGATGTTTCTTCGCAATCAGCATTGTCATGAGGCACAAGGTTATTTTTTCGGTAAACCGATTGAAGCGGCGGACTTTGAGCAAAGGTTCCTTAGAGATATTGACAAGCCTGCGGGATAAGGAGTAGCAGGGTCGCGAGAGCGTTCCTGCCTTTCTGGTATCCAATTCTAGGAAAAAACTGTTGATATGCCTTGCACGTTAGTGCGGATCGTGGTATATTAGGTTTTGTAAAATCACTGTTAACTTCCATTTGGAATTTAACGGGACGTAGCTCAGCTTGGTAGAGCACCTGGTTTGGGACCAGGGGGTCGCATGTTCAAATCGTGTCGTCCCGATTGTTCATTTTGCGGGTGTAGTTCAATGGTAGAACTTTAGCCTTCCAAGCTAATAGCGTGGGTTCGATTCCCATCACCCGCTTAACAGCAGTACCTGGAAAACCCTTGGATGTTCAAGGGTTTTTCTTTTTTTTTTTGAATTTAGATACAGATAATGACATCTTGACCTTTGCTTTTTTTCAATGATCTGGTACAATAACGGAGAATTGATACTACACATGAATGAGAGGTAACCATACGTCCCATGAAGTAAGACACATGAGGTGAACCCCAGTTAACTGCAGATTGTTGTATGACGCAGTCAGCCGAGCGGCTGAGCGATGAGGGGATTCGTGTGTCCAAATTCAGCTATAGGGAATAGTATGGAAGAAGCAAGTTTTTCGGCTTGCGTAGGCCCTCGTCAGGGTTTCTTTGTTCATGCTATGGTAGCCTCATATCTGTATTTTGAACGCGTTAATCCATTCAAAATTGCTAAACCGCCGGCTGATGCCAGCGGTTTTTTTTGGATTTTTTGTTCAGGAAGGATGAGGACTCATGACGACATTGGTGCGCTTACATGAAGTATCAAAAGAATGGAACGGTAATGAATTGTTTGCCGGATTGAACCTTGAAATTAACGAGGGCGAGCGACTTGCCATACTAGGCCGCAATGGATGCGGTAAAACGACACTTTTACGGATTATACTCGGCGAGGAGGATGGAGGTGGACGGATTGATCGTCAACTTCCATTGTCAGAATGGGGTTTCATGCGTCAGCGTTCAGAGGTGCCGAGTGGAATAAATGTATTGGATGCAGTAAGGCGGGAGAGTGGACGTATTGATGAAATCAAGCGGAAGCTGGAAGAACTCGAGCGCCGATTGAGCGATGCTGATGGTACCGAAGATAACGCTTTGCTGAACGAGTATGCCCGATTTTTGGAGGAATATGAGCAATTGAACGGTTACATGTGGGAAACAGAGGTGGAGAAGGTATTAACTCGCCTCGGGCTTACTACAGAACACTGGAGCAGGCCTTATCACTCACTCAGCGGTGGTCAGAAAACGAAAGCACGACTTGCAGGACTGCTGGTCAGCAATCCCAAATTTCTGATTTTGGATGAACCAACAAACCATCTGGATGAAGAGAGCATGCGTTGGCTGGAGACTTGGTTATCCGCATACGAGGGAACGGTGCTGTTTGTATCCCATGACCGGACATTTATTGACCGGGTAGCGACCAGTGTAATTGAATTTAATGCAGAGAAACTAACCAAATATAAGGGCGGTTACACCGATTACAAAGGCCATAAAGAGCGGGAACTGAAGGAACAGGAGACGATTTATCGCAAGCAACAGCTGGAACGTAAAGCACTGGAGGAGACCATTCGTAATTATCAGCAGTGGTTCCATAAAGCTCATGACTCCGCAGGAGGCCAAGAGGTGAAGATTACCCAGAGCTTCTACAAGGCCAGAGCCAACAAAAATATTTCGCGTTATCATGCCAAACAGAAGCAACTGGAGCGGCTCGAAAATGAGCGAGTGGATAAACCACGGGAAGCTACGAAACTTAACATGGAGCTACAAATGACTTCACTCGGTGCACGTCAACTTCTTGCGCTGGAAGAAGTGAGTTTTTCATACGATCCAAAGCAATCATTTCTTCATGATTTGCGGCTTGCGGTCGAGCGTGGGGATCGGCTTGCCGTGCGTGGGGCAAACGGAACGGGCAAGAGCACGTTGCTGAAATTAATAATTGGGGAGCTTCAGCCTTCGCAGGGAAAGATCAGCCGTCATCCCCAGCTTAGCATCGGTTACTTTTCACAAGAACTGGAGGGATTGCCTGAGGATGCAACGCTGCTGGACAGTTTGCTGGTTCTTCCTTCCATGACGCAAAGTGCCGCGCGAACCATCCTGGGATGTTTTTTATTTTCACGAGAAGATGTGTTTAAACGTATTGGAGATTTAAGTATGGGGGAGAAATGCCGTGTAGCCTTTCTACGGTTGTATTTCGGCGGTGCTAATCTGCTTGTACTGGATGAGCCAACGAATTATCTCGACATCGACACCCAGGAAGTGATGGAGAATGTGTTAAAAGAAGCCTCCGGCGCACTGGTTATCGTATCCCACGACCGGATGTTGATCCGATCTTTGGCGAATCGTCTGTGCGACTTAAAGCCGGATGGAACAGCATCGCTCTTCGAAGGCGGTGTAGCCGATTGGGAACAAACGGTGCAACTACGGGAGTCTGCACTGGACACACGTGATTCGGATGATGAGCGTCTGCGGCTGGAGATGAGACTGTCTGAGTTGCTTTCTCCCACAAGTCCTGCAGGAACGGAACGAGAACGCTTTTCGCTCACGGAGTCTGCGGCAGAGATGGGGGCGGAATCAGCCGAGATTCGTGTCATTCAGCAACGGTTGAAGGAGCTGAGAGATCAAGGTGCATCTGCAAATTAGCAATTGGGCATGCTTGCTATTTCACCGTATTTTGCATATAATAATGAACGATCGTCGATCATTGGTATCGATATAGGTTATGTTCATTTGAATAAACGTATTGATGGAGACAAGTAAGCAGTGCCTCTGGACAGGGAGGAAGCGCCGTAGATTGAGAGCGTTTCTGTAGAACCAGGCTGCCGAAATTCACTCCGGAGCGGTTCCCTGAACCTGATGATGTGTGCAGACACAGAGACGACAGTAGGGGTAAACGGTTAACGGTCGTTATTCCGTACAAAGTGAGACAGAACGTGTTGCAGAGCTTTTTTGCAATGTGACAACGGGAGTCTAACAAGGGTGGTACCACGGTCTTTTCGTCCCTTTTGGGGAGAAAAGGCCTTTTTTTGTTGCAATAACAGCATTTAAAGGAGGCAATTACACATGAAAGAACGTTTGGAAGCATTAAAGATCGAAGCGCTGGAACAGCTATCGGGCGTTAGCGATCCGCAGACGCTGGCTGATCTGCGTGTAAAGTATTTGGGCAAAAAAGGGGCACTGACTGAGATTCTGCGCGGCATGGGTTCACTAAGTGCCGAAGAACGCCCAATCATTGGGCAAGTGGGTAACGAGGTTCGTGGAGCGATTGAAGAAGTGATCAACAGTAAGCAGGAGCAGTTCCAAAAGGAAGAGACTGCGAAGCGTCTTCAATCCGAGAAGGTTGACGTAACCTTGCCGGGGCGTCGCGGACGTCAAGGCGGATTGCATCCATTGACCAAAGTGGTGCAGGAGATCGAAGATATTTTCATCGGGATGGGATACCGCGTAGCAGAAGGTCCTGAGGTGGAGATGGACTATTACAACTTCGAAGCTCTGAATCTGCCGAAGAACCACCCGGCGCGCGATATGCAGGATTCCTTCTATGTTACTGAGGATCTGTTGATGCGTACACACACCTCTCCAGTACAAGTTCGTACGATGCAAAGCATGAAAGGTGAGGTGCCTGTCAAAGTCATCTGCCCTGGTAAAGTATATCGCCGCGATGACGACGATGCGACACACTCCTTCCAGTTCCATCAAGTCGAAGGCCTTGTAATCAGTGAAAACATTCGAATGAGTGATTTGAAAGGAACGTTGCTGCAATTTGTGCGTGAAATGTTCGGCGCTCACACGGAAATTCGTTTGCGTCCAAGCTTCTTCCCGTTCACTGAGCCAAGTGCGGAAGTGGATGTAACTTGTGTACAATGCGGTGGTAGCGGATGTCGTGTCTGTAAGCAAACAGGCTGGCTCGAAATTTTGGGCGGCGGTATGGTTCACCCGAAAGTGCTGGAGATGGGCGGATATGACCCGGAGAAATACAGTGGTTTTGCCTTTGGTATGGGTGTAGAACGGATCGCGATGCTGAAGTACGGCATAGATGATATTCGTCATTTCTATAACAGTGATCAGACTTTCCTGAAACAATTCGGACGTCTGTAATGATATTGATTGTCAATGAACGTCAAACTAATACAAAGATTAAGGAAGTGAACGTGCATGAGAGTATCGACAGATTGGCTGTCTGATTATATTGCCCTTGAAGGTGTAACCCCACAGGAGCTGGCAGAAAAAATCACCCGTGCAGGGATCGAAATTGATGTTGTGGAGAACCGCAACCAAGGGGTAAACAAAGTTGTTGTCGGTTATGTGAAGAGCAAGGAGAAACACCCGGACGCTGATAAACTGAATGTCTGTGTAATTGATGCAGGACAAGAGGAAGAGCTACAGATCGTATGTGGCGCGAAAAATGTGGATGCGGGTCAAAAAGTAGCTGTAGCCCTTGTTGGCGCAAAGCTTCCAGGCGGGCTGGATATTAAAAAAGCGAAGCTGCGCGGCGTTGTGTCGCTTGGTATGATCTGTTCGGCCAAGGAGCTTGGCATGAACGACAAATTGCTACCTAAAGAGCAACAGGAAGGTATTCTTGTTCTGCCGGAAAACACAGAGATCGGCACGCCAATCAGCCAGGTGCTGGGTCTGGATGATCATGTGCTGGAGCTCGACTTGACGCCGAACCGTTCTGACGCCTTGAGTATGCGCGGTGCGGCATACGAAGTGGGTGCGATCCTGGGACGCGAAGTGACGTTGCCGAATCCGAAAGATCAACTGGTTGAAGCTGGTGATGAAGCGGCTAATCATATTTCTGTAGAGATCAAAGCCCAGGAGCAATGTAGCCATTATGCGGCTCGTTATGTGACTGGAATCAAGCTGGGGGCTTCCCCGCTCTGGATGCAGAACCGTCTCATGGCGGCAGGCGTACGTCCAATTAACAATATCGTGGATATTACCAATTATGTCATGCTGGAATACGGGCAGCCGTTGCATGCGTTTGATGCGGATAAGCTGGAGAACGGCCGTATTGAGGTGCGCATGGCACACGAAGGCGAAACGATTGTGACGTTGGATGGACAGGAGCGTAAGCTGGAACCGCATATGCTGCTGATTACCGATGGCGTGAAGCCTGTTGCCATCGCCGGGGTTATGGGTGGTGAAAATTCCGAGGTATCGGAAGGCACCGTGAATCTGCTTTTGGAGTCCGCCAAGTTTGATGGCGGAACGGTTCGGAAGACGTCGCGCCAACTGGGGCTTCGTTCCGAAGCAAGCTTGCGTTTTGAAAAAGAAGTAGACCCGGGTGCTGTAATTACGGCTCTGGATCGTGCGGCTGAACTCATTCAGCGTTATGCATCAGGCCAAGTACATCAAGGGATTGTGCAGGCTGGGGCTGAAGCTTCCGAGAAACGTGTCATTCAAATGTCTCTGAACAGACTTAATCGTTATTTGGGAACGGATCTTTCTCTGCTTGAGGTGAAAACAATCTTTGCCCGGTTGCACTTTGCATGTGGTGATGCGGAGCAGGGTGTTCTCGATGTGGAAGTGCCTACTCGCAGAGGGGATATCACGATAGATGTGGATCTGTTCGAAGAGGTTGCCCGTCTATACGGGTACGACAACATTCCAACAACGTGGATTGAGGGCCCGACTACACCAGTAGCATATACCCGTCCTCAAGCCATTCGTCGTACGATCCGTGGGTTGATGTCTGGCAGCGGCTGGCAGGAAATGATCAGTTATTCCTTTGTTCATCCGGACAAATCAGTGCTGTTCCCTGCGCTGACACAAGGAAGCAAAGCGGTTAAGCTGGCTATGCCGATGAGTGAAGATCGTAGTGTGTTGCGTACGAGCATTCTGCCGCAGATGCTGGATGCTGCTGTATACAACATGAATCGGAAGCAGGATTCGCTTGCTGTGTTTGAAGTAGGCAGTGTTTTCTTCACGGAGGAAGAGAAGCTGACGAAGCAACCGCATGAAATTCCGGTACTCTCCATGTTGCTTACGGGTGACCGTGTAGCGCAACAATGGAATGTAGGAGCAGAGAAAGTGGACTTCTTTGACATCAAAGGTGCACTTGAGAACTTGTTTGCTTATTTGGGGCTTGAGCAGCGGATTCGCTTCGTGGCGAACAGTCCGGAAGGATTCCATCCAGGGCGTTCTGCCTCCATCTATCTGGATGGCAAAGATGGAAGTGAAGGCACATTGATCGGTACTCTCGGTCAGTTGCATCCAGAACTACAGCAACAATATGATCTGAATGATGTTTATGTTGCTGAAATTGCTCTTGAAGCGATATATCAGGAAGCGGATGCGGATATTCGTTATCGTGAGCTTCCGCGCTTCCCGGCAGTAGAGCGGGATATTGCCGTGGTGGTAAACAAGAATATCGAAGCTGGCGACATGCTCCGTACCATCCGTGAATGTGCGGGTGAACTGTTGCAGAACGTACAGGTATTTGACGTATTCACAGGCAGCAAGCTGGGTGAAGACAAGAAAAGTGTGGCCATGGCTCTGGTATACCGAAACCGTGAACGCACGTTGACAGACGAGGAAGTTACCGAAGCTCATGCGCGGGTCGTAACACGTTTGGAAGAGCAATTCAACGCAGAACTGCGCAAATAGGACAGAAGTCAATTTTTTTGAACAAAGATTAGCAGGAATTGCTCGAAGTCACATCGAATCCTTAGCAATAGAGGATCGATGTGACTTTTTTGTCATTACAGCTTAGAATCAACATACAGACTTGAAGGAGGGCACAACTGTGACTACACCTGATCGTACACGCGTCACCGTAGAGATCTACGGGACTTCCTATAAACTGGTCGGCAGCAGTGCCGATTATATGAAACAAGTAGCTAATCTGGTAGATGAGCGTATGAGCGCCATCTCCAAAAGTCATTCCCGTTTGGACACGCCGCGTATTGCTGTACTTGCGGCCGTACATATGGCTGAGCAGTCTCTTCAGACGCAGGAGATCCGAAATGAGCTCAAGATGCTCACGGGAGAACGTACAGAACTTCGAAATGAATTGAACCGATTAAACGCCATTCAGAGCGAACACCAAAATGAATTGCAACAGCGAGATCAGTCTCTCGCTGAGGTTCGCCAGCAGAAGATTGAGGCGGAGCAGGCTTTGCAAAAGCTCACCGCAGACAAGCAGGCTGAAATCTCCAAACTGAATGCGATGTTGGAGCAAGAGCGCAGCCAAATGAAGGATCAGATCCAGAAGATGCAAGCGCAAGCCGCGGCACAACTCAAAGAGGCAGAAGTGAAAGCTAATACACGTGTAAAGGAAGCAGAGGAAAAGGCAGCAAACCAACTCAAACAAGTACAGGCTCAATCTGCGTCGCAACTTAAAGAAGCACAGAACCGTGCGGCAGCTGAGCTACAGCAGGTGCGGGCCAAAGCCGCAACTGAGTACAAGGAGTTGCAGGAAAGAACTGCGGCACAATTGAAGGAAGCCGAAAGCAAGGCAGTAGCAGAGCGCCAAAAACTGCAGGTTCAGGCGGCAGAGCAGGTACAAGCGGCCAAAGAAGAGGCAGAAGCTGCGATCCTCTCTGAACTGGAACAGGCTGAAGTCAAATTGAGACAGGTGCAGGAGGAGGCAACCCTCCAATACAGCGAACTTGAAAGTCAAATGAAGCAACGTCTGGAGCAAGCCGAGCAGAATGCACAGAAGCAGGCGGATGCGTTCCAAGCACAAGCGAAACAAGAGCGTGAAGCATGGATTGCTGAAGCTGAACAGAAGCATCAGGCTACACGGGAGCAATTGCAGGCTGAGTTTAAAGCTCTTTCCGAGCAATCCGAACTGGAATGGATGGAGAAAGAGGCATTTTATGAAGAACAATTGAAAGAAGAGCAGGAAGCAGCGGCCACCCGTACAGCTGAGGCAACGGCTGCGGCTGAAGAAACGCTACAGCAGGAGCGGAGTAAACTGGCTCGTCAGTTGCAGGAAGAACGCGCTCAGGCAAATGCTCGCATAACGGAGATCAATGAACAACTGGGAGAGGTTCGGAGTCAGCTTCAACATGCGCAGGAAGTGGTGTCTGAGCAAGAACAGTTGCTTCAAGCGGAACGTACCCATGTGGAGTCGTTGCAACAGGAGCACGAGATCCGTATTCAGGATCAGGAGACTCAGACACGTCGAATTGCGGAGCTTCAGCAGCAATTGGAGCAATTGAGAGGAGACAGCAATGATCTGCAAAACAAACTTCGTGAAACGGAGCAGTCGTTGAAACAGACACAGGACTCTCAGCAACAGTTGCAAGATCTGTATAATGAAGCAGTGGATCGTGAAACAGCGCTCACAGCTCAACTGCGTAAACTCCAGGAACAGCATACCCAGCTTGAACAGGATGCGCAGCATTTGCTTGAAGCAGAAGCGAAGTCAGAAGAAGAACAGCGCAGATTGCACAAGGTGCTTGAGCAGGCACATGCGGCTGTACGTACATTGCAAAATGAGATCACAACACTAACGGAGAGTGAACAATCCTGGAAAGATCTTGCTGAACAGCGACTCGCCGATATTGGCGATCTGGAGAATCAGATTCTCGAAGCGGCCGATCAGAATGAAACGCTGGAGGCTGGTGTACAGTCCTTACATGATGAACTTTCCGTTGTAAAGGAAGAAGCACGTCTCTACAATGAAGAGGCTGTTCGTTATGAGAAAGAAAACGAGGTCCTGGAAGAAAAACTCAAGCAATTGGATGAGGAATTACAAGGCACACGCCGTGAACTAAATGATAAGCATGAGGAGTTAGCTGATAATCGCGATGAATTGCATAGTGCCCAAGAGGAATTAAGCCGTTTGCAAGAACAATACAAGCAGATCCGTAACGATTATAGTGATGCTCTCCAACGAGAAGAAAATGCTGGTTCTCTAATGAGTGAACTCGAAGCGGAGAAGAATGCGCTGGAGCAATCGCTGAACGAAGCAAGACAGTCCGCTGAGCAGCTTGCCAAGCGTTATACACAGCAAGCGAATCAACTCGCGCAGACGGAAGAGGAAGCTCTCGAATGGCAAATTAAACATGAGGATCTGTCCGCCAATCAGGCGGAACTATCTTCTCGTATCCAGCAACTGATGACACGTGAAGAAGAGCTTCGCTCACAGTTGGAACAGGCAACTCAGTCGGCAGAACAGAACGAACAGGAATGGAAGCTCCGAGCTGATGAATGGGCGGAGCAGGAACGGGCATGGCAGGATCGCTGGACAGCGCTGGAGAGTGAATTGACAGCGTGGCAACGAGAGAGTGCAGCGAGTTCCGAGAAGCTGGAAGAACTGGTACAAGAACGGGACCAGTTGCTCAGGGAACGTTCACAGCGGGAACAGCATCAAGTGGAGGCTGATGAGGAGAAGCAGATCATGGAGAATGAACTGCGAGAAATAAGTGAACGTTATGAACTAGCGGCAAACCAGCTTCGGTTGTTGCAGGTTGAGCGGGAGATGGAACAAGAAAAGGCGGAGCAGCTCAATACGGAATATCGTCAGCTGCACGATGAATATACGAAGTTACAGACGGAATATAACGAATGGATTGAATTGATTGAGCAGGATCAGACGTAGAGGATAGACACTTTCGTCAATATGCTGACCAGCAAACTCTTGCATAATTTGTTATAATACACAAAGAGCTCCCGTCGCTACGGGGGCTCTTGTCTTGAAGTGTTATTCTTCTACTATAATTTTGGAGATCATGCTACTGTGTCCAGAACCACAAAAAACGGAACATGACATTTCGAACTCGCCGACTTTTTCCGGGACAATGACTTTGGAACTTTTTTGAGTGTCTAACCGAAGGTTGAACTCAGGCACGAGCAAACCGTGATTTCCGTTGACGTTTTCATAAACAATCTTCACAGGCACACCTTTTTTGAGTCGATATTCGGGTTGATCGAATTCGTAGTTGCTTGCCTTGATCACCAGTTGTTCGCTGGCTGTAATCTCTGGCTCGGATGCTGAATCTTTGGGACTACCGCATGCAGCAAGAACAAGAATTAACATACACGCGGCAAGCCATGTTATACCTTTCTTCATCATGTACCTCCTTCAGACGTGTGGGATGGATTAAAATTTGAATGATTTCTCAAGTCATCATACCGCAATCTGGCGATGCCTGTACATGTGGGGTATGTCGTTTTATTGAAATTTATCGATAGTTGCTGATCACTTGATGTGCAAAAAGAAAAACCTCTTCAGGCCAACGGCCTTCCGAGGTTTAGGTGTCTTGTTAGAGCGCTAGCAGAATGACAGTCAGTCTTTAGCTTTTGGAGCTTCGTCCGGCATCAAACGGTGTGGATACCGGGATGAAGAGATCGATAATCCCGATGACCAATGCGGCGAGAATGGCACCGAGCAGGCTGACCTCAACATGATCAACCACATATTGACCCAGCCAAATGACCAATGCACTTACGATAAAGCCGACAATTCCCCGGCCAAAAGGATTCACTCTTTTGCCAAAGATGCCTTCAACGATCCAGCCCAGCAAGGCAATGACCAATGCAAGCATCAGTGCGCTCCAGAAACCACCAACGGCGAAACCGGGAACGATCCAGCTTACAACCATTAAGACGATAGCTGCAATAATAAATCGTACGACATGGCCCAGAAAATTCATAGGGGTACCTCCTTTGTTCAGATTGGATTGGGCATAAACATGGGAACTCTAAGGGAGTAAAATGAATAGCACAATCCTGACACATGTAGTTTGTGGCGTCATACCCCAAGTTATGTGTGGAAGGATTCGTTAAATAGCGCAACAAAGTTTCTTTCGTTATAATACAGGTATAGTTTGGAAGGAGTTGTACACTTGGACACGAAAATATTACACACATTAGAATATCGCAAAATTCTAAATACATTGATTGGCTTTGCTCAAACGTCAATGGGCAAGAAAAAAGCGGAGCAACTTGAACCGAATAGTGATCTTGAAGAAGTAAAGCGTTTACTTCAACAAACGGATGAAGCTTTCACCTTTGAGCGTCTCAAAGGTTCCCCATCATTTGGCGGGATTGTAGACATCACGGCTTCTGTAAAACGTGCTGAGATTGGAGGCACCCTGAACCCGAATGAACTGCTGGGTATTTCCACAACGACACATGCGGCCAGACGATTGAAACGTCAGATTGCAACGCTACATGAGGACGAGCCGATGGAGTCGCTCTTCTATATTAGTGACCAGTTGTCTGAGCAGAAGGAACTTGAAGATGCGATCCGTATCTGTATTGATGATAATGCGGAGGTTGCAGATAGTGCGAGTGTAACGCTGGCACAGATTCGCCGTGAACTGCGCGGGGGAGAAGCACGGATTCGGGAGAAGCTGGATTCAATGATTCGTTCGTCCACCGTATCCAAAATGTTGCAAGATCAGCTCATTACGATTCGTGGGGATCGATTTGTGATTCCGGTCAAAGCAGAGTACCGCTCTTATTTCGGCGGTATTGTTCATGATCAGTCTGGTTCAGGAGCGACTCTATTTATTGAGCCGGAATCCATCGTGGCTATGAACAATAAATTACGCGAAACCCGGATTCGGGAAGAACGTGAGATTGAGATTATTTTGCAAAAATTGACGGCCCATGTCAGTGAGCAGGGTGAGTGGCTGTTATATGATGTCGATTTGCTGGCATCGCTTGATTTTATTTTTGCCAAAGCACGTTTAGCCCGTGAACTGAAAGCAACCCTGCCTCGGATGAATGATCGGGGTTTCCTGAAGCTGAAAAAAGGACGTCATCCGCTGATTCCGATTGAACATGTCGTTCCAATTGATGTAGAGCTGGGCAACGACTACACCTCTATTATCGTGACTGGACCGAATACGGGTGGTAAAACGGTAACGTTGAAAACCATCGGTCTATTAAGTTTGATGGCGATGTCGGGATTGTTTGTTCCAGCCGAAGACGGCAGTCAGCTATGTGTATTTGATGCGATATATGCCGACATTGGTGATGAGCAGAGTATCGAGCAGAATCTGAGTACGTTCTCTAGCCATATGACCAACATCATTCGTATTTTGAAAAATATGACGCCGAAAAGTCTCATCCTGTTGGATGAACTTGGAGCAGGGACAGATCCGGCAGAAGGTTCTGCGCTCGCCATCTCCATGCTGGAGCATATGCACCAGACAGGTTGCCGCATGGTGGCGACGACTCACTATAGTGAGTTGAAAGCTTATGCGTACGAGCGTAAAGGCGTTATTAACGCCAGTATGGAATTTGATATCAATACACTGAGTCCAACATACCGTCTGCTTGTCGGCGTACCGGGACGCAGTAACGCTTTTGCGATTGCAGAGCGCTTGGGGCTTCCGGGTTACATTCTGGATTATGCACGCGGTGAAGTGAAAGAAGAAGATCAGCGGATTGAACACATGATCGCTTCGCTCGAAGAGAACCGTCTAACAGCTGAACAAGAGCGCCAGAAAGCGGAAACGCTTCGTCAGGATATGGAGAAATTGCGCAGCCGCCATCAAGCCGAGCTGGAAAAGCTGGAACAACAGCGTGACCGCCGGATTGAAAAAGCGGAGGAAGATGCGCGTAGCATTGTAGATAAGGCCCGTGCAGAAGCAGAGAAAATTATTGCGGATCTTCGTCAGCTGGCCCTGGAAGAGGGGGCTTCTGTCAAGGAGCATAAATTGATCGCTGCTCGTAAGCAGCTGGATGAAGCAGAACCGGAAAAACGTAAAAAAACGGTGAAAAAGACAGCTGCTCCGAAAGCACGTGCGATTGGCCCAGGTGATGAAGTTCTGGTTTATAGTCTGAATCAGAAGGGGCATGTCGTGGAGATGGCAGGCAACAAGGATGCTGTGGTACAGCTCGGCATTATGAAAATGAAGGTGTCGCTGGATGATTTGGAGTTGCAACAGACAGCACCAGCAGCAAAACAGCCAAAGCAAAAACCAGTCACAGGCATGAAGCGTACTCGAGATGATAACGTGAAGAGTGAGCTGGATCTGCGGGGGGCTAACCTGGAAGAGGCACTGATGGAAGCAGATCGTTTCATCGATGAAGCATTCCTTGCCAACTTGGGTCAAGTGTATATTATCCATGGCAAAGGTACAGGAATTTTGCGTACGGGTATTCAGGATTACCTGCGGAAGCATAAACATATTAAAAGTTATCGTCTAGGCAATTACGGAGAGGGAGGCAACGGTGTAACCGTCGCTGAACTGGAATAGCCTCAAGATGAATAAACAATGCCTGCTGTTCAGTCAAGTGGATAGCAGGTGCGGAAGGGGGATGGGAAGTGAAAGAAGCGATTGACGGACTGCTGTCTCATCCGCTCGGGATGGTCCTCGGTTTCTTCTCGGTTGCCATTATGGAGTTGCTTGTTTTTCTGGCATGCTTCGAACTGGTGACCAAATATAAATGCTGGACGGAGATCAAAAAAGGCAATGTGGCTGTGGCTATGGCTACAGGCGGGAAAATCTTTGGGATTTGCAACGTACTCCGTTTTTGCATTCAAGCAAAATCTTCAGTATATGAAGCGATGACATGGTCATTTGTCGGGTTTGTTTTGTTGCTCATTGCTTATTTTTTGTTCGAGTTCCTGACGCCAGTGTTTTCAATTGACCGGGAGATTGAAGCAGATAACCGTGCAGTTGGATTAATATCCATGATCATTTCTGTCTCACTGTCCTTTGTTATTGGCGCAAGCATTGTCTAGGGGGATCGATGATGAAAATATTGATACGGATTTTGTTTGCGGCGTCGATTGTGTTTTTTGCCATCGGTGTGATCTATGTGTTAAATACGTAATTATATGAAAGAGAAAGGTTGATACATGATGGAAACAACGGTATGTCCTTGGTGTCAAACAGAGATTGTTTGGGATGAGGAACTGGGTCCGGAAGAAGAGTGTCCGTATTGTCATAATGAATTAAAGGGTTACCGTACACTGAACATTAACATTGGTGATGAAGAGAATGATGATAGCGAAGAAGAGTTCGACATGAAGGACATTTCAAACGATAAAGAGCAAATCTCGGACCTAACTTCGCTTTGGGGTGATGAAGTGGAACTGAAGTTGCCAGAACTCCGGACATTGAATAAATATGCAGATGAGGGCAACGATCTGATTCAATATGAACAAGGTGTAGAAAAGCAACTGGATCAGCAAGAGGAAGTACCAGAGTGTCCGAATTGTCGGGAATTCATGATTCTAGCTGGTACGCAGACAGCGAGTCAGGATACATTCACACCAGTGGCCAATGCTGCTTCTGGAAAAGGTGTTGTCTTGTCATCTCCATTTACGGTATTGACTTACGTGTGCTCTGGTTGCTTCCAGGTTCAATACAGTTTGTCTGAGGATGACCGTCTGCGTTTGATTCAGAACCTGAGTGCACACGAATAGATCACATTGGTTTGAAAACTAATTTTATACAACATCAAAGATTCATCATGTTTTCCTCCGGCTTGGGGTACGTTAAGCCTTAAGAGCCACCTGTTCAAGTTAAGTTGGATTCAGGTCATGGAGGAGGGGCAGATGAAGATTACTTTGGGAAGACAATCCATTCTGCTTTTAGGCGTGAATGGATTGTTTGCGTTAGCCGGAGCCTTGTCCGGTACGTTTTTGAACGTGTTTCTATGGAAAAGCCGTCCAGATTACGCCATGCTCGGCTGGTTTACCATCAGTCAGCAACTGGCTATTGGCATCACGTTTTGGCTCGCGGGGAAGTGGGTCAAGGAACATAATAAAATGAGTGCATTGAGGCTTGGGACAGCATTATCTGGTATGTTCTATATGCTTGTTCTGTGGACTGGCAAGAGCGCTGTGGATTGGATCTGGCCGTTAGGTTTGCTCCTGGGATGTGCATTGGGGCTATTCTGGATTGCCTTTAATGTCGTCTATTTCGAAGTGACGGATCGGGAAAATAGGGACTTGTTTAATGGCTGGGTTGGTTTGTTAGGCTCCATGACAGGCATTGTTGGGCCGTGGTTTTCGGGCCTCATTATTTCACGTATGGCAGATAATACAGGATATCGGCTTATATTCACCGTATCTCTTGTTATTTATATTATTGCAGTGATTTTCAGTTTTTTTCTGAAAAAACGAAAAGTTAGCGGGACATACTGCTGGTTAGAACCCATCCAGCAGTTGTCCACCCCAAAGAGTCCGTGGCGGCCGCTTTCCATGGGGCTGTTTGCCCAAGGCGTTCGGGAAGGGGTATTTGCCTTTTTGATTGCACTGCTGGTTTATCTGGCGACAAGCCAGGAGTACAAGCTTGGACAATTCTCTCTTATTACTTCAGCTGTTGCGCTCGCCAGTTACTGGGCAGCAGGAAAATGGTTTAAACCTCATTATCGATCTAAAGGGATGTTTACAGGTTCCGTGTTGTTACTTCTGGTGTTGTTACCACTACTCTGGAAAGTGACATATGGGACACTGCTTTTTATGGGAATCGGAAGCGCTATAGCGATGCCGCTATATATTTTGCCGATGATCTCCGCAGGTTTCGACATGATGGGCACAAGCGGCGAAAATGTGGAGAAAAGGGTTGAACTTGTCGTATTGAGGGAACTCAGTCTGATGTGCGGGCGGCTTTTTGGCTTGACCGTATTTATGATTACTGTGTTAAACTCGCCATCAACTAAAGTGTTAATCTGGCTCATTATCATCCTTGGGGCTTTTCCGCTCATTGGCTGGATGTTTATGAGGAAACTTTTGATCAACACGACAGCTCGCGATTCATGAAAGTTTATAACTGAAAAAAAAGGGTGCAGCGAGGGAATGGAAGTTATCCCTTAGCCGTACCCTTTTGTTGTTTTTCATACGACGAAACTGTATGCATCCAATGTGTTTTTGCTGTTTAGGCTGGAGATGGTTTGCTCGTTCTTGTTAGGGAGAAAAGCTTCATATCTTCATTCTGAACGCCGCTAATGGCATCTGCGATCAGTGAGGCCGCAATCATGCTGTACACTGTTCCGTTCCCACCGTACCCTTCGACAAAGTATGAATGTGGGTAATCCGGATGCGTACCAATGAGGGGAAGGCCATCATGTGTATTACCAAATACAGCACCCCAAGCATAATCCACCTCTAGCTGATCAAGCGGGAAATATGTTTTGAGCTCATCTAGCAGAACATCGCCTTGATTTTTGGAACGGAGCTCGCGCTGATCCTTGTCCGGTGTTTCTTCATCAAGTCCACCCACGATAATGCGGTTGTCTGGCGTGGTACGCATATATAGATAAGGGCGAGCCGTTTCCCAGATCATAGCTTGCTCATGCCAAGAGCTCAGATCAGACAGAGGTTTGGTTGTTATAGCATACGTTGCTTTCAAATACGCTCCCCGGTCTTTTTTGATCTCTTGCGTTTCATAACCGGCTGCATAAACGATCTGCTTAGCTCGAATTTTGCCATGGGGAGTATAACACAAGACCCCTTCATCGTCATATTCACAGTGAATCATTTCTGTTTGTTCGTAAATACGTGCCCCATGTTGAACGGCCGATTCAAACAGCCCTTGCACAAACCGATACGGATTTACTTCCGCATCTCCTCTGGTGTATAAGGCGGCTGGCTTCACAAAAGGAAAATGGCTTTTGATTTGGTCTGCGTTCCATAGCTCTGCTTCGAATCCATGCTTTTGTAAGGTCTGATATTCTTCCTCTAGCAAAGAAACATCTTCTTCGCTGCTGGCAAAACAAAAGCTGTTTCGCGGAATAAACCACGGATCGGGCTTCAGACTCCCCGCAATTTCGGAAAGCTGCTGCATGGCTTCACGGCACAGCTGATAAAAGCGTACCCCTTTTGCTTCTCCAAATGTGTTGATGCACGATGTCAACGTTTTGTCATTGGTATATTGTAGCAGGCCGGTGTTGGCTGAACTGCTTCCATGTGCTATTTTTCGCTTGTCAATGACAACCGTATCGAATCCACGCTCTGCAAGCAGCCTTGAAGTCAGTGCACCTCCCATACCGCCACCAATAATCAAGCAGTCACAAGAGATGTCGCCATTTAAAGAGGGATAATCCACATCCGATTTATAAGTTGAAGGCCAGTAAGGTGTGCCATATACAAGATCCAATTGAACCAGCTCCTTTGTCTTCACATTGGTATAGTTTTGTATTTCAAGGTAACAATAAACTCGCATAAACTATAGATCTAGGAGGTACGACGTACATGCAACATTCACAAATGCAAGCTCTGAGTCCAAAAGAATTGAACTACATTGCCGATTCCATCTCCAACGAGGAGATGCTGATCAAACAATGTGCAGCTACAGCTTCCATATCCACACATCCGGCCATTCAACAGGCCTTGAATCAATATGTTCGCTCTCATGAGCAGCATATGAACACATTGATTCAAACATTGCATCAGCATCAATCTCTTGCACCTTCCCAATCACAATAATTCACATCAACAAGCAACCCACAGCAATAAATCAGCACATAGGAGGAAAACACATGTATAATCAAACCGGAACTTTTATGCAAGAACAGGATTTGTTAAAAACCATTCTTGCAGACCTGAGACGAACTTCGCGCGAATACACAACGGCTACAACAGAATCTTCCTGTCCGATGGTTCGCAGTATGTTCAATGATTTGACAAATGATACACTTCGCCTGCAAGGAGAACTGTTTAACCTGATGCAGCAGAACAACATGTACTCCGCTTCTGCCAAAGCACCGCGTCAAGACTTGGACAAGCAGATTCAGTCTGCACACCAGGCACAGCAGAAATGTCAGCAATTCGTGCAGGAGAAGAATGTACAAAACAGTCCTTATGGACAAGTGCCAAATGTATCTCCGCGGCAACCGAATTACGGTAACCCTTATTACATGTAACCTGTAGATAAGGGTTTTGAAGCATATGCTTAAAGACCATACCACCGCTTGCCTGAATTGAAGGCAGGCGGTCTTTTGTCTATGCACCAACGTTGAATTCATGTAATATAAGTATTAATTCATTTTAGGAACCTGGATGACGCTGGAGGGAAAACGATGAAAGAGTTGAACGATCTGCAACTTAAAGTTCTGGATCTGTTGAAGGAAGACGCGAGAAGGACTCCCGCACTGCTGTCAACGCTGCTGGGGGAGTCGGAAGATAAAATCAAAGCTGTTGTAGCGCAGCTTGAAGAAGAACACGTCATCGTAAAATATGCAACGGTAGTGAACTGGAGCAAAATTGATGATGAGAAAGTGACTGCCCTGATTGAAGTTCAGATTACACCTGAGCGTGGGCGTGGCTTTGAAGGGATTGCCGAACGAATCTATCTTTATCCGCAAGTAAAGTCGGTTTACCTCATGTCAGGAGCATACGATCTGCTTGTTGAAGTAGAGGGGGGTAATCTGCGTGAAGTGGCTAACTTTGTATCGGAGAAGCTGTCTCCGATTGATTCAGTACTATCAACCAAGACGAATTTTATTCTTAAAAAATATAAGCAGGACGGGATTATTTTTGAAGACCATCAGGAAGACAACCGTCTCATGATCTCGCCGTAAAGGAAGATGTGTCATGATAGTGAATGAACAGACAACCGGGAATAACAAAACAATGTCCTCATATTTGGCTCCGCTCGTGAAACAGATCCCGCCATCCGGCATCCGCAAGTTTTTTGATCTGGTGGGCGACAATAAAGATATCATCACGCTTGGTGTAGGGGAGCCGGATTTCGTAACACCGTGGCACATGCGTGAAGCTTGTGTATACTCTCTCGAGAGAGGCATGACCAGTTATACATCGAATGCAGGTATGCCGAAGTTGCGTGAGGCAATCAGCAGTTATCTGGATACGCAGTTTGATACCAAGTACGATCCGAAAGATGAGATTATTGTCACCGTAGGTGGAAGTGAAGCAATTGACCTTGCTTTGCGTGCATTGATCGTGCCCGGAGACGAAATTCTGATCCCTGAGCCATCTTATGTCGCTTACTCTCCTATTGCATCTATCGGTGGAGGTATCCCTGTCGGGGTAGAGACATATGCAAAGGATCAGTTCAAGGTAACGGCTGAAGCGCTGGAAGCTAGCATTACACCGAAATCGAAGGTTGTTATTTTATGTTATCCAAGCAACCCAACAGGGGCGATCATGACCTACGAAGACTGGCTGCCGATTGCAGAGGTCATCAAAAAACATGATTTGATCGTCATTGCTGACGAAATATATGCTGAGTTGACTTATAATCAGAAACATGTCAGCTTCGCTTCAATTCCCGATATGAAAGATCGCACGATTTTGGTGAGCGGTTTCTCCAAGGCGTTTGCGATGACGGGATGGCGGATTGGATATATGTGTGGACATCCTGAACTCATTGCAGCAATGCTCAAAATCCATCAGTACACGGTAATGTGTGCGCCGGCAATGGGTCAGGTAGCAGCTCTCGAAGCATTGACAAATGGACTGGGTGAAAAAGACCGAATGGTCGAATCCTATAACCAGCGCAGACGTTTGATTGTACAGGGGTTCCGTGATATTGGACTGGATTGTCATGAACCTCAGGGAGCGTTTTATGCTTTTCCGAGTATTCAGAAGACAGGCCTCAGCTCCGATCTGTTTGCTGAACGATTGTTAACGGAGAACAAGGTGGCTGCGGTGCCAGGTAACGTGTTTGGGCCGCAAGGAGAAGGATTTTTACGTTGCTCTTATGCGACCTCAGTATCCCAGTTAAGCGAAGCTTTGGAACGTATCGGAAATTTTGTTTACAAAGTTCAAAAAGAGGGTTAATACAAAGAAGAACCACAGTATAAATAAGGCATTTGGTACTTTTCCAAAAAAATACTTTCTTTTACAAAATATTATGATATAATTTCAATTTGAAATAGGATTTCATATATTTGGAAAATTATTTTCTGAGGAGGGGTTAGCTTTGTTTTGTGTTGAATATGATTTACCGACAAATCGTGGACACGTTCTGGCAGAAAGCGATCATGGCGACCGATGGTCGGTGAACCCTGATGACGCATCCTTGCATAACATTTCCTTGGAAGATGAGATCCGCATGCTTCGCAGCAAGATGGAACAGATTTTTCTGGAAGAGAAATCATTTACATCCGACATTGTGATTGAAATCAGCAGTTTGCTGGACTTGAAAATTAACGAATACATGAAGGCTAATCCGGTCAAACCGAAGTAAATATCGGGTTGATGGATATATGCTAGGAACATGTAGAATGATATAATTTGTAACACGGCAGAGAGGAGGTCCGAAAGGGTCTCCTTTTTGTTATGTACTTTAATGTAATGTCGAATACGGGTTATTTTTTTGCGTGGAACAATTGTGATATATTGGAGTTAGGAGACTAAAGGGGGAACTGGAATGAGGAGATTTTGGGGACTGACCGCAATAATTTCATTAATCTTTATATTAGCCGGATGTGGCGGTAAAGACGGTTTTACGGTGTTTATTATTGATAACCAGGGTAATCCATCGGGTATTTCGGAACAGTTACAAACAAATCTGCAGCAAAAGCTTGGTGAAGAACCAAAAGTAGAAATCATTACAAGTGCGATGTATGATGTTCAAAAAATATTGGTTGAATATGCCGCTGGCAGCCATGATATCTTTATTTTGCCTGAAAATGATATGAAACAGTATGGTCAGAACGGCTCGAATGTCCCGCTAGATGATACATTTGATCCCAAGAAATATGAACGCGGTGTATTTGAGGGATCTGTATTGGTTGAAAAAGGGAAGGGCGACGATGGATCTGATATGAAAAAAGAAACCCACTTGTACGGTATTCCGCTGGAGAATATGCAGATGTTCAAGGATGTAAACTATGCCCCAAGCAATCTGTTCGCTACCATTCCATTGTCAGCGGCTAACATTGAAGAGTCGAAAAAAGTGCTCAAGGCGCTGACAGAATAACATCTATCTAGAACAGGTATGGGAGGAGGGAACGGATTGCTGATTACGGTCACAGGCGGTATGGGCAGCGGAAAAACGCGCTTTGCGCTGAAATATGCGGCTCAAATGAGCCGGGAAGGTGTATATTTGTCCACTGGTGATCATGATTCCGTAATTCCCGAATTGCCATCCGCTCATTATCGTGCCATTCAGGTGGGGAACGGCCCGAAGCTTGCTGAAGTGGTGAACCAGATTAATCGGGAATCCAATCTTTTTCTGGCGGATCAACGCATGTTGATTGTGGATAGCCTGACGTCCTGGATGGCAGCCAGTTTCAGGGAAGCAACGGATCTGGGTCAGCAACGTGTGGAAACACAACGGCTACTAGATGCACTGTTATCCTATCAGGGGAAAATACTTATCATTACAAATGAGATGCATGGTAGCTTACATCCGTCAGAAGAGGAACGTATTTTTGCAGCGAGAATGGCTTCGGTGAACCGGATTCTGCAGTCTAATGCAAAACAGATGTTTATGCTGGTGTCTGGACTTGCGATTGATCTGAAAGCTCTGCATTTGCGTTATGAAGATGAAGGATAGACGAGCTTTGGGTAATCGGGTAAGATATTTCAGCGTTTGATAAATGATTGATGCACAATTGGAGGGATTATGATGGGGATATATACACGAACCGGTGATGAAGGCCAGACTTCGGTCATTGGAGGCCGAGTTATCAAAGATGATGATCGGGTAGAGGCTTATGGCACGATCGATGAATTAAATTGCTTTGTTGGTCAAGCAATCAGTTTGATTGACTCTGCTAACGGAGAATTTGAGGATTTGCGCGAACATTTGCTTGAAGTGCAACAGGAGCTCTTTGACTGTGGATCAGATCTGGCTTTTGTGCGAATAAGTGAGACAAAGTACAAAGTACGGGATGAGATGGTCACACGTCTGGAGCAGTGGATCGATCAATATGATGCTGAAAATCCTAAAGTGGAACGTTTTATTATCCCTGGCGGAAGTCAACTCTCATCTGCTCTACATGTGTGCCGCACAGTGTGCCGCCGGGCAGAGCGCCGTACCGTTACGCTGGGACAGCATACGGATATTAATCCGTCGGTGCGCCGGTATCTGAACCGTCTTTCGGATTACTTCTTTGTTGTTGCACGGACAGCCAATGCAAGACAACAAGTTGCGGATATTGAATATGTGCGGAGCAAAAAAGTATTCCGCCGCAAAGAATGAGCCAATATTATGCACCGATTGCCTACACGGTGACCGAAGTAGAGGACGGCTGGCTGCTAAAAACCGTGCTTCAAAAGCGGCTTCAGGTTTCGCGTAAGCTTTTATCCAAAATCAAACTCACCGAACAAGGTGTTATGCTGAATGGTGAACGGGTATATATCAGTGTCAAAGTGAGTGCAGGTGATCTGGTGGAGATTCGGATGGAGCGAGAGGAATCCGATGATATTTTGCCAGAGGATATTCCATTCGCTGTGTTGTATGAAGACGAACATCTCCTGATCGTGAATAAAGATTCCGGAATTATCGTGCATCCAACCCATGGGCACTATACAGGTACTTTAGCTAATGGTGTGGTGCATTATTGGCAACAAAAAGGCGAGAAATTCCGCTTCCGTCCAATCCACCGATTAGATCAGGAAACATCCGGCGTGCTGGCGATTGCCAAAAACCCGTATGTGCACCAGCATGTATCAGAGCAGATGATCGCCGGCACTGTGGATAAAAAATATATCGCACTGGTGCATGGCAGCCCTGTTCCCGAACAGGGGGCAGTTGACGGGCCAATTGATCGCGATCCCGAGGAACCGCATCGCCGTATCGTTACACCAGACGGATATGCGGCCAGAACGCTCTACACAACGTTGTCTCGCTGGGATGATGGAAGTGCCAGTGCTGTAAGTTTGAAGCTGGAGAGTGGACGAACCCATCAGATCCGGGTACATATGACGTCTATCGGTTGCCCGTTGATCGGTGATCAGATGTATAAGACGTTGCCAATGCATAACGTGGATGAGCAGACAATGGCTGTTCGTGAGGAACGGGATACGTGGATTGAACGCCAATCGCTACATGCGTGTGAACTGATATTCGAACATCCGATCCTCCGGGAACGTATGACATTCCAGGCTCCACTGCCGCCAGATATGGCCGCATTGGAAAAACGTTTGGATACCGAGGCGGCCCCGAGAGAAAGGGTGCAATAAGCCAAGCTAAACACCCAAGTGGATGAGTAATCATCGATCAAGGCGACAGTTGAGTGATCACAAGCAAAAATGCTCCACGGTTTGGTGGCAAAGCAGCCAAACCATACGCCGAAGGCTAAAGGGGTTT